>CAIOSQ010000154.1 GCA_903860935.1 uncultured Rhodospirillales bacterium | reverse complement strand
GGCCTGGAGTGGCACCTGCGCGGGCATCAGGGATGCGGGGGGCACCGGAGGCGTTTCCGGCTCCGCGGGCATCATGGCCTCGGCGAGGGTCGTGGCCCCCGGATCGGGGCGTCCGGGCGAGATCGCGTCCATCGCCATCTGGACCGGTGTCTTGCCGGTCGTCTGCTCGAAGGTCGCCGTGAGCGCGCCGAGCATCAGCCCGATCGGCCCTCCGAAAATCAGACTGCCGACGACCTGGGCGGCGGGATGCGGGACGTCGCCGGTGACGTGCCGGTAGATCGCACCGATCACGGGCAGGCCTTGCAGGGGGTTCAAGGCCGCGAGCATGTCGCGGAACCCGGGACCGGCCCCAGCCCCGGATACCGCCTCGCCGGTCGGCGCCGACGCGGCGCCTGGCGGCTGCACCGGCGTGGCGGGCGTCAAGAATTCATGCGCGACGATCTGCATGCGTAGGGCTATGCAATAGTCAGCCCATTTTCCGACGTTAATGATATCAAGGGCTTGTTGAGGCCCCGCCCGTCATGCCGCGACATATCGCGGCAGATTCTGCCATGCCGTCCGGACAGGCTTGCCGATGGGTACCCCGGTGAAGGACAGTCCGCCCATGGTTGCGAAGAAACGCGTCCTGCTCGTCGATGACGAGCCCAATCTGCGTGCGGCGCTGACCGAGCAGCTGGCGGAGGATTTCGAGCCCGTGGAGGCGTCTTCGGCCGCCGAAGGCCTCGACCTTGCCACGCGCGAGACCTTCGATGCCATCCTCCTCGATGTCGGCCTGCCAGACATGGACGGGCGCACGCTCTGCCGCAAGCTGCGTGGCGCGGGGATCGACTGCCCGGTCATCATGCTGACCGGCGATGTCGGCGAGCAGGCGACGATCGCGGGGCTCGATGCCGGCGCGAGCGACTACATAACCAAGCCGTTCCGGCTTGGCGAGCTGATGGCGCGACTGCGTGCCCAGCTGCGCCAGCACGCCGCGATCTCCGGGGCCGAATTCAGGATCGGACCTCATCTTTTCCAGCCGGCGCGCCGGATGATCGTCGACACGCGGACGGGTGCGCCGATCCGGTTGACCGACAAGGAGGCGGCGATCCTGCGCCAGCTTCACCGCGCCGCCGGCGCGGTCGTGTCGCGCGACTCGCTCCTCGGGGCGATATGGGGCTACAACGCCTGCGTGAACACGCATACACTTGAGACCCATATCTATCGCCTTCGTCAGAAAATTGAAGAAGATGCGACGAAGGCCACGATCCTGCTGACCGCGCCGGGCGGCTATCGCCTGGCGACATGAGGAGCGCGCGATGCCGGCTCTATCCGTGACCTTCTGGGGCGTGCGCGGCTCGATCGCGTGTCCCGGCCCCGACACGATGCGCTATGGCGGCAACACGCCATGCCTGGAGATCCGGGTCGGCGGGCGGCTCCTGATCCTGGATGCCGGCACGGGGCTCCGCCGCCTCGGCGCGAAGCTCGACCGCCACGGCGTGATCGATGCGGACCTACTCTTCTCGCATACGCATTTCGACCATATCTGCGGCCTGCCCTTCTTCAGCTCGATCTACAATCCGGCCAATAATTTCCGGCTCTGGGCGGGGCATCTGCTGCCGGACCATACGTTGCGCGAGATCGTCTCCGAGCTGATGCGCGATCCGTTCTTTCCGGTGCCGATGGCCAATCTCGCGGCGGCGCGCGAATTGAACGATTTCAGGGCCGGCATGCCGCTCGATCTCGGGCGCGGCCTTGTCGTGCGCACGGCGGCGCTCAACCATCCCAACGGCGCCACCGGCTACCGCATCGAGCATGCCGGCAAGTCGATCTGCTACGTCACCGATACCGAGCATGTGCCCGGAACGCGCGACAAGGCGGTACTGGAGCTGGTCCGCGACGCCGACCTGCTGGTCTACGACTGCACCTATGGCGACGCGCAATTCGCCGCGCGGGTCGGCTGGGGCCATTCCACTTGGGAAGAGGGCATCCGGCTCTGCGAGGATGCCAATGTACACCGGCTCGCGATCTTCCACCACGATCCGACCAATGACGACGCCCGCATGGACGAGATCGCCGCGGCCGCCGAGGAGATGCGTCCGGGCACGGTCGTCGCCATGGAAGGCATGACCCTGGTTCCATGATCGCGAACCGATGAGCGCCGCGCCATGACCATGCCCGCGCTGCGGCGCCTGGGGCTCGGCCTCGCGACGCTGTGCGGGGCGAAGCGCGGCTGGTTCCTGCCCCACCGCCACGCCGATGCCGCGATCCCGCCGCGATCCTATCCTGCCCTGGAGCCGCTCTTCGCCGCCGCCGTGCCCGAGATGCGCATGCTGCTCGACGCGGCCGGTGGCTTCATGGCCGAATTCGCGCGCTTCGGCGGCGCGCCGCCCGCGCCGCGCTTCGCGCAGGACTGGTTCCCGCGTCTCGATGCCGCGATCGGCTATACGATGCTCCGCCTGCGGCGTCCCGCGCGGCTGATCGAGGTCGGATCCGGACATTCCACGCGCGTCTTCGCCCGCGCGATCGCCGATGGCGGCCTCCCCACCCGGCTCACGGCCATCGACCCGGCGCCGCGCGCGGACATCTCCGCCCTGCCGGTCGCCTTGTCCCGGATGCCGGTACAGCGCGCCCCACGCGCGCTCTTCGCGGAGCTGCGTGCCGGCGACGTCCTGGTCGTGGATTCCAGCCATGTGCTGATGCCCGGCAGCGATGTCGACCTGCTGTTCAACGACGTGATGCCGGCCCTGCCCGCCGGGGCGATCGTGCATGTGCACGACATCTTCCTGCCCGACGCCTATCCCGACGCCTGGACGTGGCGGGGCTACAACGAGCAGAACGCGCTGGCCCCGGCGCTCGCCGCGGGCGGCTGGCGGATCTTGTGGAGTTCGCGCTACGCCGCGACCCGGCTCGCCGCGGAGATCGCCGCGTCACCGCTGGGCGCCCTGCCGTTTCCGGCGGGCGCCCACGAGACGAGCCTGTGGCTGGAGCGGCTCTAGGCGGCGATCACTTGTAGGGATCGGCCGCGTCGCGAAGCCCGTCGCCGAGGAAGTTGAACGCCAGCACGGTGACGACCACCGGCACGATCGGCAGCAGCAGCCAGGGATAGAGCGCGACCGCGTTGATGTTCTGCGCCTCGGTCAGCAGCACGCCCCAGGACGTCACCGGCGGACGCAGGCCGAGGCCGAGGAAGGAGAGCGCGGTCTCCGCCAGGATCATCTCGGGGATGTTCAGCGTCGCCACGGCGACGAGATGGCTCATGAAGCTGGGCAGCAGATGGCGGCCGATGATGCGCCGCGGATTGGCGCCCATCAGCACGGCCGCGGTGCAGAAATCCTCCTCGCGCAGCGCCAGCAGCTTCGAGCGCACGGCGCGCGCGAGACCGGTCCAGTCGATGAGCCCGACGATCATCGTGATCCCGAAATAGACCCAGATCGGCGGCAGCCAGATCGGCAGCGCCGCCGACAGCGCCATGAACAGCGGCAGCTTCGGGAAGGAGCGGATGATCTCGATCGCGCGCGTGATCGTCGCGTCGACCCAGCCGCCGTAATAGCCGGCGAGCCCGCCCAGCGCGATGCCGAGCACGAAGCTGATCGCGACGCCGACCACGCCGATGGTCAGCGAGATGCGCGCTCCCGAGATCATCCGGCTCAGCATGTCGCGGCCGAGCCGATCGGTGCCGAGCCAGAAGAACTGCCCGCCCTCGGCCGGGCAGACGAGGTGGAAGGACCCCTCGATCAGCCCCCAGAAGCGGTAGGTGTCGCCGCTGCAGAGGAATCGCAGTTTCTCGACCTTGGCGGGATCGGGCGTGTAGACGCGCTTGAGCGTGTCCATGTCGAGGGACTTTTCCCATCCCAGGACATGCGGTCCGACGAAGCGGCCCTCGTGGAACAGACGTACATCCTGCGGCGGGGCGTAGATGAACTCGGTATGGCGGGTGTTCGGATCGTAGGGCGCCAGGATCTCCGCGATCAGGATCATCGCGTAGAGCGCCGCCAGGATCGCACCGGATATGACGGCAAGGCGATGGCGGCGCAGCTTCAGCCACATCATCCGCCATTGCGAGGACATGTAGTAGCGCTCGAGCTCCGGGCTCAGGCGTTCGCCCGCCTGCGGATCGAAGGGCCGCGGATCGACGTAATGGGGAATGGGCTGGCTCATTTTTCTGACCCCGCGCCGAGGCGGATGCGCGGATCGAGCAGCGCGAGCGCGATGTCGCTGATCAGCATGCCGACCACGACCAGCACGGCCTCGATCATCAGGAACGATCCGGCCAGATACATGTCGTGGGATTGCAGGGCGCGCAGCAGCATCGGGCCGTTGGTCGGCAGCGACAGGACGACGCCGACGATCGCCGAGCCGGAGATCAGCTTCGGCAGGATCGATCCGATGTCGGCGATGAAGGGATTGAGCGCCATGCGCAGCGGATATCTGAACAGCAGACGTCCCTCGGTCAGGCCCTTGGCGCGGCCGGTGACGACATAGGGTCGCTGCAGCTCGTCGAGCAGGTTCGCGCGCAGCTGGCGGATCATCTCGGCGGTCGAGGACAGGCCGATCACGACGATGGGGATCCAGATATGGCCGAGCACGGAGACGAATTTCGCCCAGCTCAGCGGCTGCTCGGCATAGGCCGGATCGTAGAGGCCGCCGACCGGCGCGCCGAACCAGACATTCGAGAAATGCATCACGACCAGCGCGATCAGGAAGCTGGGCGTCGCCAGACCGATGAAGCCGACGAAGGTGAGCGCATAGTCGCCGACCGAATACTGCCGCACCGCCGAGTAGATCCCGATCGGGAAGGCGACGATGTAGGTGAACAGCGTGGCCGCGAAGGCGAGCAGGAAGCTCATCACCAGCCGCTCACCGACGACCTGCGAGACCGGCAGGTTGTATTCGAAGGACCAGCCGAGATCGCCGACCAGCAGCCCCCCGGCCCAGTGCAGGTATTGCTCGATCGGCGTGCGGTCGAGACCGAATTGCTCGCGCAGCATGCGGATGCGGTCGCCGTCCGGCTTCTCGCCCTGGGCCAGCAATTCCTCGACCATGGTCGAGAGATAATCGCCGGGCGGCAGCTGGATGATGAAGAAGACGATGGCGCTGATCGCGACCAGGGTCGGGATCATGACGAGCAGCCGGCGGGCGAGATAGGCAAGCATCGTGGCCGTCCTCAGGGCTGCGCCGCCGCGGTGCGGCGCGCCTCCGCGAACCAGAAGGAATCGGGGCGGTAGATGCCGAAGAACGCGCCGGGATCCCAGTTGTAGATGCCGGTCTGCGGTACGTTGCGCAGCCGCGTCGAGACGACGACCGGCTGGCGGACATTGGCGACGAGGCCGATGGTGAAGACCTGCTCGGCGTGTATCTCGAGGATGCGCTTCCAGGCGGCGAAGCGTTCGAACTCGCCGCCTGCGTTGCGCCACGCCTCGTTGAGCCGCATCAGCTCGCGCGCCGCGGGGTCGTCGATGGGCTCGCCGGACCGGCCGCCGGTCTCGACATGCTGCCCCCATTTCGGCCAGTGCAGGTGCTGCTGGCTCACCGGCACGAACTCCTCGGGATTGGTGCCCGGCGTGAGCAGCCCGTTCTCGATCCCGCTCCAGATCGTCATCACCGACTTCCCGGCGAAGACGCGGTTGCGGAAATACTCGCGCTGCGAGGGCTTGATGAAGAGCTTGACGCCCGCCTCGAGCCAGCTGTCATGGATCAGCTGGAGGACGTCGGTCTGCTCGGTGTCCTCGCCCGCGGTCTCGACCGTGATCTCGAGTGGCCGCCCGTCGGGCAGCTGGCGCAGACCGCGTCGGCTGACGCGCTTCAGCCCGATCTCGTCGAGCAGGCGGTTGGCCTCGGCAAGGTCGAACCGCGCGGCCCGCAGCGCCGGATCGTGGAGCACGGAATTAGGAAGCACCGTGTTGTGCCCCTCGAGCGCCAGACCGAAATAGACGACCTGGTTGATCTCGCGCCGGTTGATCGCGAGCGACAGGGCGCGCCGGAAGCGCGGATCGCGGTTGAGCGTGCGCCAGACCGGATCCTCGGCGTTGAGATTGGGGTAGAGCGCGAGCTGCGCGCCCTTGGCCGTGTCCCATAGACGGACGTCGAAGGCGCCCTGCTTCGCGGCCTGACGCAGGAAGGTGTAGTTGTTGAAGGCGAGGCCGCGCGCCTGCAGATCCGCCTCGCCGGCATTGACCTTGAGCGGGATCAGCTTGGCGTCGGCGACCGCCATCGTGACGCGGTCGATATAGGGCAGCTGCCGCCCGTCGGCGTCGATGCGATGGAAATAGGGGTTGCGCACGAAGACGAAGCGTTCGGCGGGCGGCTTCGTCTGCAGCACCCAGGGCTCCAGCGTCGGCAGATCCGGATTGTCGTTGCGGTACATGTTGTCGAGGCGGTTGTGCAACTGGGCCCAGTTGCGCATCCGCTCGGCCTTGACCCGGTCCTCGAGCTTCGCCTTGTCCGCGTATTTCTGGTGAACCTGTTTCAGGTAATGCGCAGGCCGGTAGATGTAGAGCGGCGAGGGCGCGGCGAGGGCCGGCAGGAAATACGGGTTCGGCCGATCCCAGGCGAAGCGCACCGTATGCGCGTCAGGAAACGTGACGCGCGGCGGCTGGCCGTCGGCGAGCAGCGTCTGGGGCGGGCCGGAGGGCGCGATCTGGCGGTTGCCGACGACGTCCTCCCACCAGTAGCGGAAATCCGCGCTGGTGAAGGGGTGCCCGTCGGACCAGCGATGACCGGGACGCAGCCGCAGCGTGAAGACGCGGTCATCCTCGTTCTCCACCGCCTCCAGGATGTCGGGCTGGAGCTGGAAGCGGGTGTCGTAGCCGACCAGGCGCGCATAGCCGTAGACGGCCATCATGCGCACGTCCTGCGAACGCCCCATGATCAGGCGCAGCTCGCCGCCATGGCGGCCGGGCTCGAAATCGCCGCCGGGCGCATGGACGAGCGGCGCGCGCGGCAGACGCTCGGCGACCGCAGGCAGCCGTCCTGCGGCGACCTCGGCCGCGAGGCTCGGGCTGTCCGTGACGCCCTGCGCGCTGGCCGGTCCGGCCGATGCGAGGGCCAGCGCCGCGAGAAGGATCGCCGTCGCGAGCCGGGATCTGGTCATGCGGCGCTCCGCCCGAGGATCTGGTCGATGCTGGCGCCCTGGCGCGCCCGGACGCGATGGCCGTCGCCGAGATCGACGAGCCCCGCCGGCGCGGTGCCATCGAGCCGGAAGGGCATCGGCCAGGCCTCCGGCTTCGAGGCTCGGCCTTCCATCAGCGCGCCGAGGTCGAGGCGCCGGTCGGGATCGGGGTCGGGGACCGCGGCGAGCAGCGCGCGCGTGTATGGATGCACCGGGCGCTTGAAGAGCTGCGCGCGCGGCGCGATCTCGACCAGCCGCCCGCGGCACATCACCGCGATGCGGTCGGCGATGTAGTCGACCACGGCGAGGTTGTGCGAGACGAAGAGGTAGGTGAGACCGAGCTGCTGCTTGAGGTCCTTGAGCAGGTTCAGGATCTGCGCCTGGATCGACACGTCGAGCGCCGAGACCGGCTCGTCGCAGAGCAGGAGGTCGGGCTTGAGCGCGAGCGCCCGCGCGATGCCGATGCGCTGGCGCTGGCCGCCCGAGAAGGAATGCGGATAGCGGTTGGTCCAGCGCGCATCGAGCCCGACCAGCTTCATGAGCTCGGCGACCATCTCGCGGCGATAGGCCTCGTCGCCGATGGAATGGATGACCAGCGGCTCGGCGATCAGGTCGTAGACCGTCATGCGCGGATTGAGCGACGCGTAGGGGTCCTGGAAGATGAACTGGATGCGGCGGCGGAAGGCGAAGAGATCCTCCGGCCCCATCGCATGGACATCGCGGATCGTGCCGCGGTCGTTGAAAAGGACCTTGCCGCTGTCCGGCGCCAGGGCGCGCAGGATCATTTTCGACACGGTCGTCTTGCCGCAGCCGGATTCGCCGACCAGCCCCAGGCATTCGCCGCGCTGCAGCTCGAAGCCGACATCGTCGACCGCGAGCACGCGGTTCTCGGTCTTGGCCGCGAAGAAGCCGCCCTTGCGCGTCACGAAGCTGCGCGTCAGGCCCTCGACCGCCAGCAGCGGCCCGGCGGCGTCGGCCTCCGGCGTCCAGGGTGCCTGCTCGGCGAGCAGATGGCCGGTCTCCGGCTTGATCTCGCGCAGCGGCGTCAGCCGCTCGTCCGGCTTCATGTCGAAGCGCGGCACGGCGCGCAGCAGCGCCTTCAGATAGGGGTGCTGCGGCCGGCGCAGCAGATCGTCGCGCGTGCCCGATTCCATCACCCGGCCGCGATACATGACCACGACCTCCTCGGCCATGTTCGCGACCACGCCGAGGTCATGGGTGATCAGCAACACCGCCATGCCCAGGCTCTGTTGCAGATCCTGGAGCAGCTTCAGGATCTGCGCCTGGATGGTGACGTCGAGGGCGGTGGTCGGTTCGTCGGCGATCACCAGCGCCGGGCGGCAGATCAGCGCCATCGCGATCACCGCGCGCTGGCGCAACCCCCCCGAAAGCTCGAAGGGATAGGTGCGCATCGCACGCACGGGGTCGGGAAATCCGACCCGGGCCAGCATGTCTTCCACCCGCTCGGTGCGCTCGGCGGGCGTCAGCGTCTCGTGCAGGGCCAGCGCCTCGCCGACCTGGTCGCCGACCGTGTGCAGCGGCGACAGCGAGGTCATCGGCTCCTGGAAGACGATCGAGATGCCGGCGGCGCGCAGGCGGCGCATCGCCTCGCCGCGCGGGTCGAGCTGCGCGATGTCGACCTGGGTTTCGCCGGCGCGTGGATCGGCGAAGAGCAGCCGGCCCTGCGCGATACGCGCGGTCTTCGGCAGGATGCCCAGGATCGATTGGCTGATGACCGATTTGCCGGAGCCGGATTCGCCGACGATCGCGACCGTCGATCCCGGCCGGACGCGGAAGCTGACGCCGTCGACGGCACGCACCAGCGTGTCGTGGACGCGGAACTCGATCGCGACGTCCTCGACGCGCAGGAGATCGCCGTCAGGCATCGATCGCGATCCCGAGATGGGCGAGATTGACGCGCGTCGCCTCGCTGACCTCGAGGCCGTTGGCGCGCGCGGCATCGGCCGCGGCGCGCGCGATGGCGACGAAATCCTCGATCGCCGAATCGACGCGGATCGAGGCACCTTGCCCTTTTGCGGTCAGCTGCATCCATCCCCCCGCGCGATCGCCACGCGTCGAGTAATAGTCTACGCGCAACTGCGTCATGTCGCGCCAGGACAAAGCGGCGCGACGCCATGTCGCAATCGACACGCCATCGTCAGCCAGCTCCACCGTCGCTCGCTGCCGCGCGAGGGTGCGCAACGCGAAGACCCCGAAGAGCAGCGCGAGCGGCAGCAGCACCCAGAGCGCGCCCGAGCCCGGCGCCACCATCGCGGCGGGGCCGAGGGTCAGGGCAAGACCGAGCCCGGCGCGGGCATAGTCGCCGGTGAGGGCGTTGGAGGGGTAGCGGTGGATGCTCATGCGAACAAGGTCCTCGGATCGCTGAAACGCACGGCGCGATGTGCCGCCAGCCGCGCCAGAGCCGCCTCGGTGAAGCGCCAGGCGTCGTCGTCATGCGCCAGATGGTGGGTCAGGAAACCGACCGGCTCGTCGGGATCGGCGGAACCGGTGCGATGCGCGGCGAGGCTCGCGACCAGGGCGCCGAGGGCCACCGCCTCGCCGGCGAAGCGCCGCGTCCCCCAGTCCATGATGTCGACATGGGCGTTGACGACGCCGCGCGCGCCGCGCGCACGCGGCCCCAGCCCGGCCGAGAGCCCCACATAGCCGGCCTGCGGCAGGGCGGCTGCGAGCGGCGGCGCAATGCGGTTATGCGGCGGCACGAGGGCGTGCATCCAGCCGGTCGTACCGAATACCTGGTCGAGGGCGAGCCAGCCGCGCGCGAGTTCGCCGAGGACATAGGCGGGCGGCCGCTCGGGCCCGAGCTCCGCCTTCGCGGCGCCGACCGGTGCGTGGTTCATATGCGCCCAGCCATGCTGCCACACCGTCACGCCGTCCTCGCCAGAGAGGCGCTGGGCGAGGCTCGTCTGGGCGCGGGCCGGGATGACGGCGAGCGCGACCGGCAGGCCCAGCCGCGCGCGGATCGCGAGCAGCGTGTCGAGGGCCGGGCTTGGCACGGTCGCGTCGTCGTCGCGCCACCACAGCCCGGCGACGCGTCCGGCATCGGCCCAGAGCGCGAGCTCTGCGTCCAGCGCCGCCCAGTCCGCCATGGTCGTCGCGCTCATCGCCGGCACCAGCCGAGCAGCGCGTCGGCACTGCATGCGGCGCCGTCGAGCCGGATGTCGTGGGTCGGTCCTGGCGCGGCGGCGGCGCGGTCGATGGCCTGGGCGAGCATGTCGGGGGAAAGCTCCGCTTCGTCGAGACAGGTGGCGAGGCCGCGCGCGGCGAGCGCAGCAGCCCGCAGACTTTGTTCGTTTTCGCGCTCGGCGGCAAATGGCACGAGCACGGCCCGGGCGCGCGCCGCCAGCAGATCGACGACCGTATTGTACCCGGCCTGGCTGACCGAGAGCCGGGTCCGCGGCAGGAGGGCAGGGAAATCCGGACGGTTGGGCTCGACGATCAGCCCGTCTTCCCGGCGCGCGGCAAGCCCCGTGCCCGCGGCGAGGATCCGCCAGCGGCGGTGGCCCTCGGCCGACAGCGCGCGCGCCGCGAGCGCGCAGTCGAGCAGCCGGCGGCCGACCGCGCCGCCGCCGGCGGAGATCACGATCTCGTCGACGCCGTCATCGCCGGGCGGCGGCTGCGGGGGCGGGAGCGCGACATAGCCGGTCGCGACCAGACGGTCGCCCAGCGCCGTCGCCTCGGGCAGGCTGCGCGCGAGATCGAGCAGCATCGGGTCGCCGTGGAAGAGGACGCGGTCGAACAGGGCCGCCGCGCGCGCGACCATGGCGGCGCGCTTGTGCGGCTCCGGCTTGGCGACCAGCACGTCGCGCACCGAGCTTGCGACGAAGGCCGGTCGCGGCAGTGCGCGCGCCGCGGCGATCAGCGGCAGCAGCTCGAATTCGAGCATCCGTCGCCCGAACGGAAAATGCTCGATCAGCAGCAGGTCCGGCCGTGTCTGCGCCAGGATCGCGAGGACGCGCGCGCGCCGGGCCGCGCGCCAGGCGTCGTCGACCGGGCGCCCGCTTTCGTCCAGCAGCACGCGGAAGGTCGCGTCGGCGGCCCGCGCCGGCGGCAGCTGCACCATGGCGACGCCGGGCGGCGGGACGAAATCCGGCAGGGGCGGCCCGCCGGACATCAGCGTCACTGCCGCGCCGCGCGCCGCGAGCGCGCCCGCGATCGCCGCCATGCGGCGCAGATGCCCCGTGCCCAGCAGGTGCTGGACATGAAGCAGCAGGCGCGGCCGGTCGGCGCCGATCATGCGGGCGGCCCCGGCGCGCGCGGCGCCAGTTCCAGGTTCAGCGCCTCGACCGCCGGGGCGCCATCCGGCGACAGGCGAAAGACATGCAGCGCGAGATGCGGCGCCAGGCGATCGGGCGGCTTGCCGGTCATGTCCCAGCCGCGGGCCGCGGCGTGCAGCGCCCGGATCACGCCACGATGGGTGATGGCGAGGACCGGC
>CAIOSQ010000153.1 GCA_903860935.1 uncultured Rhodospirillales bacterium | reverse complement strand
GCGACGGACGGCGCGGCGAGCGGCCCGTCGACACGCGCGCGGATCGCGAGCGCACCGTCGAGGGCAGGGTCGAGCGCCGCGAGCCGGGTCAGGCCGATCGCGAGATCGGCCGCGATGCCCTGGGCATCTATCACCCCCGCCGCCTCGAGGCCGAGCGCGGCACCGGACAGCACGAGGCTCGGCACGCCGATCCGTCCGGCGGCCGGCAGCAGCGTCGCCTCGAGGCGCGGCGCCGGGCCCAGCAGCGCATCGAGCGGCGTGCCCGTGACGACGAGGTCGCGCAGCCCCAGGTCGAGCGCGACCACGGGCGCCGCCGGCGGGCCTTCGGCGCGCAGCGCAAGCGTCGCCGCACCGTCGACCGCGATGCCCGTCAGGGCGGCGAGGGGCGCGCGAAGCGCCGGCGCCTCGACCTCCAGCTGCGCGCGCATGCGCCCATCGGCCAGCGCACCATCGCCCGTCGCGACGAAGAGCGCATGCGAGAGGCGCAGGCGATCGACGCGCTGCCGCCCCTCTTCCAGCGCCATGTCGAGCGCGAGCACGAGCGGCGCGCCGGCGATCAGGCCGGGCGGCGCGCCCGCGATCTCCGGCGCAGCCAGCGTCGCGCCGACCGACAGCCGCGTCGCCGCACCGTCACGACGGCCGTCGGAGAGAAGATCAAGCGCGGGGCTGGCGAGCGGGCCGGCCACGAGGTCCGCGACATGGGCGCGCGCACGCACCAGCGGCGCGGCGAGGCTTCCCTCCGCCGTGCCATCGAGGCGCAGCGCCGACCAGCCCAGCTCCGGATGCGGCCGCATCGCCGCAGTCGCCAGCGCGACGCGCGACACGCCGCGGCGGGCGGGGAGATCGAGCGTGGCGTCGAGGCGCAGCTTCGCCGGTCCGGCCTCGACGCCAAGCTCCAGCCGCGCCGCGGCCGCCGGACCCTCAAGCCGACCACGCGCCGCGAGCGCGGGCGCATCGGCGAGACCGAGTCGGCGCGCGATCCACCCCCTCCGCCCCCTGATCGATCTCGAGCGCCGCCTCGATCCGATCGCCCGCCTGCGACGCCGCGAGCGTGGCCGTGACCGCCATGCGATCCGCCGGACGCGCGGCATGGCGCGCCTCCAGCCGCAGCGCGCGGCGCGCCGGCGACCACTCGCCCGCGCCATCCAGGGTGAGGTCCAGCGGCGCACCGGCCAGGGCGGGGTCGATGTCGAGGCGGGCGATGGCAAGCGCCGTCACCACGATGCCGAATCCATCCGGCAGGGCAGGCGCGTCGGACGACGCCGCGTGGGGCGGCGCCGCGGCGCGCGGCGCCACCGGCAGACGCGCCACCGCGACGCGGCGCGCGCGGAGCTCGTCCAGGACGAGGCGCCGCTGCAGCAAGGCGCGCGGCGACCAGGCGAGTTCGGCGTCGTCGATCTCGAGCCACACACCCTGGTCATCCGACAGGCGCAGCGTCGCGACGCGCAGCCGATCGAGCGGATCGCCCGCCAGCCCCTCGACGGCGACCGCGCCGCCGCTGGTCGACTGGACGATCGCGGCGAGCCGCGCGCGGCCCGCGTCGCTGTCGAGCGCGAGGCGCAGCGCCACGAGGCCCAGCACAGGCACGACGAGGCAGACGGCCAGGGCGATCAGAAGCGGGCGGATCAGGCGGCGCATGGTCAGAACGCCTGCCCGATGCCGATATAGACGCCGAAACGTCCGGTCGCGTCGTCGGAACGCAGCGGCACGCCAAGATCGACGCGGATCGGACCGATCGGCGTGTAGTAGCGGATGCCGCCGCCGACGCCGACACGCAGATCGGCCGACATGAGCGTGCGCGAGGCCGCGGCGCCGCCCGCGTCGACGAAGAGCGCCGCGCCCCAGGCCGCGCCGAAGCGCTGGCGCAGCTCCGCCGCGACCTCGGCCAGGGAGAGCCCGCCCGCAGCCTCGCCGCGCGCATCGCGCGGCCCGATCGACTGATAGGCGTAGCCGCGCACCGACCCGCCGCCGCCGGCATAGAGGCGCCGATCCGCCGGCACGTCGCTGCGATCCGCGGCCAGGATCGATCCCGCCGCGACGCGCAGCGCCAGCACGCTGCGCCCCGGGTCTGCGCCGAGATCGAAATAGCGCCGCGCGCCACCGCGCAGCGCGAGGAAGCCCGCATGGGTCTCGGCGAGGTCGCGCGTCGGCGCGGCCCGCGCATCCATCCGCCAGCCGCGCGTCGGCTCGAGATGGCTGTCGCGCGTGTCCCAGTCGAGCGTGACGGGCGCGGAGAGCAGCGTGTAGTCGTTCGCCAGATCGCCCTGCACGACATGGGAGCGTTCGGCGAAGAGGCCGAGGCCGAGCGTCGGGCCGGCCGCCAGGGACGTTTCGGCGGCGGCACCGGCAAAGACGGCCTCGCGATCATAGGCGTCGAGACGTTCGCGCACCGCGCCGATATCGAGGCGCAGCGCGTAGCCGCGCGCGAGACCGTCGGGGATGCGCAGCTGCGCGTCGAGCCGTCCGGTGGGATCGGAGACCGCCTCCAGCAGCAGCCGCGACGCCTCCGCCGAGAGCCGCAGCTGTTCGCCACCGCCGAAGAGATTGCGATGCAGCCAGCGCAGCGCCAGCGTCGCCCCCTCGTCCGTCGCGTAGCCCGCGCCTGCCGAGAAGCTGCGCGCCGGACGCTCGACGACGTCGAAGGCGACGGGCAGACGGCCCTCGGCATCCGCCGCGAGCCCCTCGCGCGCGGCGACGCTCGCGAAGAGCCCGGTGCCGGTCAATGCGTCGCGCGCGGCCGCGATGCGGCGCGGATCGAACATGGCGCCGCTGTCCAGCGCCATCCGGCGCCGCGCGAAATCCTCGCCGACCGCCGCAAGGCCGCCAAGCGCGACCGTCCCGAGCGCGAGGCGCGGCCCGGGATCGGCGACGAAGGCGACATCGACGGCGCGCGCGGCATGATCGACCAGCAGGTCG
>CAIOSQ010000152.1 GCA_903860935.1 uncultured Rhodospirillales bacterium | reverse complement strand
CGGCGAGTCCGGATCGGGCAAGTCGACCGTGGCGCGATGCATCGCACGCCTGATCGACCCGACGGCGGGCACCATCCATCTCGACGAGGACGAGATCGGGCGCATGGGCCGTTTCAGGCTCCGGCGCCATCGCAAGCGTGTCCAGATCGTCTTCCAGGACCCCTATCGCTCCCTCAACCCGCGGCGCAGCGTCGGCGCTTCGATCGTCGAGGGACCGATGAATTACGGCGTGCCGCGTCAGGTTGCCCTGGAACGCGCGCGCGATCTGATGCGGACGGTCAAGCTGGACCCGGCGGCGCTCGACCGTTACCCGCACGAATTCTCCGGCGGTCAGCGCCAGCGCATCTGCATCGCCCGCGCGCTCGCGATGGAACCGGAGGTGCTGATCGCCGACGAGGCGGTATCGGCGCTCGACGTATCGGTGCAGGCGCAGGTCCTGGATCTGCTCGACCAGATCCGGCGGACGCTCGATCTCGCGATGCTGTTCATCACCCATGATCTGCGTGTCGCCGCCCAGGTCTGCGACCGGGTGGCCGTGATGCATCGCGGGCGTGTGGTGGAGGACGGGCCGACGGCACGCATCTTCGGCGCGCCGGCTCACGACTATACCCGCGCGCTGATCGCGGCGGCACCGGGCCGCGGCTACCGCTTCGCGCGGGGCTGAGCGCTCAGGCCGCCTCGCGCCGCGTTCCGAGGGCGAAGACCTCGGCCAGCAGCGCATAGGAACGCCGCCGCGCGGCCTCGTCGTGGCAGATCGACACGATCACGGCCTCGTCGATGCCGTAGGTGCCGGCGAGGCGCTCGAGGTCCGCGCGGACCTGCTCTGGCGCGCCGACGATCTGGCGTCGGCGGTTGCGCTCGATGATCGCGCGATCGCGGTCCGTATAGGGATAGGCCAGGGCCTCCTCGACCGTCGGGATCGGACCGAGTTCCCCCTTGTCGAGCCGCAGGCGCCAGAGGTCGCGCGAAGAGGCGAGGCGTTGCGCCTCCGCCTCGGTGTCGGCGACGAGGACGAAGACGCCGATCGAGGCCTTCGGTGCTGCCAGCGACGGCGATGGCCGGAAATGGCTGCGATAGAGGTCGATCGATTCCAGTCCGCCCTGGGCGGTGATGAAATGCGCGTGGCTGAAGGCGAGTCCGAAATGGGCGGCAAAGCGCGCGCTCTCGCCCGAGGAGCCGAGGACCCAGAGTTCCGGCATCGTCGGCCCGGCCGGCTGGGCCTTCACGGCCGCGAAAGGGTGGTCGACGGGAAGGCTCCCTGCCAGCCAGTCGACGAGATCCGCCATGCGGTGCGGGAACTGGTCGATGCCATGCGCATAGGGGCCGGTCTGGAGCGCCATAGCGGTTCGCCCGTCCGAGCCCGGTGCGCGTCCGATCCCGAGGTCGATCCGGCCGGGATAAAGGGCCTCCAGGACGCGGAACTGCTCGGCTACCTTGAGCGCCGAATAATGGGAGAGCATCACGCCGCCGGAGCCGACGCGAAGATGCCGGGTCTCGGCGGCGATACGCGTGATCAGGATCTCCGGCGCCGTGCCCGCGAGCCCGTCCGAGGCATGGTGCTCGGCGACCCAGTAGCGATGGTAGCCGAGGGCGTCGCAATGCCGCGCGAGTTCGATCGTTTCGCGTATCGCGGCGGCGGGGGTTCCTCCGGCGCGGATCGGGGACTGGTCGAGGACGGAGAGTTTCATGTGCCGATCTTTGTACGGCGCGCCGCCCGCGGCAAGTCCGCGTGGCGAGGATCGCGCAGCCAGCCTAGACTGCGTCGCCACGGCGAAAGGGACGACATGCAGGCTTACGACATCGTGATCCATGGGGGCGACGTCGTCGATGGCACCGGCGCCGCGCGGCGCCGCGCTGATATCGGCGTGGTCGACGACCGCATCGTCGTGATCGGTGATCTCGCGGGGGCCCAGGCCGGCTCGCGTATCGACGCGAGCGGCCGCTGCGTCGCGCCGGGCTTCATCGACGCGCATACCCACGACGACAACATCGTCTTCGCGACCCCGGACATGGCGATGAAGGTCAGCCAGGGCGTGACCACCGTGATCGCGGGCAATTGCGGCGTCAGCCTCGCGCCACTGGCGCTTCAGGCGCCGCCACCGCCGCCGCTCGACCTGATCGGAGACCAGCGCGACTACCGATTCGCGCGCTTCGCCGATTATCTCGCCGCCCTGGACGCGGCGCCGCCGGCAACCAACATCGCGGCGATGGTGGGGCATTCGACGTTGCGCGCGGGCGAGATGGATCGCTTCGACCGCGCGGCCACCTCCGACGAGATCGCCGGGATGCGTCGGCGTCTGGGCGAAGGGCTCGCGGCCGGCGCGATCGGACTTTCGACGGGGCTGTTCTATCCGCCCGCACGCCATGCGCCGACCGAGGAGGTCATCGCGCTGGCCGAGGTCGCGGCCGCGCACGGCACGCTCTACGCGACACACATGCGCGACGAGGGCGACCATGTGCTCGACTCGATCCGCGAATCGATGCGCATAGGGTCTGAGGCCGGGCTGCCGGTCATCCTCTCGCATCACAAGGTCGCGGGGATCGCCAATCATGGGCGGACCGTGGAAACCCTGGCGCTGATCGACGAGGCACGCCGGCACCAACCGCTCGGCTTCGACGTCTATCCCTATGTCGCCGCATCGACCGTCCTGAGCGCCGAGCGTGTACGCGTGGCGTCCCGCACGCTGGTCACGTGGTCGAAGCAGGAACCGGGGATGTCCGGACGCGACCTCGCCGACATCGCCCGCGATTGGGGCGTGGCGCCCGAGGCGGCGGTCGCGCGGCTGCTGCCCGCAGGCGCCGTCTATTTCATGATGGACGAGGCCGACGTGCAGCGAATCCTGCGTCATCCCGAGGCGATGATCGGCTCC
Source organism: uncultured Rhodospirillales bacterium (assembly GCA_903860935.1). Taxonomy (GTDB): domain Bacteria; phylum Pseudomonadota; class Alphaproteobacteria; order CACIAM-22H2; family CACIAM-22H2; genus CAIOSQ01. The sequence goes on along the minus strand of CAIOSQ010000152.1, from coordinate 17,173 downwards.
GATGGACTGCCGCACGACGCGCATCCGCATCCGCGCCTGTGGGGCAGCTTTCCGCGCGTCCTGGGACATTACAGCCGCGAACTGGCGCTGTTCCCGCTCGAGGAGGCGATCCGCCGGATGACGGGGCTGACTGCGGCGCGCTTCGGCCTGCGCGATCGCGGCGTGCTGCGTGCCGGAGCGTTCGCGGATCTGGTGATCCTCGATCCGGCGGCGATCATCGACCGGGCAAGTTTCGAGACGCCCAAGAAACCCGCCGCCGGCGTCGAGACGGTGCTCGTGAATGGACGTCGCGTATGGGCGTCCGGAGCGCCCACCGGCGCGCGGCCTGGCCGCGCACTGCGGCGCATGGATCTCGATGCGCCGATGAAGGATTGGCGCGCGTCGGCATGACCGGGCGCGGCAGGACGACGGTCGAGGAACGGCGCGCATGACGACACGTGGCGATCTCTGGCGCTTCGACGCGGTCGAACTCGCGGCGGCAATCCGCACGCGTCGCATCTCCAGCCGCGAGGCAGTCGGGTCGCATCTGGATCGCCTCGCGTCGGTGAACCCGTACATCAACGCGGTCGTCGATCCGCTGGCGGCAGAGGCTCTCGCCGAGGCGGACGCCGCCGACGCCGCGGTCAGGCGCGGCGATCCCTGCGGCCCTCTTCACGGCGTTCCGGTGACCGTGAAGATCAACGTCGATTTCGCTGGTCGCGCGACCACCAATGGCGTCGTGGCGTTCAAGGACGCGATCGCGCCCGCCGACTCGCCCGCGATCGCCAACTGGCGTCGCGCCGGCGCCATCGTCATCGGACGGACCAATACGCCCTGCTTTTCGTTCCGCTGGTTCACCGAGAACGATCTGCATGGCGAGACCGTCAATCCCTGGGGACGCCATATCACGCCCGGCGGGTCTTCCGGCGGCGCATCGGCCGCGGTCGCGTCCGGCATATCCGCGCTCAGCCATGGCAACGATTACGGTGGGTCGATCCGCTACCCCGCCTATTGCACTGGCGTCTTCGGCATCCGCCCGAGCTTCGGCCGCGTCCCGGCCTATCGCCCGGCCCTCAAGGAAGAGCGTCCGATGACGGCGCAACTCATGGCCGTGCAGGGCCCACTGGCGCGCAGCGTGCGTGACCTGCGGGCCGGGCTCTGGGCCATGGCGCCGGGGGATGCGCGGGACACCTGGTGGGTGCCGGCGCCGCAGGACGGGCCGCCGCCGCCCCGACCGATCCGCGTCGCCCGGCTTCCGGCGCCAGGCGCCTCTCCCTCTGTCGTCGCGGCGCTCGATCGCGCGCAAGCCTGGCTCGAGGATGCGGGCTATGCGGTCGAGACCGCCACGACGGCACCGTCGATCGACCAGGCCGCCGAGCTCTGGCGCATGCTGGTGGGCAACGAATGGCGTCTCTTCGCCATGGCCGACATCGAGCGCCTCGGCGACGATGGGCTGCGTGCCGTTGTTCGCGCAATGGCCGAACTGATCCCGCCCGTGGATTTCGCCACCTATCTCAAGGCTCTCGCGCAGCGCAGCTGGCTTTTGAGGGAATGGTCCGTCTTCCTCGAGGCGTGGCCGCTGGTGCTATGCCCGGTCTCCGACGCGCCGCCGCTGCCGCCCGCCGCCGATCAGGGGGGCGTCGCCGCCATGGAGCGGCTGCTGCGCGTTCAGCGCTGGCAATACGCCTTCAACCTTCTTGGCCTACCTGGGATCGCCTGCCCGACCGGGGTCGAGGATCGGGTGCCGTCGGGCGTGCAACTGGTGGCCGGACGTTTACGGGAGGATCTGCTCCTCGACGCCGCCGAGGTGTTCGAGGCGCGGCACGGGCGGGTTCTTCCCATCGATCCGCAGGGCTGAGCGGGCAGGGCGAGGGACGCGTGCTGCGCAGATTCCTTTCTTCGGCGGTCGGCATCGCGATCGCGTCCGCCCTGGTCGCCACCTATGTCCGGGTCGTTCTGAGCACGACGCGTTGGCGCGTCATCGGCCAGCCCTTCGCGACACGGCTGATCGATGCCGGGCAGCCGGCTGTGGTCGCGTTCTGGCATGGCCGTCTTGGCGCCATGATCGAGTTGCGGGCGCGATACCTTGGCGCGCCTCGGCTCGCCGTGCTCAGTTCCACCCATCGCGATGGGCGGATCAGCGCGGCAACCATGCGCCGCTTCGGATTGGATGTGATCGACGGTTCGTCGCGCAGGGGCGGTTCCGAGGGGCTCCGCCGGCTCGTCGGTTGGGTCCGCGCGGGCAATTGGGCGGCGATAACGCCCGATGGCCCACGCGGACCGCGCATGCGCGCCCGACCGGGCATCCTGGTACTGGCTCGGCTTTCGGGGGCACCGATTCTGCCTGTCGCCTTCTCCACGACGCGCGGGCGTGTGCTGCGCAGTTGGGACCGGATGCTGCTGCCCTATCCGTTCGGCAGCGGCGTCTTCGTCATCGGGGCGCCGATAGAAGTCCCGCGCGACGCTGGCGAGGCGGAGGTCGCGCGCCTGCACGAGGCGCTCGAGACGGCGCTCACCGCGGCGCTACGGACGGCGGACGCCGCCTGCGGCCGCGAGAGCCCGGAGCCGGCCGCGCCCACCGCCTGAGCCGAGCGCGACCGGGGCCTCTCAGACCGCGTCGCTCAGACATCATCCTCGCTGACGCCGGCCGACCACGGGCTCATCACGTCGCCGACACCGGATCGCGTCTCGCCGTCCTGCAACACGACCTGCGGACAGGCATAGCTGGTCGGATAGGCCACGTATTCCTGGACCCGGGTCGGGAATTTCGCCGTCAGCGCGGCCTGGATCTCGGGTGCGAGGCGCGGGTCCATGGTCACGAGTTCGGGGTCGGAGACATCGATCCGCGGGTGATGGGCGGCGGCTTCGAGGTCGAGGCCATGTTCCACCAGGAAGGCGCAGATCTGGAACACGGCCGGCAGGATCTTTCGGCCGCCCGACGCGCCGGTGGCAAACCATCCCTTGCCGTCGCGCAGACCGATGACCGGGCACATGTTGGTCAGGGGACGCTTGCCGGGCGCCATCGAATTCGGGCGGCCGGGTCGCGGATCGAACCACATGACGCCGTTGTTGACGAGCACGCCCGTCTCCGGAAGCACCACGCGGCTGCCGAACAGCGACAGCAGCGTCTGGGTGATAGCAATCATGTTGCCGTGGCGGTCGACGGCGCAGAGATGCGTGGTGTGCGTGGCGCCGGCGGTCTCGTCGCCCATCTTCTCGAGCCGCTCGGCATAGGCGCGGCGCAGCGCGTCCGCGTAGGCGGCGAACGCCTCCGCGCCCGGGCCCTTGCCGGCGCCGCCCGCGGGCAGGTTCTCGAGTACGCGCTTGAACGTGGGGCCGGCGGTAAGGCCGCTCGCCAGCGCCAGTTGCGCCCCGTTCCAGGAAACATCGATGGGATCGCGGAGCACGGCCTTGCAGGCGCGCAGGTCGTCGGCGTCGATCGGCGCGCCGACGGCGCGGAAATCGGCGATCAGACGGCGCGCAAGCTCGCCCTCGTAGAAATCGCGCGCCCCGGCCGTCGCGAGACGCTCGATCGTGGCGTCGAGCCCCTTGATCACGACCCGCTTCACGGGGCCGGCCGTCGAGGTCACCGCCGGCAGCCCGTCGGGCAGATAGATGGCCGCGGAGCTTGGGTAGCGGCGCAGATTGGCGGCCTCGCCCGCGATCTTCAGCGTCGTCCACCAATCGGCCGGCAGGCCGTCGCGCGCGTGGCCGACCGCGCTGCCGAACAACTCGGCCCAGGGCAGCGCGCCCCAGGTCTCGTGCGCGAGCCGCCAGCCTTCGACGATCGAGGGCACGACCATCGAGAGCGGTCCATGCACGTTGCGGTCTTCGACCACGCCGGGCCATCCGAAGAGATCGGCGGCCTGCGAGCCCGAGAGCGGGTAGCGCGACGGATCGAGGTTGCGCGAGGCGACCGGCCCGCAATCCAGCACATGGGTCCGACCTGTCTTCGCGTCGTGGATCATCATGAAGCCGATCCCGCCAAGCCCCGAATTCCAGGGCTCCAGCGCGGCGAGACAGGCGGCGGTCGCGATCGCCGCATCGATCGCGGTGCCGCCGCGCTTGAGGATCTCCGCCCCGGCGCGCGCCGCGTGCATGTTCTGGCTGGCGACGACACCGCCGCGACCACGCGCGACGGGCTTGCGAACGGTCCAGTTCTGGACTTTGGGATTGGTCATGTCACGTCCTCATGAAAAGCGCGCGAGCGCGAAGGGGGCCGGGTCGAGTTCGGGTTGCATGCCGGAAATCAGGTCGGCGGCCAGTTTTCCGCCGCCACAGGCGAAGGTCCAGCCCAGTGGACCATGGCCGGCATTGACGAAAACGCCCTTGACGCGCGTCGGACCTATGCAGGGCGAGCCATCGGGCGTGACGGGGCGCAGCCCGGTCCAGAACCGCACGCCGTGGCGTGCGGCCTGGCCGTCGAGATCGGGCAGGACCGCGGTTCCGGTTGCCAGAACGTTGCGGGCCCGCCGCTCGTTCATCTCCGGCCGCCAGCCCGCGAATTCAGCGGTGCCCGCGATGCGGAGCACGCCGCCGAACGGCGCCATCGCGATCTTCAGCCCGTCGTCGATGATGCCCATGCGCGGTGCGCCGTTCCAGCCATCGAGCGGCACGCTTGCCGAATACCCCTTCACAGGATTGATCCAGATCCGCAGGCCGAGTTGGGAGAGCAAGTCGGGCGTCCATGCGGCGGTCGCGACCAGCAGCGCGTCGCCGGCGATCCGGCCGCGATCGGTGCGCAGAGCCGCGAAGGTGCCGCCGTCGGTTTCGATGCCAGCCACGGTCTCGTCGTAGCGGAACGTGACGCCATGCGCCGCGCTCAGCGTCGCAAGCGCGGCCGTGAACGCGCGGGCGTCGCCATACTCGTCGTCCGGATAGAGGACGCTGCCCGCCAGCCGGCCGGCGATCTGCGCCAGCGCCGGCTCGCGGGCCACGGTGGCGTCCCGATCCAGGACGACGTAGGGCACGCCGAACGGTGCGATCATGCGCGCGAACGCGACCTGGGCGTCGATCTGCGACTGGCCGTGGAAGATCTTCATCGTTCCGTTGGATCCGAACGGATAGTCGAGGCCGGTCTGGGCGCGCAACTGGCGCAGATTGACGAGGCTGTTCTGCGCCAGGCCCACGCAGGCCAGCGTGTTGCACCTCCAGGCCTCCGGTCGGGAATTGCGCAGGAAGCGGATGCCCCATCCGATCATGCCGGGAATGGCGGCCGGTCGGAGGAGGAACGGCGAGTCCTCCTTGCCGAGATAACGGATCAGCTTGGCGACGATCCCCGGCGCGTTCCAGGGGTCGGGCTGGCTCGGTACCACGAGGCCACCATTCGCGAAGCTCGTCTCCAGGCCCGGGCCTTCGCGTCGTTCGATGACGGTGACGTCGTGGCCGGCGGCGCGCAGATACCAGGCCGAGGCGATGCCGGAGAGGCCGGCTCCGATGACGAGGACGCGCAAGGAAGGTCAGTCCAGCGCCGGGAAGACCGGCGGCATGGCGCGCTCGTAGGCGCGCGCGATGCGCAGGACGACCGCCTCGCCATACATCGGCCCGACGATATGCAACCCGACCGGAAGACCGTCGGCCGTAAATCCGCAGGGGATCGACGCCGCGGGCTGTCCGGTCATGTTGAACGGGTAGGTGAACGGGCTCCAGTCCATCCAGGTGCGCTGGCCCGGCGCGCTCAGATCCTGTCCTGCGGCGAAGGCGGCGATCGGCATCATCGGCGTGATCAGCGCGTCGAAGCGCGCATGCCAGGCGCCCATCGCGCGGCCCAGCGCCATGCGGATGGCGTCGGCGGCGTAGAGGTCGTCTGCGGACCAGGCTGCGCCGATCTCCATCATCTCGTGAAGTCCAGGGTCGAGCAGGTGCAATCGGTCCGGCGGCAGCAGACGGCGCAGGCGCGCGGCCGCCGATGACCAGAGAACGAGCATCGCATCCGCATGATCGGGCAGGTCGGGCTCGGTTTCCTCGATCTCGGCCCCGATGGCGGCGAGGGTGCGGGCGGCCGCGTCGACGCGCACCGCGACGTCCGGGGCGACGTGTGCGCGTCCGCCCAGCGTCCGGCTGTAGCCGATACGAAGGCCGCGCACGCCCATCTCGATGCCATCGCGCCAGTCGCGGTCAGGCTCCGCCGGCAGGCCGGTCGGATCGCGGGGATCGGGACGCTGCAGGATGTTGAGCATCAGTGCCGAATCGCGAACTGTGCGGGTCAGAGGGCCGATATGCGACACGACGCGGAACGGGCTGGCGGGATAGGCCGGCACGCGCCCGAAACTCGCCTTGATCCCGAACACGCCCGAAAAGGCGGCGGGAATACGGATCGAACCGGCCCCGTCGGATCCCTGATGCAGTGCGCCGAAGCCGCAGGCAGCCGCGACGGCGGCGCCTCCGGAACTTCCGCCGGAGGTCCGTGACGGGTTCCAGGGGTTGCGCGTGATGCCGGTCAGGGGCGAGTCACACAGCCCCTTCCAGCCGAATTCAGGTGTCGTCGTCAGGCCAAGGAAGATGGCGCCCGCCGCGCGCAGGGCCGCGACCGAAGAACTATCCTCGGTGCAGGGCTCTGTCCCGACGCTGCGCGACCCGCGCTGGTTCGGCCATCCGGTGACTGGGGACAGCCCCTTGATCGTCGTCGGGACGCCGTCGATGGCCGAGAGCGGGCGTCCCTCGGCATGGCGCCGCTCGGACGCGCGGGCCATGGCGAGCGCCCCTTCCGCGTCGACGAACGTGAACGCGTTGAAGGCGGCGCCATGCCGCTCGATCCGGGCCAGCGCCGCGGTGGTGACTTCGACCGGCGACAGGCGCCGACGGGCGAAGGCGTCACCGAGTGCTTCGGCGGACATGTCGCAAGGATCGCTCACCTGTCGTGCTCCCGCTCCGGAAAGAAGCGCGACGATAACAGCGCGTCGGGCGGGGCGGGAACAGGCTTCGCCGCCAGCGGGTTGATCTCCCGCGCCAGCTCTCCCATATGCGGCAACGGGGGCGCCGGGATCGGGCCTCCGCATGTTCCGCTTGCCTCATGGAGGGAGCCCAGATGTCGCGCCTACAGATCTTCAACCACCCGCTCTTGCTTGGCTTCGAGGAGTTCGAGCGGACCCTTGATCGCATCGCCAAGTCCGGCGACGGGTATCCGCCCTACAACATCGAGCAGCGTGGCGAAAACGCCATCCGCATCACCCTCGCTGTCGCCGGCTTCTCCGTCGCCGACCTCAGCGTCCATGTCGAGGATAGCCAGCTCGTCATCCGGGGCAGACAGACCGAGGAAACGGGGCGCGTGTTCCTCCATCGCGGCATCGCCGCGCGCCAGTTCCAGCGCAGCTTCGTGCTTGCCGAGGGGCTGGAGGTGACTGGCGCCGCACTCGACAACGGGTTGCTGAACGTCGATCTGGAGCGTCCGCCAGCGACGAGCCGCGTGCGCCGGATCGAGATCAGGGACCTCGAAGGGTCCGGCCGCGTCGCAGGCGATCGCGGTTGAGCGGAGGCGAAGACATGGACACCGCAAGCAAGCGCTTCATCGCCCTGGCGCCGCAGGACTTCGCCACCTTGGGAATCGACCGGCTCGCCTACGTGAAGCGGATCGCGTGCGACGGTGAACTCCGGTTCGAGATCCATGCGGCAGATGGCGACGCGATCGCGTCGCTGGAGTCGCAGGACATTGCCGTGGCGACGATTCTCGAGAACGGGCTCGTACCGGTCAGCCTGCACTGACCCGCGCGGCTCACGCCGCGGAGGCCTGCTGCTCCACCAGCAGGGCGAAGAGCGCCTCTGCGGTCTCCGAGCCGCGTAGCTTGTCGCGGATCGTCCGGTCGCGCAGCAATCGCGATACGCGGGCCAGCGCCTTGAGATGATCGGCACCCGCTCCGCCCGGCGCGAGCAGCAGGAAGATGAGGTCGACGGGCTGTTCGTCGATCGCCTCGAAGTCGATCGGCCGGTCCAGACGTGCGAACATGCCGAAGAGGCGTGGCAGGTTGGCAAGTTTGCCATGCGGGATCGCAACCCCGTCGCCTACGCCCGTCGTGCCGAGGCGCTCGCGTTCCAGCAGCACGTCGAAGATCGCGCGTTCCGGCTCGCCGGTCAGTTCCGCCGCGCGCCGCGCCAGTTCCTGGAGGGCCTGCTTCTTGCTCGTGGCCTTGAGCGAGGCGATCACGGCAGACGGCGTCACGAGGTCGGAAATGAGCATGGCGGAATGGGTTTTCTTTCAGGCATCTGGCGCCGTGAGGATCCCGGGGTGGCGTCGCTGCGCCGCCCGATCCCGTACGCGCGGCGCATATATGCCGGAGCCGCCCCGGAGTCAATTTCGGGGGTTCCCGGTTCGTTCGTGAGTGCTCAGATTCCGAGCGCCTTCTCGCGCCTGCGCTGGACCGAGGACGGGATCCCGAGCGCCTCGCGATATTTCGCGACAGTCCTGCGCGCGATGTCGATCCCGTCGGCTTTCAGACTGTCGACCAGGGCGTCGTCTGACAGGACCTTGTCGGCCGTTTCGGCCTCGATCATCGTCCGGATCCTGTGGCGTACCGCTTCCGCAGAATGCCCCTCGCCGCCACCTGTGTCGGAAATCGACGCCGTGAAGAAGTACTTCAATTCGTAGATGCCGTGCGGCGAGGCGAGGAACTTGTTGGTCGTGACGCGGCTGACCGTCGATTCGTGCATCTCGATCGCCGACGCGATGTCGCGCAGCACGAGCGGGCGCAGGAACGTCACGCCGCGGGTAAAGAACGCGTCCTGCTGGCGCACGATCTCGCTGGCCACTTTCAAGATCGTCTGCGCGCGCTGGTGCAGGGACTTCACGAGCCAGTTCGCGGCCTGCAACTGGTCGGCGATGAACTCGCGGTCGGGGCGCAGCTTCGCGCCACGCGTGATGCGGGCGTGGTAGCGCAGGTTGACCAGCACGCGCGGCAGCGCGTCCTGGTTCAACTCGACGATCCAGCCGCCATCCGACGAGGGACGCATCAGTACGTCCGGCACGATCGGCTGGGCTGTGCTGCCGTCGAAGAGATGCCCCGGCTTCGGGTCGAGCGCCTTTATCTCGGCGACCATCTCGGCGAGATCCGCCGAGTCGACTCCACATGTCTTGAGCAGGGCCGCGATGTCGCGCTTGGCCAGCAGGTCCAAGTTGTCGAGCAGTGCCTCCATCGCGGGATCCAGGCGATTGCGCTCACGCAGCTGCAGTGCCAGGCATTCGCGCAGCGAGCGTGCGAACAATCCGGCGGGCTCGAAGAGTTGGAGCCGCGCGAGCACCGCCTCGACCCGCGCGGTCTCGCAGGACAGCGTCTGCGCGACCTGATCGAGGTCCGTGTGCAGATAGCCCGCATCGTCGACCTGGTTGACCAGGTTCTGCGCGATCATCCGGTCGGCCGGATCCTTCAGCTCAACGGCGACCTGCGCCATCAGGTGTTCGCGTAGCGTGGTCGGCCGCGTCAGGACGTTCTCGAAGCTGAAATCGGGGTCCTCGAAATCGCTGCTGCCGCTTCCGCTGCCGCCGCTCACGCTGTTCCAGTTGCCGAGATCGGGCGAATCGCCAGGACCTTCGTCGAAGCTGTTCGAAAAATCGGTGTCGAGCGGCGGTTCCTCGCGCCGGGTCCCATCCGCGTTCGGATCGACGGCATCGACGATCGCGCTCGCGCTGCGGTCGTCGGCGCTGCGTTCGGGCATGTCGTCGCGCGCATCCTGGTCGGGATCCTCGCGCTCGAGCAGCGGGTTGCGCTCCAGTTCGGCGTCGACGAAGGTCTCGAGTTCGGCGCTCGACATCTGCAGCAGCTTGATCGCCTGCTGCAACTGCGGCGTCATCACCAGACCCTGCGTCTGCCGCAGGTCGAGGCGCGGACCGAGATTGCGTGCGCCGCCGGTGGACATGCGTGTCAGTGCGCCTCGCCGCTCACAGGGAGAAACGCTCGCCGAGATAGACGCGGCGCACGGTCGCATCGCCGACGATCTCCGCCGGGGTGCCCTCCATCAGCACCTTGCCGTCGTGCAGGATGTAGGCACGATCGACGATGTCGAGCGTCTCGCGGACATTGTGGTCGGTGATCAGCACGCCGATGCCGCGATCCTTGAGATGCTTGACCAGTTCGCGGATGTCGCCGACCGCGATCGGGTCGATCCCGGCGAGCGGCTCGTCGAGCAGCATGAAGCTTGGACGCGACGCCAGTGCGCGCGCGATCTCCGTGCGACGGCGTTCCCCTCCCGAAAGGGCCAGGGCGGGGGTGCGGCGCAGATGCGAGATCGAGAATTCGGCCAGCAGGTCCTCGAGCATCGCGGCGCGTCGCTCCCGGTCCTTTTCCATGACCTCGATCACGGCGCGGATGTTTTCCTCGACGGTCAGGCCGCGGAAGATCGAAGCTTCCTGAGGCAGATAGCCGATGCCGAGCCGCGCGCGCCGGTACATCGGCAGGCTCGTGACATCGACGCCATCTAGCGAGATCGTTCCGTAATCCGGGGTGAGCAGGCCGGTGATCATGTAGAAGCAGGTGGTCTTGCCGGCGCCGTTCGGTCCAAGCAGCGCGACCGCTTCGCCACGCTGTACGCGCAGGCTGGCATCGCGCAGGACAGGGCGCTTGCGAAACGACTTCCCGAGATTGCTCGCGACGAGCCCGCGATTGTCGGCGACGAGCGCGGGCGTCGCTGCCGCCTTCTCGGCCCTGGACGCGCCGTCCTTCCCGGATGTCGTCATCGGCGCACCGGCCCTTCTCCGCGGCGCTCTGGAACGAACAGGCCGCGCACGCAGGACGAGCCGGTCCCGGGCCTGCAGCTGAGTTTGTAGAGGCCGTTGTTGAGATTGAGTTCGAGGACGTCGCCGGCCGCTTGATTGCGTCCGCGTGTCAGCTTCACGTTGCCGGTCAAGGTGGCGATTCCGGTTGTCGCGTTGTACTGCCCCTTGTCGCCCTGCGCGGTCTCGTTCGCCGTCGTGATGATCGCGTTCCCGAACGCCTCGACGCGGTCGAGGCTGCGGTTGCCAGGGGCGGCGGTGTCGGGCTGGGCCTGACGTGGCGGCGGCTTTCTGGCGCCGCTCGTCGCGGCCGGCCGTGGCGCGGCGGCCTGAACGAAATACGCGGCCAGCGTGTCGGCCCCGATGCGCCGCCCGTCGCTGGTGACCACGAGCGCGTTGCCGCGCGCGACGGCCATCTGTCTCGGCTCCCAGAATTCCAGGCTGTCGCGCGCCGTGATCTCCTGGGCGGCGGTGGTGATCTTCATCGTCGTTCCGGTCAGGGTCACGATGCCGCTGTCGACGTCGTAGACGCCGGCGTCGGCGACGGCACGCTGGGTGGAACTGGTGATGCGCACATTTCCGGCGGCGGCGTAGCGGTAGATCTCAGTGCCGCCGGAGCCGCCCTGGCGGTAATAGGCGGTCAGCGTATCCGCCTCGATCGTCCGGTCAGCCTGGGTCACGCGCGCCGCGCCGCGCGCGACGTAGCGGAGGTTTTCGCGGTCCCATTCGATGCCGTCGCGGGCGACGATCTCGAGTGGCGCTCCAGCGGGCGGCGCTCCGGCGGGAGGCATCTGCGCGACCGCAGGCGCCGCGTGCATCGCGACGACGAGGGCACAGGCGGCGAGGCGCCACGCCGGGGTCATGGCGCACCCCTGCCAGCGGTCGGCCCGGCATCCTTGCGGGGATGGAAGACGATCCGCGAGGCCCCGCGCAGATGGACGCGCGCGCCCCTGTCCTCGATCAGGAAGCCTTCGCCGGTCAGTTCGGAATCCGGGCCCTGACCCTGGACCGGCGCGTCGCCCACGGCGTTGCCTGGACGGAACAGGAAGCGCGCGCGGTCGGTATGGAGTTGGTAGCCGCGATCCTGGAACACCGCCACGCCGCCATCGAGATCCAGCGTCTCGGTGTGGCGGTCGTAAAGGCCGCGCTGCGCCTCCATGGCGATCCAGGAGCCGCTGGCGAGGGCTATGTCGCCCTTTGGTTCCGCGAGTTCGGTCAATGCGCCGCCGCCGGCGCTCTGCGATGCCAGCCGCGCCGTGATCGTGAAGGGTTGGTCGCGCTCGTCGAGCCCGACATAGCGGGGCGATTCCATCCGCAGGTTCTCAAGATCGTCCGGCTTGACCACGACCTTCGGGATGGAAAAGCGAATCTCGCCGGGATTGATGTGCGACCACAGCGTGACCACCAGCAGCAGCGCGACCGCCGCCGCCGGTAGCGCGATGCGCATCGACAGGACGAAGCGGCTGTAGCCAAGGCTGTGCCGCCGCGCGGGCTCCGGCACGATGCTCGCCAGCCTTTCGCCGATGCGTCGCAGCGGCGCGTCGGCGCGCGCCGGGATCGGCGCCTGGATGGTGGGATCGGGGAGGGATGTCACGCGACGCCCGCGCGCAGAATATCGTGCATGCGCACGATGCCGACGGGCCGATCGCCGTCCACGACCACCAATTGGGTGACACGGCGGTCGTTCATCAGCCCTAGCGCCTCGGCGGCGAGGGCGCCAGGGCGGATCGTCTTGGGCGTCGCGCTCATGATACGCGAAACCGGATGGCTCGGGAGATCCGGGCTCATGTGGCGGCGCAGGTCGCCGTCGGTCACGATACCCAGGAGGCATCCCGCGCGGTCGGTCACGATGGCGCAACCGAAGCCCCTGGCGGTCATGACGATGAGCGCCTCGCTCATGCGCGTCTGCGGTTCGACAAGCGGCATGTCCATGCCGCTATGCATCAGGTCGGCGACGCGGAGCAACTGCTTGCCCAGCTTGCCGCCTGGATGAAAGACCCGGAACTGCTCCGGCGTGAAGCCCTTGCGACCGAGCAGCGCCACGGCCATCGCATCGCCGAGTGCGAGCATCATGGTCGTCGAGGTCGTGGGCGCGAGCCCCATCGGGCAGGCCTCGGCCATCGCCGGCAGGGTGAGGGCGACATCGGCCGTCTGCGCGAGGGTGGATCCGCCGCGCGACGTGATCGCGACCAACGGAATGCCGAAGCGCTTGGCATGGGCCAGGAGATCCGCAAGTTCAGTGGTCTCGCCGGAATTCGACAGCGCCAGGATCGAGTCGGACGGCGCGATCATGCCGAGATCGCCATGGCTCGCCTCGCCGGGATGGACATACTGCGCCGGTGTCCCGGTCGAGGCGAAGGTCGCGGCGATCTTGCGTCCGACCAGTCCCGACTTGCCCATGCCGGTCACCACGACGCGCCCACCTGTCGCTTCGAGCAGATCGATCGCGGCGACGAAGCGGTGATCGAGGGCGTCGGCCAACGCCGCCAGGGCGCGGCCTTCGAGACCGAGCACATCGCGCGCCGCCGCGAGGTCGTCGCGCAGCGCGGCGTCGGGCGCGGCGAGGATGTCGGGCGTCAAAGACGGCATGCGGCCACGCTCTGCGCAGCGATTGCGATCAAAAGCCTGACGACTCGCACGTTCATGGCACCAACTTGGCCCTGAGGTTGCTACTCAGCAAGATCTATGCCGGAAGAAGGTTAACGAGTCATCTCGCCATGATGGCGCTGGGTCCGCCCATGCGGCGCATCAATGGGCGAAGAAATCAGTCTCCGACCAACCGAGCAGGTCAAGCTCGGCGCGGGTTGGGAGGCACTGGAATACCGACCCTGCAAGCGCTGCCCGGCCCTCGCGCAGCAGCATGGCGTCGAGGCGATCCTTGATTGCGTGCAGATGGATGACGTCCGCCGCCGCGTAACGTTGCTGCGCGGCGGTCAGGTCGCCGGCGCCCCAGTCCGAGGATTGCTGTTCCTTGCTCAATTCGGCGCCAAGCAATTCGCGCGCGAGATCCTTGAGGCCGTGGCGGTCTGTGAAGGTGCGGACCAGGCGCGAGGCCATCTTTGTGCAGTAGATCGGCGACGGCATCACGCCGAGGTGATGGCGAAGCGTCGCCAGGTCGAACCGGGCGAAATGAAAGATCTTGAGCACGCCGGGATCGGTCAGCAGGGCGCAGAGGCGCGGAGCGGAATAGCTGCCGCGGGCAAACCGCACCAGATGCACGGCGCCATCCGCGCCGCACATCTGCACCACGCAGAGCCGGTCACGCATCGGGTTCAGTCCCATCGTCTCGGTGTCGATCGCGAGCGACGCGCCGAAATCGAGGCCCTCGGGAAGGTCACCTTCATGGAATGCGATGGTCATGGCGCCTCGAAAGGGGCTTGGACAGGCTGCATGGGCCGCTGCGTCTGCGGCGAGGTCGCGAAGATCCGGCGTCACTTCTGCCGTTCGCCCGCGTCCGGCTGTCGATAGAGCGTACCGCCGGCGCTCCTGGGAGCGACCGGCGGTCCGTCATTGAGTGCTTGGTGCCCGAGAGAAGACTCGAACTTCCACGACCTTACGGCCACTAGAACCTGAATCTAGCGCGTCTACCAATTCCGCCACCCGGGCCCGCGCTCCCCCATACCGCCTCGCGGCGACATCGAGAGGTGCGTTCAGTAGCCAAGCGAGCGCGGCGCGTCAAATGCAATGTCGCGTCGGCGACGAGATCGCGTCGTCTCCGGCGCCGTCCTTGACCGCCCGGCGGGCGGGTTTATAAGCGGCGGCGATCTTCTGAAGGAGTGTCGGATGAGGACGACTGCGCGCCGTGTGACGGTTTTCGGCGGCTCTGGGTTCATCGGTCGTCATCTGGTGCGACGGCTCGCCGCGCGCGGGGATGTCGTCCGCGTGGCGGTCCGCGATCCTGTCGCCGCGGCCTTCCTGAAGCCGATGGGCAATGTCGGGCAGATCGTCCCGATGCGCGTCGACATCGCCGACGCGGCCGCCGTTGCGGAAGCCGTGAGCGGCGCCGACGCTGTCGTCAACCTCGTCGGCATCCTGTACGAGAGCGGCCGCCAGCGTTTCGACACGGTCCAGGGCGAGGGTGCCGGACGTCTGGCCGAGGCTGCGAAACGTGCGGGCGTCGCGCGTTTCGTCCACGTCTCGGCGATCGGTGCGGACCCAGCTTCGCCGTCGGCCTACGCGCGCAGCAAGGCGGCGGGAGAGGCTGGCGTCCGGCAGTACTACCCCGATGCGCCGATCCTGCGGCCATCCGTGGTCTTCGGACCGGAGGACGATTTTTTCAATCGCTTCGCGCGCCTCGCGCAGTTCGCGCCGGCGTTGCCGCTGATCGGCGACGGCGCCACGCGCCTGCAGCCGGTCTATGTCGGCGACGTCGCGGACGCGATCCAGGCTGCGCTCGACGATCCGGCGACATCGGGACGGGTCTACGAACTCGGCGGCCCACGCGTCCTGACGCTGCGCGAGATCCTTGCCTATGTCCTTGCGCAGACAGGCCGTCGCCGCGTGCTCGCGCGGATCCCCTTCGGCGCTGCCGAGATCCTCGGGGGAGTGCTGGAGAAACTGCCGGCGCCGCAACTGACGCGCGATCAGGTGAAACTCCTGCGCCGTGACAACGTCGTGCCCGCCGACGCCGCGGATCTGCGCAGCCTCGGCATCGAGCCGACGCCGATCGAGGCCGTGGTTCCGCAATATCTCGAGATCTATCGTCGCGGCGGGCGGTTCGCGTCGGCCACCGGCGCCGGATCCCGGTAGGGCTACCCGGTCGCCATGGCGCCACCGCTCGCCGTCGCCGCCGCCCGGCCGCGCCGTAGCCTGCTTTTCGTACCCGGGCTGCGGCCGGAACTGATCTCCAAGGCCGAGGCGGCGGGGCCGGATCTCGTCTGCGTCGACCTCGAAGATGCCGTTTCTCCGGATCGCAAGGACGAGGCGCGGACGAAGACGTTCGCGGCCATCGCCGCCGCGTCGGCGCCGCAGTCCGAACTGCTGATCCGGATCAACGGATTGGCGACGCCCGCCGGGCTTGAGGATCTGACAGCGCTCCTGCGCACGTCGAAGCCGCCCGCAGGGATCATGATCCCGAAGACGCGCGCGGCCGCCGAACTTCGCGTGCTCGACGACCTCGTGGCGACCTCCCCGGCGCTGGATGGTCTGCGGTTCCACGTGATCATCGAGAGCAACGACGGGCTTTCGGACGCCGTCGCCATCGCGCGGTCCACCCGGCGCGTCGCCTCGTTGCTGTTCGGCGCCGTCGACATGTCCGCGGATCTGCGCTGCGCAAACGCGTGGGAACCGCTGCTCTACGCCCGCAGCCGGGTCGTGCACGCCGCGGCCGGCGCGGGCGTCGACGTGCTCGACGTGCCGTTCCTCGACCTCGACGACACGGCCGGTCTGGCCCGCGAGGCGCAGGCCGCGGCCGCGATGGGATTCGGTGGCAAGGCCGCGATCCATCCGCGCCAATTGGCGGCGATCCACGCTGCCTTTACGCCGTCTCCTGCCGAAATCGCGCGCGCGCGCCGCGTCGTCGCGGCCTACGAGGCGAGCGATTCGGGGCTAGTTGTGCTCGACGGCAAGCTCGTCGAACTGCCGGTCGTGCGGTCGATGTACCGGCTCCTCGCGGGCGTGTCGCCTGACGCCGGTTGATCCAGGCGGGGTTGCGCGCGGCGCGTGTGGCTGCAATGCGTGGCGGGTTCGACGTCGCGATTGACATCGATTCCGCACTGCACCATGTTGCAGCTACAGAGGTCTCGCGATTGCGCAAGACCGTTCGGCCGCCTCGACGGCGCCGTCCGTTCGTTTCCGAGAAACGCCTCCAACGTCGTCTTTCCCATCTGCGCACGGGTCGGACAACACGCGCCCATGACCGGGTCGCGCGCCATCGCGCGCGCCGATCGTCTGGCGGGGCGCAGCAAGGATCTATTGTGACTCTACCGACTTTTGACTCCCTGGGCGTCGCCGCGCCTCTTCTGCGGACGCTCGCCGCGGCGCGATTCGAGACCCCGACCCCGATCCAGACGCAGGCCGTTCCGGTCGCCCTGGCGGGGCGCGATGTCCTGGGCATCGCCCAGACCGGCTCCGGCAAGACTGCGGCCTTCGTGCTGCCCATGCTGCAACGCCTCGCGGGCCAGCGCGCTCGCGACCCCGGTTCTCCGGCCGGCTTGATCCTCGCGCCGACCCGCGAACTGGCGATCCAGATCGCCGAGACGATCGACCGCCTTGGCCAGGGCACTGGTCTGCGGCACGTCGTCATCTGCGGCGGCGTGCCCGAGCGGCGCCAGATCGACGCACTACGTCGCGGCGTCGAAATTGCCGTCGCGACCCCGGGACGGCTCATCGACCTCGCCCGCCAGAACCAGATCCGCTTCGATCGCGTCGAGGTTTTCGTGCTCGACGAAGCCGATCGCATGCTCGACATGGGCTTCATCCGGGACGTGCGCCGTATCGTGGCCGCGTTGCCGCAGCGGCGCCTGTCGCTGCTGTTCTCGGCGACCATGCCGCCGG
>CAIOSQ010000151.1 GCA_903860935.1 uncultured Rhodospirillales bacterium | reverse complement strand
CAGCCCTGACCCTCGCGTCGCTGAAGACCGCCTTCATCGCCCGGCTGACCCGCACGGCGCTGCTCGAAGTGCTCGGCCGCGATTTCGTCCGCACCGCGCGCGCCAAGGGCGCGCCGGAGCGGCGTGTGATCTACCGCCATGCCCTGCGGAACGCTCTGCTTCCGGTCGTCACGGGGCTCGGTCTCAGTCTGCTCGCCACGCTGTCGGGATCGGTCGCGATCGAACTCGTCTTCAACCGGCCGGGGATAGGCGAAGTCCTGATCAGCGCCATCGCCAAACGCGACTATCCCGTGATCCAGGCCGGCGTCGTCGTGTTCGCGATCTTCGTCGTTGCCGTCAACCTGCTGGTCGATCTCGTCTACGCTCTCGTCGATCCGCGGATCAGGGTTCGGGGATGACGCCGCAACCGCCGCTCGAACTGGATGCCGCCGCGGCCCCGCCAAAGGCGCACGCGTTGCGCGGTCTGTTGGCACGCCAGGGCGTCTCGACATGGCTGGCCCTCGCGACCATCCTCGTCTTCGTGGCGATCGCCGTGCTCGCGCCCTTCGTCGCGCCGCACGACCCCCTCGCGCAGAGCTATCTGCGCATAAACGCCCTGCCGAGCAGCGAACATTGGCTGGGAACCGACCAGTTCGGCCGCGACGTGCTCTCGCGCCTCGTCCATGGCGCACGCAACTCGCTCGTCTTCGGGCTTGTGTCACCCGTGATCGCCGCCGCGGTCGGCACCACGCTTGGCGTGATCGCCGGGTATTTCGGCGGGCCCGTCGATCGCGTGATCAGCCGGTTGATCGATCTCCTCCTCGCCTTCCCCGAATTGCTGCTGGCGATCATGATCGCTGCGGCGCTCGGCGGCGGTTTCTGGAACGTCGTCTTCGTCATCGCGGTGGCCTTCGTGCCCGGCTTTGCGCGGGTCGCGCGGGCTTCCACGCTGGCGGTCCGGCAGGAGGCCTATATCGAGTCCGCGATCGCCGTGGGCTTGCGGACACCAATGATCATCTGGCGCCATGTGCTGCCCAACATCGCCGCGCCGATCGTCGTGCTGATGACGCTCTGGGTTGCGTCGGCGATCCGGCTCGAAGCGTCGCTGTCCTTCCTCGGGATCGGGACGCGTCCCCCCAATCCCAGTTGGGGCAACATCATTCGCGATGGGCTCGGCAACATCTTCGGATCGCCTTGGCCGATCATCGGCGCCGGCTTCGCCATCACGGCCGTGGTGCTGGCGTTCAACGTCGTCGGCGATGCGCTGCGCGACGCGCTCGACCCGGATGAACGCTGACCATGACGACGTCGAATGCCCTTCTCGAGATCGAGAACCTGACGATCGCCTTCGGACCACCGGATGCGCCCGTGGTCGCCGTCGACCAGGTCGGTTTCGCGATCCGCAGCGGAGAAACCGTCGGGCTGGTCGGCGAGTCGGGCTCCGGAAAGTCGCTCACATCGCTTGCTGTGCTGCGCCTGACGCCCCCGCAGGCCCGTATTCTCGGCGGCCGCATCCTGTTCCAGGGAACCGATCTCCTCGCACTTCCCGAGGCGCACATGCCCGCGATTCGCGGCCGCGATGTCGCGATGATCTTCCAGGAGCCGATGAGTTCGCTCAATCCACTGATGACGGTCGGAGAGCAGGTCGAGGAATCGATCCTGCTGCATGACGACGCGGCACCGGACGAAAGACGACGGCGCGCGATCGACCTGCTTCGCCGCGTCGGGATACCCGATCCCGCAACCCGTCTCGGGTCCTATCCGCATCAGTTTTCCGGCGGAATGCGCCAGCGCGTGATGATCGCCATGGCCCTCGCCTGCAACCCGAAGCTCCTCATCGCGGACGAGCCGACCACGGCGCTCGACGTCACCGTGCAGGCCCAGGTTCTGGAACTGATGCGCGCGATCCGCGCGGCGACCGGTACCGCGATCCTGCTGATCTCGCACAACCTGGGCGTCGTCGCGGAACTCTGCGAGCGCGTCGTGGTCCTCTATGCCGGCCGGGTCGTGGAGGCGGGACGCGTGCGCGACATATTCAAGCGACCTCGCCATCCCTACACGCGTGGCCTGCTCGAGGCGGTTCCCCGCCTCTCCGACACGCGGCATCGCCTGACCCAGATCCCGGGCAGCGTGCCAACGCCGGGGAGCACAGGTCCGGGTTGCGCCTTCGCGCCGCGTTGTCCTGACCGCCGCGAGATCTGCCTTGCGAGCCGACCGGACCTCAGCGGCGATGCCTCCGGCCACGCCGCCGCATGCTGGGTCCAAACGGAGCCATCGCGATGAGCGGGCCATTGCTGCGCGCCGAAGGGCTCACGAAGATCTTCGGCGAAGAGACCGGATGGATGGCGCGCGCGCGCGGCAACGCGCGCCAGGTCCGTGCGGTCGATGATGTCGGCTTCGAACTGGGACGCGGAGAGACGCTCGCGGTGGTCGGGGAGTCCGGGTGCGGGAAATCGACCCTGGCCCGGCTCGCGCTGCGCCTGATCACGCCGAGCAGCGGCCGCGTCCTGTTCGAAGGGGTCGATCTCGCGAGCCTCTCGGCATCGGACATGCGACGGATGCGCCGACGCATGCAGATCGTCTTCCAGGACCCATTCGGATCCTTGAGCCCGCGGCGCAGCGTCTTCCAGATCGTCGGCGAACCGCTGGAAGTCTTCGGTCTGGCGCGCAACACCCGCGAACGCCGTGATCAGGTCGCCGCACTCCTCGCCGCGGTGGGACTGTCGCCGACGCTGATGGACAGGCTGCCGCGGCAATTCTCCGGGGGACAGCGGCAACGCATCGGGATCGCGCGTGCGATCGCCGCCGGCCCGAGCCTGATCGTCGCGGACGAGCCGGTCTCGGCGCTCGACGTGTCCGTCCAGGCGCAGATCGTCAATCTCCTGCAGGACCTGCAGGAGCGGAATGGTTTTTCCTATCTGTTCATCGCGCACGACCTCGCCGTCGTGCGGCACATCGCCGACCGCGTGATGGTCATGTATCTCGGACGCGTGGTGGAAACGGGTCCCAAGGAACGGGTCTACGCCGCACCGCACCACCCGTATACGCAGGCCCTTCTCTCCGCCGTTCCGGAACCAGATCCTGACGCCCCGCGCCGCCGCATCGTCCTGAGCGGAGACGTACCGAGCCCGATGGCGGTTCCGCCGGGATGCGCCTTCAGTTCGCGCTGCCCGATCGCCCAGGAGATCTGCCGCCGCAGTCGCCCGCCGCTTGCCCCGGTCGGCACTCGACACGCGGCAGCCTGTCACTTCGCGGCCCCAAACCCCATCCCGCTCTCCGACGTGGCACAGGCGGCGCCCCCGTTCTCAACGCGGAACTGACATCTCCGGTCGGCCGCCGAAAAGGCCGAGCTCGGCAGGGGCCACACGCCGGACATGCGGAGGGCCGTCGCAGGGCGCGTAGGCGGCTCCACCCTTGAAGACAAGAGCGATCCGCGCCCGGTCCTCAAGCACGCGCGGATCGGCGAGGGGATCGCCATCCACGAGCAGCAGGTCGGCAAGGTATCGCGCACGGATCATGCCGAGTTCGTCGCCCCGCCGCATGATCTCGCCGCCGATGCGCGTCGCGGCGACCAGCGCCTCCGCTGGCGAGTAACCGAACAGGCCGACGAAATGCGCGATGTCGCGCGCGTTGCTGCCCTGCGGATTGTCGGCGAAGCCGTAATCGCCGCCGATCACGACCCGGATCCCGCGACGACGCATCTCGGCGTAGGTCCGGCAACTCGCCTCGAGAATGCGGGAGAGTCGTTCCGCGATCACCCGCGCCTGCGCCGACGGATCGCGGCTCAACGTCGCGAGGCGCGCGTGCACGATGCCGATCGCCGGTCCGACGAAGATGCGATCCCTGGCGGCCTCGAGCATGTCGAGCGCCTCCTCGTCCGCGAAGTCGCAGTGATAGACGATATCGACGCCGTTCCGCAGAGCCCGTTTGACCGCCTCGGAGGCGCGCGCGTGCGCCGCCACGCGCCGGTCGATCGCATGCGCGGCCTCGACGGCGGCGGCGACCTCCGCGTCGGTCATCACCGCGGTGTCGGCGAGAGCGGACTCGACGCCGAAATCACCGGAGATGTTGAGTTTTATGGTGTCGCAGCCCTCGCGCAGGCACAGACGCGCGGCGCGCCTGACCTCGTCCGGCCCGTCGACCGCCAGCCCAAAGCTTTCCTGATGGAGATGCAGGCGTCTTGCGTCGCCGAGACCGCCGGTGACGGTCAATTCAGGGCTCGCCGCAAGCAGTCGGGGGCCGTCGAACAAGCCGCGTGCGATCGCGTCGCGCACGGCCACGTCGAGCCGAATCTTCGCCGATGCTGCCGAGCACGCGCTCGTGAACCCGGCGCCGAGCAGCTTGCGCGCGGCATCCATGGCCAGCAGCGCATGATCCTCCGGCGGTGTCTCGCCCAGGACCGTTCCGCGGCTGATATCGGTAAAGGAGAGATGCGCATGGCCTTCCACGAGGCCCGGCATCAGGAACATGCCGCGCGCATCGATCCGGATCGCATCGGGCGCGGCAAGCGCCGCGCCGCCGGCAGGGCAGACCGCCGCGATCCGCTCTCCCTCGACCAGAATGGATCCGGCGAACGGCGCCGCGCCGCTGCCGTCCCAGATCCTTGCCGACTCGATCAGAAGACGCATGCCGGCCCCGCTCCCTGTGTGCTGTCCACCATGCCAAGGCAGATGCCGATCGCCAAGACCGATGCCAGACGTGCCGATGTCGAGCGTGCGATGCCGCGCCGAGGATGGTTCGGGGGATCGGCGGCCAATCCCGCCGCGAGCACGACGATCCATGCGATGCGTGCGCCATATCGGTCGTGCGGCCCCGACAGCGCCCCGGTCATGAACGCGTTGGCGGCGAAGCCGACGATCACGCAGGCGACGAAGGCGAGCCAGTCTGCGCGCCGTCGCGTCGCCGGACGCAAGAGGGCCACGACGAGCGCCACCGCCGCGACCGCGAGAACGCCGAAGAAAAACCCGTCGGGCGGCGTGACCAGCGTGCCACGCATCTGGGCGCCGCCCTCGAAACGCCGGCGCTCCATATCCCCGAGAAGATCCGCGATGACCACAGCGACGCCACCGCGTAGATCCGACGGATCGAAGGTGTCGCCCAAGCCGACGCGCACCGTCTGCCGCAGCGCGTTCGTCGCCATCGCGCCGGCGACCGCGAGCGGCATCTCGCGCAGCGTCAATCGCGCGATCTCGTTCGCCTCCCCGACGAGCGGCAAGCCATTGCGTGGCCGCGGCGCCCCCGATGCGTCGCGCAGGATGGGGCTCGCTTCGCTCCACAGGAATGCGTCCGCCGACATGGGCAAGGCATCGACACGGTCGCACAACGTCCAGCCGCGCGATGGACAATGCCGGCGCATGGTCTCGGTGGCCGGGCCATCCGCCTGGAGCCGCGCGAGCAGGAAAAAGGAGCCGTGCGCGGAAAGCACGGGACGCTCGAAGGCAAGAAGATTTGCGGTCAGCAGCCCAAGACACGCCAGCAACACAGGTGCGGCGGCAACGAGGATGGAGCGCACCGCCCTGCGCATGACCGCGACGACGACCACGATCGCGCCGGCGATGCCGAGATGCGACAGGTGCGACGCCACCGCGAGGGCACCGATCACGACGAGGAACGCCGTCGCCGCGTGCCCCCGCGGATGCCGCTCGCACCCCAGGAGGAAAATGACCAGCACGACGACGGCCGAAAGCATGTCCGGCAACGCGAGCGAAACGAACCACGGCGCCGTCGTGGTCAGACCCAGCACGCCGACGAGCACGAGATGGCGACCCGGCCGCGCCTCGCCCGCCGTCGCACGCTGGATCCGCCAGATCAGCCAGGACAGCAACACAGCTTGGGCCGCGATCCCGCCCCACAGCGAGATGCGCCAATGAAACAGGGACAGCAGCGGCCCATAGACGGCCGTCTTGTCCCATGGATGCTGCCCCGTGAGGCTGTGGAGCAGATACGAGACGCTGTCGATGAACAGAAGCGGATAGGAATTGAGCACAGCCGGCCATGTCAGAATGGCCCCGCCGGCGATCACGGCGACCCAGGCGGGGCGCCGTGCCTTTTCGTCAGGAGTCGGATGGATCGTCCGGTTCACGTATCACCCGGACGATGCTCGCATTCGCCATAGCCATCTTCGGGGGGCGGGTCCGCACACGCCAGGAAGATGGTGCCCAGGGCCGGAATCGAACCAGCGACACTGCGATTTTCAGTCGCATGCTCTACCAACTGAGCTACCTGGGCACGGCGCGTCAGCGAGACCGCGCGCTTATAGACAAAGCCGTCCTGGCTGTCCACCGCAAGAACGCGCCGGTCAGCGCGCCAGGCGCGAAACCTCGCTCCCCCGGGATGCGACGTCCTGGGCCCGCAACGCCAGTTCGCAGACCTTGAAGCAATGGGCCTGCGGCATCGCGGTCTCCGTGCGGTCGAAGATGTCGGCGCGCAGGCTGCGGCAACAGGGCAGATCGCAATCGGCGCAATCGATGTGCCGCATGCCCTTCCCGTCGACCAGGAACAGATGGTCGATACCCGGTCGGCCGACGATGTCGATGTTTTTGCGCAGTTCGATATAGCCCGCGGTGCCGAGGCATGGTGAGCCTCCCGTCGCCCCAGGTCGGCAGGCCGTCGGGCGTGAACCAGTCCACGCGGAAATAACCCGAAGCCTGAGAGCTGCGCAGCATCACCTCGCCCGGATCCTCGAACTCGGGGTCGCCTGGATCTGGATGGGCCATGTTTGCGACCCGGGCGGCAACGATCCAGGCATCCGTGGAACCGGTGAAGAACAGGAACTGGTCGAATTTGTGCGACGCGATATCGACCGGGATCCCGCCATGGGCGTCGCGGCGAAAGAACCAGTCCGGACGCAGCGGCCGGTTCAGCCGACGCGGACCGAGACCGGCCGTATGGATCACCCGTCCGATCGCTCCGGCGGCGACCAATTG
>CAIOSQ010000150.1 GCA_903860935.1 uncultured Rhodospirillales bacterium | reverse complement strand
TGATCCAGGCCCTCGAAGAGGGATGGATCGCCGGCGCGGGGCTCGACGTCTTCGAGGTCGAGCCGCCGAAGCCCGACAACAAGCTGTTGCGGATGCCGCATGTCATCCTGGCCCCGCACAACGCCTCGGCCTCCGCGCGCTTCGATCCTGCGCGCAAGCGCCGGGTCGGTCAGGAACTGGCGCTCGTCCTCTCCGGCCGCTGGCCGCTGTCCTGCGTCAATCCGACCGTGCTCGGCGGCGCAGACCTGCGCCGCTGGCAGCCCTATTCGATGGACCGCGGTCCGAACTCCTGAACGTCACGTATCGAGGAACCGACAATGAAAGTCGTCATCACCGGCGGAACCGGCATGCTGGGCAAGAAACTTGCCCGCAAGCTTCTCGAGCAGGGGACGCTGTCGCCCGACGGCAACCCCGTGAAGATCGACAAGCTGGTCCTGATGGACGTGGCCACCGCGCCGGACGTCCCCAATGATCCCCGTGTCGAGGTCGTCACCGGCCAGATCTACGATGCCGATCTGATCAAGCGTCTGATCACACCGGATACGGGCGCGGTCTTCCACTTCGCGGCGGTGGTCAGCGCCGGCGCGGAGAAGGATTTCGATCTCGGATACCGGGTCAATCTCGACGGCACCCGGCTGGTGCTGGAGGCCTGCCGTGCGCTCGGGACCAAGCCGCGCCTCGTCTTCACCTCGTCGATCGCGGTCTATGGCGGCGACCTGCCGGAGCGTCTGACCGACGATCAGCCGCTGACGCCGCAGACTTCCTATGGCATCCAGAAGGCGATGGGGGAGATGCTCATCGCCGACTACACGCGCAAGGGCTATCTCGACGGGCGCTGCCTGCGCCTGCCGACGATCGTCGTGCGTCCTGGCAAGCCAAACCTTGCCGCGTCGACCTTCGCGTCCTCGATCATTCGCGAACCGCTCGCGGGGCAGGACGCGATCTGCCCGGTGCGGCCCGACAACTGGATGCCGCTGCTGAGCCCGCGCAAGACGGTGGAGGCCTTCATCCGTGCCCATGATCTGCCGGGCAGCACCTGGGGCTGGAACCGTTCGCTGACCTTGCCGTCGCTCGACGCGACCGTGCAGGACATGGCCGACGCGCTGCGTCGGGTCGCGGGCGAAGACGCCTATCGCCGCATCAAGTGGCAGCCGGATCCGATGATCCAGAAGATCGTCGATGGCTGGCCGAAGAAGCTGGCCTCGACCCGCGCCAAGGCGATGGGATTCGCCACGGACGACTCGATCGACGCGCTCATCCACGCGCATATCGAGGACGATCTGGCACCCAATCGCGGCTGAGACCGGTCCATGACGGGGCGGCTGTCGCTGGCGACGCTGATCGCCACGCGCGGCCGTGTCCGCCTGCCGCGCTTCGATCCGGAGTGGCTCGCGACGGGCATCGTCCATCTCGGCTGCGGCGCCTTTCATCGGGCGCATCAGGCGATGCATACGCAGGCCGCCATCGAGGCGAGCGGCGGCGATTGGGGCGTGGCGGCCGTCAGTCTGCGCGGCGATGACGTTCCATCGCGCCTCGCGCCTCAGGACGGGCTTTTTTCCGTCCTCGTGCGCGGGACGCAAAGCCCAGTCCTGACCATCAACGCCACGCTGCGGGAGACGATCGGGCCCGCGCGGTTGGGCGAGGCCGTGGCGGCGATCGCGCGGCCCGCGACTCGGATCGTGACGCTGACCGTAACCGAGAAGGGTTATTGCCGGGATCCGGCGCGTGGCGATCTCGACGAGGGGCATCCGGACATCCGCGCCGATCTCGGCGGACATGGCGCGCCGCGCTCCACGCTGGGGCTGATCGTCGCCGGGCTGGCGGCGCGACGGGCCGCGGGGGTCGGGGGGCTGGCCTTGCTCAGCTGCGACAATCTCCCGGAAAACGGCGCGGCGACGTATCGCCTCGTGCGCCGCTTCGCGGCGTTGCGCGATCCCGGCCTGGCGGACTGGATCGATGCGGAGATCGATTGCCCGTCCGCGATGGTCGACCGCATCGTCCCTGCGGTCACCGACGCGGATCGCGACACTGTGGCGAGCCTGCTCGGCCTGCGCGACGAGGCTTGCGTGGTCACCGAGCCATTTTCCCAATGGGTGATCGAGGACCGGTTCCGTGCCGGTCGTCCGGACTGGGAAAGCGGCGGCGCGACGCTCGTCCGGGACGTGGCGCCTTTCGAGCACATGAAACTGCGGCTTCTCAACGGGAGCCACTCGACCATCGCCTATCTCGGTTATCTGGCCGGACATGCGTATGTGGCGGAGGCGATCGCGGCACCTGGCTTCGCCACCCTGGTCGGCCGTCTCTGGGACGAGGCGGCGCCGACGCTCACGCTGCCCGCCGGCACCGATCTGGCGGGATATCGGGCGCAGTTGCTCGCGCGCTTCTCCAATCCCCATCTGGCGCACCGGACCTGGCAGATCGCCATGGATGGGACGCAGAAGCTGCCGCAGCGGCTGTTGGCGACGATCGCCGACAATCTCGCCGCCGGGCGGAGCATCGAGGTGGCGACGCTCGGCGTGGCGGCCTGGATGCGCTATGTGCGCGGCGCCGACGAACGTGGCGGGCCGATCGAGATCCGCGATCCCCTGGCCGGAGAACTCGCGCGTCACGCGGATTTTGCGCCGGCGGAGCGTGTCGACCGCCTGCTGGGGCTTCGTCAGGTCTTCGGCGACGCGCTTCCTCGCGCCGAACCGTTTCGGCGCCTGCTCGTCCATTGGCTCGAACGCCTGGAGCGAGAGGGCGCCGCCGCCGTGGTGCGCGGCGCGGCGATGGCCTGAGCCGTCGCCGCGCCGCTTGTCGTCACATCGTCGCGCCGATCGTCCACGGCGCGAATTCGTCGGCGCCGAAACCGAGCGCCTCGGACTTGGACTGCTTTCCGGACGCGATCTCGAGGATGTACTCGAAGATGCGTTGGCCGCATTGCTGCACCGTCTCCTCGCCGTCGACGATCGTGCCGCAATTGATGTCCATGTCGTCGGTCATGCGCTTGTAGAGGCCGCTATTGGTGGCGAGCTTGATCGACGGCGCGGGCTTGCAGCCATAGACGGAGCCGCGCCCGGTGGTGAAGCAGATCATGTTGGCGCCACCCGCGACCTGTCCTGTCGCCGCCACCGGGTCGTAGCCCGGCGTGTCCATGAACACGAAGCCGCGCTTCGTGATGGCCTCCGCGTAGCCGACGACATCGACCAGGTTGGTCGATCCGGCCTTCGCGGCGGCGCCGAGCGACTTCTCGAGGATCGTCGTGATGCCGCCCGCCTTGTTGCCGGGCGAGGGGTTGTGGTTCATCTCGCCCTTGTTGCGTGCGGTGTAGTCCTCCCACCACTTCATCAGATCGACCAGCTTCTGGCCGACGTCGCGGCTGACCGCGCGGCGCGTGAGCAGATGCTCGGCGCCGTAGGTCTCCGGAGTCTCGGACAGGATCACCGTTCCGCCATGGCGCACGAGCAGGTCGGAGGCGGCGCCCAGGGCGGGGTTTGCCGTGATGCCCGAATAGCCGTCGGAGCCGCCGCATTGCAGGCCGATCGAGATATGGGAGGCCGGTGCCGGGGCGCGGACGAATTTGTTCACGTCCGGCAGGATCTCGCGGATCATGGCGACGCCACGCTCCACGGTCTTGCGCGTGCCGCCCGTGTCCTGGATGGTCATCGCGCGCATCATGCGACCTTCCTCGAGCTTTTCCGCCCGCATGAAGCCGCCGACCTGGTTGACCTCGCAGCCCAGGCCGATATTGACGATCGCGGCGAAATTGGCGTGGCGCGCGTAGCCGCCCATCGTGCGGTGGAGGATCTGCAGCGCGTCGCCGTCGTTCATGCCGCACCCGGTGCGGTGCGTGAGGGCGACCACGCCGTCGACGTTCGGGAAATCCGCCAGCGGATTTTCTCCGGTGAACGGGTTCGCCTCGAAGACCTTCGCGATGTAGTTCGACACCGTCGCCGAGCAGTTCACGGACGACAGGATGCCGATGTAGTTGCGCGTGCCCACGCGCCCGTCGGCGCGGTGGAAGCCCATGAATGTCGCGGGCGGATCGACGAAGTCGGTCGGCTTGGCGAGTGTGCAGAACGCGTAGTCGCGGGCGAAATCGCCCATCACGCAGTTATGCGTGTGCACATGGTCGCCGGCCTCGATCGCGCCGCTCGCGAAGCCGATGATCTGGCCATAGCGATGGATCGGTTCTCCGTCGCGGACCGGCCTCGTCGCGATCTTGTGGCCGACCGGAATGCGCGCCTTGACGGTCACGCCCTCGTCCGGCAACTCGGTTCCCGGCAGCAGGTCGGCGCGGGCGACGACGATGTTGTCGGCCGGATTGAGTCGGATCGTGAGCTTGGCGAGCGCCATCGGACATGTCCTCGGTCTGGCTGTTGTCGAAGGACCGCCAGTATAGAACCCGAGCGCGGCGCTTGTCAGGGCGCGCGCGCCGCCGCTAGCTTGATCGCGTTCGACGCATTCCAAGGGGGATCCACAGGTGAGCGGCAGGCTGAACGGCAAGAAGACCCTGATCACGGCAGCGGCGCAGGGCATCGGCAGGGAAAGCGCGCTCGCCTTCGCGCGCGAAGGCGCCCATGTCATCGCGACCGACGTCAACGAGTCGAAGTTGCGCGAACTCGCGGGCACGCCGGGGATCGTCACGCGGCGGCTCGACGTGCTCGACAAGGCCGCCATCCAGGCCTGTGCGGCGGAGGTCGGCGCGCTCGACGTGCTGTTCAACTGCGCTGGCTATGTCGCCGGCGGAACGATCCTGGAATGCGACGACGCGGCGTGGGACTTCTCGAACAACCTGAATGTCCGGGCCATGTTCTGGATGACCCAGGCCTTCCTGCCGTCGATGGTCGCGAATGGCGGCGGCTCGATCGTGAACATGTCTTCGGTCGCGTCGTCGGTGAAGGGCGTCATCAACCGCTTCGTCTACGGCACGACCAAGGCTGCGGTGATCGGCATGACCAAGTCGGTCGCGGCCGATTTCATCAAGCACGGGGTCCGTTGCAACGCGATCTGCCCCGGTACGGTGCAGACCCCGTCGCTCGATGATCGCATCAACTCCGCCGCCGATCCGGTCGAGGCGCGCAAGGCGTTCATCGCGCGCCAGCCGCTCGGACGGCTGGGCACGCCGCAGGAGATCGCGGCGCTGGCCGTCTATCTCGCCTCCGACGAGAGCGCCTACACGACCGGCACCGTCAACGTGATCGACGGCGGCCTGACGCTGTGAGCGGGGTGTTGCGCGCGCGCCTCGGCGCCGCGGTCGCGGTTCCCGTCATCACGGCCGGCGCCGTCGAGGACACGGTCGAGCTCTGCCGCGCCCTGGTCGCGGGCGGGCTCGACATGCTCGAGATCACGCTGCGCACGCCGACGGCGCTGGCGGCGGTGGAGGCGGTCGCCCGCGCGATGCCACAGGCCTGTGTCGGCGTGGGGACGGCGCTCTCCGCCGCCGATCTCGATCGCGCGGCGAATGCCGGCGCCCGCTTCGCCGTCAGCCCGGGTTTCGACCCCGGCATGGTCGAGACGGCGCGTCGCGTCGCGCTCGACTGGCTGCCGGGTGCTGTGACGGCGTCGGAGATCATGGTGGCGCGCAACGCAGGGTTCACGACCCTGAAATTCTTCCCGGCGCAGCAATCCGGCGGCACGGCGGCGCTCAAGGCCTTCGCACCGGTCTTCGCGGACACCGTGTTCTGCCCGACCGGCGGCCTCGATCAGGCGAGCGCCGCGACGTATCTCGACTGCCCGAACGTCGTCGCTGTGGGCGGGACATGGATGATGCCGAAGGACGCGATCGCCGCGCGCGACTGGGGTCGGATCGAGGTCCTGGCGAGAGCCGCCAAGGCGCGCGGCTGACACGCGGCTTTCAGGCCTCGTCTATGCCTTCGACCTCGAAGCCCTGGTCTTTGGGATAGCGGCGTTCGGCGATTTGCCGCGCGAAATCTGCGCTCATCGCCTTGATCTCGACGAACCGGGTCTCGGCCCAGGAATCGTCGAACGCGGTGTCGTTGGCCCGTCCTGCGCGCATTGCAGCGCGAACGTCCCTATTGAAGATCCGCGCCTCGAACAGTTTCAGCGACATCTGCCCCCCCCTTCGGTCGCGCTCATGACCAGCAGGAGGGAAAGGATACAGCGATAGACTTGGTGTGCGTCGGCGCGATGCACCGTATTGGTTCGGTCTTGTCGCCGCTCCGCGCGCGTCGCAAGGCTCACATCCCGGGCGCGGCCCACGTCGCGAGGAACGCCTCGACCTCGGTGCGGGGCGGCGTGGTCGTGCGGCTGCGGAAGGCGCGGCATTTGAAAGCGGCCGCGACATTCGCGAAGCGTGCGGCGGTAGCGACGGTCTGACCTTCGGCGAGCGCCATCAGGAATGCGCCGTGGAAGACGTCGCCGGCCGCCAGTGTGTCCACGGCGACGATCTCCGGTGCCGGTTCGCCGCGCATCCGATCGCCATCGAGCCAGCGGAAGCCGGCGGCACCGACCGTCACGCCGAGGAAGCCGCCGAACCGTCGTCGCGCGGCCCGCAAGCCGGTCTCCGGATCGCTGCTGCCGGACCAGTCGGACAGCGCGGCCTCCGACCAGACGACATGGGTCGCCCGCGCCATGAGATCGTCGAGGATCGCATGCGGCGCGAGATCCGCGTCGAGCATCGCGATCGCGCCGGCCGCCCTGGCGGCGTCGAGGGCGCGCGCGGCGCCCGCGGGCCAGCGCGCATCGACCAGGACGCCATCGAACCGCCCGATATCGGCGACCGGTAGCCAGGACGGATCCTGGTCCAGGGCAGGATCGTAATAGGGGACGATCATGCGCTCGCCATGCCGGTCGATCAGGATCGCCGAGACCGGGGAGGTATGCCCCGTGATCCTGCGCACACGGTCTACCCGCACCCCGTAGCCGCGCATGTCGGCGAGGATGTCATCGCCGACCGTATCGTCGCCGCAGCGCCCCCAGAACTCGATTTCGCCGCCCAACCTGCCGATCGCGCACGCGGCCGATGCAGCCATGCCGCCTCCGGTCCCCACGCACTCCAGCGCCGCGATCCTGGCCGGAGCAGGCGGAACCTCGTCGACGCGGAACAGCCAGTCCCAGGTGACGATCCCACAGGTGAGCAACCTCGCCATCGCATCCCGCCCCGCCGAGGCGCCAATCGTCTACACTGCGGGGATCTTGTCATGGAGAATCTCATGCCGGCCAGCCTCGGTTTTCTCGGAATAGGCCTGATGGGCGAGGCGATGACGCTGCGCCTTCTGTCGCTCGGCCATCGCGTGCATGTCTGGAACTACGACGCCGGGCGAACGGCACGCGTCGAGGCGCAGGGCGCCATCGTGCATGCCGACGCCGCCAGCGTGGCGCGCGCGGCGGACATCGTCCTGATGTGCGTCCTCGACACCGCCGCGGTCGAGAACTCCGTATTCGGACCTGGTGGCCTCGCCGAGGGCGCCGCGCCGGGCAAGGTCCTCGTCGATCATTCGACCATCCTTCCCGACCGCTCGGTCGCGATGGCGCGACGGCTTAGGGCGGAAACCGGCATGGGTTGGGTGGACGCGCCGGTGTCGGGCGGTCCGCCCGCGGCGGCGGAAGGACGGCTCGCGATCATGGCGGGCGGCGCAGCCGAGGACATCGTCCGGGTGCAGTCGGTCATGGCCCAACTCGGGCAGCGCTTCACGCATATGGGCGGCGAAGGCGCGGGTCAGGTGACCAAGTTCGTCAATCAGATCATCGTCGGCACGGGGTTCGCCGTTCTGGCGGAGGCGTTGTCCTTCGCCGAGCGGGCCGGCATCGACGCGCAACGGCTGCCCGAGGCGCTGGGTGGAGGTTACGCGGACTCGCCGCTGCTGCAGCGCTTCCTGCCGCGCATGGCGGCGCGGGATTTCGCGCCGGCCGGCTATGCGCGTCAGGTGCTCAAGGATCTGGACATGGTTCAGTCGGTCGCCAAGGACATCAAGGCGCCGCTGCCGATGACGGCGCAGGCCGCGACGCTCTACCGGTTCGCGATCGCGCGGGGCTATGGCGAACTCGACGCGATCGCCGTGATGAAGCTGTTCGACGGACCGGAGCTATAGCCGTCGGCCGAGCAGGCCGGGGGCGGCGCTGGCGATCGCGCTGAGGCCGAAGCCGATGAAGAGCAGTCCGGCGGCACGGGTCACCAGCCGCTCGCGGCGCGTGTAGAACCGACGCACGCTCGCCAGACCGGCGAAGGCGACAAGGCCGAGCGCGGCGACCGCGCCGCCGGCCATGCTCGCCGCGACGAGAGCCGGGGCGAGGGCGAAATCGAGCTCCGCGGCGCGCGGGCCGAGCAGAGCCGCGAACATGCCCACGGCGACGGGATAGCCCTTGGGGTTGGTGAGGCCGAAGATCAGCCCGCGGCGCAGCGGCCGGTCGAACAGGGCCAGCCCGGCCTCGGCTGCGCTGCGCGCCTTGAGCGCCTGCCATCGAAGGACGAGCAGATAGAGGCCGCAGGCGAGCCCCAGGAGGTCGAACACGGCGGGGTGGATCGCCTGCGCCCCGACCAGCGCCAGCAGAGCGAGGCTGGACCACAGCAGGTCGCCCGCCATGTGGCCGAGGACGAACCCGAACCCGGCCCGGCGCCCGCGCGCTGCGCACAGACCGAGCAGCGCGACGAAGGCCGGCCCGGGCGTGATGATGTAGAGGGCGCCAGCCGTGGCCGCGAGAACGGGCAGGCTGGCGCTCACCTCACAGGACGCCGTAGCGGGCGAAGACGGTCGCGAGTTTTTCGCCGCGCTTGAGGGCGGCGAGCGTCTTGTGCTCTCCCAGCACCTTCTCGAGCGCGGCTTTCAGCACGTCGACCTCGATCGCCTTGGGGATGGCGACGACGCCGTCGGCGTCGCCGAAGACAAGGTCCCCCGGCTCGATGCGGACGCCGCCGACTTCGACCGGGACGTCGATCTCCGCAACGATCCCGCGCCCCTTCGAATCGAGAGGCCCGATCCCCGCGGCGAAGACCGGGAATTTCATCTTTCGGATCGACACGATGTCGCGGACCAGGCCGTCG
>CAIOSQ010000149.1 GCA_903860935.1 uncultured Rhodospirillales bacterium | reverse complement strand
GTCCGCGTCCGTCATGCCGGTTTCCGCGGCGCGGTCAGGCGTACTCGCCGCGTCGGCGTCGCCGAACATCTTCACGTAGCCTCCCAAAGGAAGCCAGCCGATCTTCCATCGCGTCCCGGCGCGGTCTGTCCACCCAATCAATTCACGACCGAAGCCGATGGAGAACGTCTCTACCCTCACGCCGGCACGTCGCGCGACCCAGAAATGTCCCAGTTCGTGAACGAAGATCAGGGCGGTGAGGACCAGCAGAAACGGGACGATGTAAGTCATTAGGGAAAAGGCGTTTTCGAGCATATCTCACCTTCTACGTGAGGATCGGGAGACCGTGCATGGTCCGCCAACAGGGGCGAATTATGAAAACTGTTCTAAATCAGACACTTGAGGATATCTTGTAATTCAATGCATGAACTTCACTCACTGCGCTGACGCATCATGCGCCCCAGGTCAGCCATCTCCCGTCGAGGATCCATTGCGCGAGCGCGAAGGCGATGGCTGCGGCGACAAGGCCGTCGACCCGATCAAGGATACCGCCATGCCCTGGGATGAGGTGGCTTGAATCCTTCGCGCCGAAATGGCGTTTGACCCAGGATTCCGCAAGGTCCCCGATCTGTGCAACGCAGGCGAGCCCGGTTCCCGCCAGGGCCAGCGCTCCGGCATCGGGGGCGCGTGCGTCGAACGAGGCGTAAACGACGCCCAGCACTGCGCTCCCGACGACCGCACCGCCCAACCCCGCCCAGGTTTTTTTGGGAGAAATCCGCGGCGCGAGGCGCGGTCCGCCGATCAGGCGTCCCGCGAAAAAGGCCCCCGTGTCGGTCACGACGACAGTGAGGATGAGCCAAAGGATCATCCGTTCTCCGTCATCATCATGCCCGCGGAGCCAGATCAGGGCGACCAGCGCGGGCCCCAGATAGAGAATACCCAATGCCGCCCAACCCGGGCCAATCCCGTCACGGCTACGCGCGAGCATGGCGGCCAGCACCGCCGAGACAAGACAGACGAGCAAGGCAGAACCCACCTGGCCTACGAAAGCGAACCAGATCGCGGCAAGGAACCCGCCGATCGTGATGAGGCCGACGCGCCCGAAACGCTGTCCTGACGCGCACAGGCGCGTCCATTCCCAAGCCATCGCCGTAGCGCCGACAGCGACCAATACACCGAATGCAGCGTCGCCTTGGCGCAAAATGACCAGCGCGACGACTCCCATCAGAACACCGAAGATCAGGCGGGTGCGCAATCCCTGCGCCCATCCCGCCGTCCCTCCGGACGGGTCAACTCCCCGCGGATCCGAAGCGGCGCTCACGACGGCGAAACTCGGAGATCGCGTCGGCGAATTCCTGTTTGCCGAAATCCGGCCACAGCGTGTCGACGAAGACGAATTCTGTGTAGGCGCTTTGCCAGAGCAGGAAATTGCTGACCCGCTTTTCGCCCGATGTCCGGATCAGAAGATCGGGATCCGGAACGCCCGCGGTCCACAGACGCATCGCCAGGCGATCTTCATCGATATCCTCCGGCCGCAGCTTTCCGGCGAGGACATCCTCGGCCAGGCGCCGAGCGGCAGCCACGATCTCGGCCCTGCCCCCGTAACTGAGCGCGATGGTCAGTTCGAGGCGCGTATTCCCGCTGGTCGTCTCCTCGCCGTTACGGATCAGCGCGACGATATCCGATGCCAAACGATCGCGTTCGCCGACGATCCGCAGGCGGATGCCGTTGCGATGGAGTTCGGCGAGTTCGGCACGCAGGTAATGACGCAGCAAGCCCATGAGGTCGCTGATCTCGTCGGCCGGCCGACGCCAATTCTCGGACGAGAACCCGAAGAGGGTCAGATGGCGCACCCCCTGCTCGACGGCCGCCTCGATCACCGCCCGCACCGAATCTGCACCACGTCGATGTCCCGCCACGCGGGGCAGCCCCCGGCGCTTCGCCCAGCGCCCGTTGCCATCCATGATGACGGCGACATGGGCTGGAACGGGCCCGAGGCCGGCGCCCGCCACGATCGGCGCGACGTCGCGCGGTTCAGACATGCGCGACGTCTTTCTCCTTGCTCGCCAGCATCTCGTCGATCTTCTTGATGAAATCGTCGGTCGCCTTCTGGACCTCGGCGCTGCGCTTGCGCTGATCGTCTTCGTTAATCTTGCCGGCTTTCTCGAGCGCCTTGAGCGCCTCCATGCCGTCACGCCGGACGTTGCGTACGGCGATGCGAGCCTGCTCGGCATATTTATGCGCGACCTTGATCAGGTCCTTGCGTCGGTCCTCGGTCAGGGCGGGGATCGGCACGCGGATCAACTGTCCATCGATCATGGGATTGAGGCCGAGATTGGACTCGCGGATGGCTTTTTCGACCGCCTTCACGAGCCCACGGTCCCAGACCTGGACCGCGAGCATACGCGGCTCCGGGACGCTGACAGTGCCGCACTGGCTGAGAGGCATGTGGCTCCCATAGGCATCGACCTGGATCGGCTCCAGCATGTTCGCCGACGCGCGTCCAGTCCGCAGCCCCGAAAACTCCTTCTTGAGAAGATCGATCGCGCCGCTCATGCGCCGCTTCAGTTCATCGACATTCGCGCTGGCCGACATGATCCGTTCCTCGCCCCTCTGGTTTGAGCCTCTGCCCGCCCCGAGCCATCGCCGCCCAACCCCTCGGGAGATCCCGAGCAGGCTGCGGCACCTTAGCCCTGGGCCTTGTCCGCCACGATCGTGCAGCGCCCGCGGCCCTGGATCACATCCGCGAATCCGCCCGCCGTGTGGATCGAGAATACAAGAATCGGTATCTTGCTCTCGCGCGCAAGGCTGATCGCGGATGCGTCCATGACACCGAGATCGCGCGCAAGGACATCCAGGTAGTCCAACCGGTCGTACCGCACGGCCTTCGGGTCTTTCTTTGGGTCCGCACTATAGACGCCATCAACCTTCGTCGCCTTGAGCAACGCGTCGCAGCCCATCTCGGAGGCGCGCAAAGCCGCAGCCGTATCGGTCGTGAAGAACGGGTTTCCGGTGCCGGCGGCAAAGATGACCACGCGGCCTTTCTCCAGATGCCGGATGCCCCGCCGCCGGATATAGGGCTCGCAGACAGTCGACATCGGGATCGCCGATAGCACGCGGGTATCTACGCCCCGCTGCTCCAGGGCGTTTTGCATGGCGAGGGCGTTTATGACGGTCGCGAGCATGCCCATGTAGTCGGCAGAGGCGCGTTCCATCCCCTTCGCAGCGCCGGAGACGCCACGGAAGATGTTGCCGCCGCCGATCACGACGGCCACCTCGACGCCCATGGCGAGCACACCCTTGATCTCGGATGCGACCCGCCCGACGGTTTCGGCCTCGAGACCGTAATCGCCGCTGCCCATCAGGGCCTCGCCCGACAATTTGAGCAGCACACGCTTGTAGCGCGGCCCCGCGGGCGGCTCCGGCTGCCCCGATCCTGGTTGCCCTGATCCTGGTTGCGCGGACGCCGCCATGGCCGTTCCTCCGGTCTCAGTCGCGTTTCAGCTGCGCCGCCACTTCGGCTGCGAAGTCTTCCTGCTTCTTCTCGACGCCTTCGCCGAGCGCATAGCGCAGGAAGCCCGCGAGCTTCACCGATGTTCCAAGCTCCTTGGCAACGCCGGCGACCACATCCTTGACGCGGCTCTCGCCGTCGACGACGAAGACCTGCTCGAGCAGCACCGTCTCCTCATAGAACTTGCGGAGCCTGCCTTCGACCATCTTCTCGATGACCTGAGCCGGCTTGCCCGACGCGGCGGCCTGCTCGGACAGGATTGCGCGCTCGCGCTCGAGCGCGCTCGGATCGACGCTGCCGATGTCCAGCGCGGACGGGTTGGCAGCGGCCACATGCATCGCGATCTGTTTGCCCAGCGCCGACAGACGGTCGGCGGCACCAGTCGACTCGAGCGCCACAAGGACGCCGATCTTGCCAAGTCCCGGCGCGACCGCGTTATGGATATAGCTCACGACCACGCCCGCCGGCACGGCCAGCGACGCCGAACGACGCAGGCTCATATTCTCGCCGATCGTCGCGACCAGGTTGGTCAGCTTGTCCGCCACGGTGCCGCCGCCCGGGAAGGCCGCGACCTTGGTCTTCTCCAAATCTCCGCCAACCGACAGGGCAACGCCGGCAGCTGCGGCCGCGAAGGCCTGGAACTGGTCGTTGCGAGCGACGAAATCGGTCTCGGCATTGACCTCCAGCACCGCGCCGCGCGGCCCGGAGGCCGCCACGGCCACGAGTCCCTCGGCCGCGATGCGCCCGGCCTTCTTTGCCGCCGCCGCGAGGCCCTTCTTGCGCAGCCAGTCGACCGCCGCCTCGATGTCGCCAGACGTCTCGGTCAGCGCCTTCTTGCAGTCCATCATGCCCGCGCCGGTCTTGTCGCGAAGCTCCTTGACCAGGCTCGCCGTGATCTCGGCCATGTCGCTCGTCCTTCCAGGTTCTCGGTTCGTCGTGGCCCGGTCCAGCATCCAGCCCGGGCCACGCGTTCGTTTCAGGCGCGCGGCTCAGGCGCTCGGCGCGCGCTTCTTTGCGCGAGGCGTCGCGGCCTTGCGGGGAGCCGGGCTGGCCGGCGTGACGGGTGCCGCCTCCTCGCTGCCCTCCGTCACGGCGGCGACGACCATGGCCTCGACCTCCGCCGCAGCGGGCGCCTCTTCAGCCACTGCCGCCTCGGTGGGCAGATCTTCCTGCGCGCCGACATCGATACCAGACGCCACCATCTCCGCCTGCAGGCCTTCAAGCACCGCGCCGGCCACGAGGTCACAGTAGAGTTGGATCGCGCGCAGCGAGTCGTCGTTGCCGGGGATCGGGAAGCTGATGCCTGCAGGATCGCTGTTCGAGTCGAGAATGGCCACCACCGGCACGTTCAGGCGGCGCGCCTCCTCAACCGCGATCGACTCCTTGTTGGTGTCGATGATGAAGAGCATGTCGGGCAGCCCGCCCATTTCCTTGATTCCGCCCAGCGCACGCTCGAGCTTGTCGCGCTCGCGCGTGAGGTTCAGCGTTTCCTTCTTGGTAAGCCCCTTGGTCTCGCTCCCCAACTGCTCGTCAAGGTCGCGAAGACGACGGATCGAGTTCGAAATCGTCTTCCAGTTGGTGAGCATGCCGCCCAGCCAGCGATGGTTGACAAAGTATTGACCACAGCGCTGCGCCGCCCCCGCGACCGGATCCTGTGCCTGGCGCTTCGTGCCTACGAACAACACGCGACCGCCCTGCGACGTCACTTCACGGACGGCCTCGAGGGCCTGACCGAGCAGCGGAACGGTCTGCTGCAGATCGATGATGTGGACATTGTTGCGCACGCCGAACAGGTAAGGCTGCATCTTCGGGTTCCAGCGCCGCGTCTGGTGGCCGAAATGCACGCCGGCTTCGAGCAGCTGGCGCATGGAAAAATCAGGCATCGCCATGGAGCGTATCCTTTCTCCGGTTGGTCCGCCGCGGAACTGCACCCGATCTCTCGGGCACCGGAAACGGCCGACGCATTGGGCGCCCGGGCCGCGATTTCCGCGTGAGGGTTGCGTCCGGCGGGACCACCCCACCGCGACGCGGGGGTTCTAGCCACTCCCCCCGAGGCGCGCAAGACCCAAGCGCTGTTCCGGAGCGCCGGCGTGTCCTCCGTGGCGGCCGCGTGCACCACAGTCGATCAGCACGCGCGGCTCGACGGAGTGGCGAACGGGCAGGTTGCCTCGGCGCCAAAACCGCGCCACCCTGCCGCGGCTCATGTTGCGCCGCCACATCCTGCTCGCCACGGCCGTGCTCCTGCCCGGCGCGATCGCCCGCGCGGACGCCCCGCGCGGCCCCAGCCTCTACGCCCGCCGTAGCGCCAATCTCCTGGTGCTTCTTGACAGCGGCAGGCCCGTCCATCAATTCCGAGCCGCATTCGGTCGAGAGCACGGGCACAAGCAGATCCGCGACGATGCACGGACCCCCTTTGGCGACTACATGGTGTTTCCCGCGCGGCGCTCGGCGCGGTGGAAATGGTTCCATCCAATCGACTATCCGAACGCCCGCGACGTCGCGGCAGGCGCCTTGCGTGGCCTGTCCCGCGAGCGCCTGGGCGACGAGATCGGTATCCACGGCCATGGTGGCTGGCCGCCCACGGACCTCGTCGCCACGCACGGGATGGCGTGGAACTGGACCGCGGGATGCATTTCCGTCAACGACACGGAGATCGAGACGGTGCGCGAGTTCGTGAACCGCGCGATGCCGATCCGCATCGACGCCTGAGCCGCCGTCCGGCCTCAGATCTCGACGACCTCGACGACGCCAGGCAGCCCACCGAGCCGCGCGCGCAGATCGGCCGAAACCAGGAAGGCGCCGGGCACCTGGATCTCGGCGCGCTCCTCGGGGCCCAGCACGAGATCGAGAACGATCCGTCCGCGCCCGGGCCGCTCGCCCGCCACGATGTCGCGCAGACCGGACAGGGCGGATTCCTCGTTGATCGCGACCCGCAACCCTGCGGCGGCGCTCGCGGCCGCGGCATCCAGGGACTGGAAGGATTGGGCCAGGAGCTTGATGGTTTCGTCTTCGAGCCGCGCATCGGCGGAAATCAACAGCGGCTTTCCCGAGGCCAGCAATTCACGCGCCATCACGAGCACCTCGGAGAACACGGTCACTTCGAACCCGCCACTCGCATCCGAGCACTGGACGAATGCGAAGCGGTTACCCTGCTTGGACATGCGCTCGCGGCTGCTGATCACCGAACCCGCAAGCTTGACCCGCGCGGCGCCGCCATGACGAAGTCGCTGGGGCAGATCCGCCGCGCGCACCACGCCGAGCCGCTTCATGGCGACGGCATAAGAGTCGAGCGGATGCGCAGACAGATAGAAGCCGATCGATTCAAGTTCGCCCTGCAGACGCTGGTTCGATGGCCAGTCCGGCAGGTTGGGCATCCGGAATTTCGGACGCTCGCCAGTGCCGGAAAACAGGCTCGACTGGTTCGACTGGCGCGCTTCGGTCTCGGCGTTGGCCTCGGCGATCACCGCCTCGATCGCCGCGAAGGCACGAGCCCGGTTCGGTTCGAGGACGTCGATGGCGCCAGCCTTCACCAACTGTTCGAGCAGGCGCTTGTTGACCTGACGCGGGTCGACGCGACGCGCGAAATCGCCGAGATCCCGGAACGGACCATTGGCCTTGCGCTCCACGACCAGCGCTTCCATGGCGGCCTGCCCCACACCCTTCACGGCCGCCAGCGCATAGCGAACGGCACCTTTGGAATCGCCGTCGGCGAATTCGACCGAGAACGCCGCCTCGGAACGATTGATGTCGGGCGGCAACAAGGAAATCCCGAGGCGATCCAGTTCCTGACGGAACGTCGCGAGCTTGTCCGTGTTGGCGAGGTCGAAACTCATCGACGCCGCCATGAACTCGACCGGGTAGTTCGCCTTGAGCCAAGCCGTGTGATAGCTCACCAACGCGTAGGCCGCCGCGTGGCTCTTGTTGAAGGCATAGCCGGCGAATTTGTCGACGAGGTCGAAGATGTGGCTGGCCTTTGCATCGTCGACGCCGCGGGTCACCGCGCCCTCGACGAAGGATTTGCGCAGCGCCTCCATCTGCGACTTGTCCTTCTTGCCCATCGCGCGACGCAGCAGATCGGCCTGGCCCAGCGAATAGCCGCACATGACCTGCGCGATCTGCATCACCTGCTCCTGATAGACCATGACCCCGAACGTCTCCTTGAGGATCGGCTCGAGGGTCGGGTGCAGGTAGTCGGGCTTTTCCTTGCCGTGCTTGCAGGCGTTGTAGCGCGGGATGTTCTCCATCGGTCCCGGGCGGTAGAGCGCCACCAGGGCGATGAGATCCTCGAGCCGGTCGGGCCGCATGCCGCGCACGGCGTCGCGCATCCCCACGCTTTCAAGCTGGAACACGCCGACCGTCTCGCCTCGTGTCAGCATGGCGTAGGTCTTCATGTCGTCGAGCGGTATCGCGCTCGTGTCGATCGACGTCCCGCGGCCGGCGGCGACGAGATCGCAGGCGCGTTGAAGCACGGTCAGCGTCTTGAGCCCGAGGAAGTCGAACTTCACGAGCCCAGCCTGCTCGACCCACTTCATGTTGAACTGCGTCGCTGGCAGCGGGGCGCGCGGGTCACGATAGAGCGGGACCATCTCCACCAGCGGACGGTCGCCGATCACGACACCGGCCGCATGCGTCGAGGCGTGCCTGTAGAGCCCTTCCAGCTTGAGCGCGATGTCCATCAGCCGCGCGATCGCCGGATCCTCCTCCATCATCTGGCGCAGTACCGCCTCCCCGTCTATCGCCTGCTGCAGCGAGACCGGATTGGCAGGGTTCTGCGGGATCAGCTTGCAGATGCGGTCGACCTGACCATAGGGCATTCCGAGGACACGACCGCAATCGCGCACCACTGCCCGCGCCTGGAGTTTTCCGAAGGTGATGATCTGCGCGACCCGATCGGCTCCATATTCGCGCTGGACATAGCGGATCACCTCGTCGCGTCGATCCTGGCAGAAGTCGATGTCGAAATCCGGCATCGAGACGCGTTCGGGGTTCAGGAAGCGCTCGAACAGGAGGCCGAAGCGCAACGGGTCGAGATCGGTGATGGTCAGCGCCCAGGCAACGAGCGACCCCGCGCCCGATCCACGGCCAGGACCGACCGGGATGCCATGGGACTTAGCCCACTGAATGAAATCCGCGACGATGAGGAAATACCCGTCGAAGCCCATCTTCACGATCATGCCGAGTTCGTAGGCCAGCCGCTCGCGATACGGCTGCGCGGCCTCTTCGCGCGTCGCATCGTCCATCGCCTCGGTCCAGACGGCCTGTTTCAGCCGCGCCTCCATCCCGCGCATCGCAAGCTCTCGGAACGTCGCCTCGACCCCCGTCAGGCGCGCCTTCGGCGGTGTCGGTAGCGTCGGCTTCTTGACCGGCTCGAGCATGAAACCGCATCGGCGCGCGATCGTCAGCGTGTTGTCGCACGCCTCGGGGAGATCGGCGAACAAAGCGCGCATGTCGGCCGCCGACTTGAAGCGATGATCGACGGACAGGCGCCGGCGCTCGTCCTGCGCCACATAGGCCCCGTCGGCGATGCAAAGCAGCGCGTCATGGGCGTCGTAGACATCGGCGGTCGCGAAGTAGCAGTCGTTTGTCGCGACGAGCGGGAGCCCGAGATCATAGGCGTATCGGATCAATGCCTCTTCGGTGCGCTCTTCGTCCGTGCCGCCATGTCGCTGGATCTCGACATAGGTGCGGCCGGGAAAGGATGTCGCCAATTGGCGCAGGATCGCTTCCGCGACTGGCGCACGTCCCTCGAGCAGCGTGCGCCCCACCGGCCCACGGCAGCCGCCGCTCAGGACGATCAGGCCATCCGACAACTCGCATATCCGCTCCAGACGGGTCTGCGGGGTTTCGCCGGGAGGCGTGTCGAGATACGCCTCGCTGACCAGACGGATCATGTTCGCGTAACCGACGCGGTTCTGCACCAGCAAGACGAGTTGGGCAGGCTCGGGCGCT
Source organism: uncultured Rhodospirillales bacterium (assembly GCA_903860935.1). Taxonomy (GTDB): domain Bacteria; phylum Pseudomonadota; class Alphaproteobacteria; order CACIAM-22H2; family CACIAM-22H2; genus CAIOSQ01. The sequence goes on along the minus strand of CAIOSQ010000149.1, from coordinate 8,953 downwards.
TTCGTCTGCCGCATGCCGTCCGCCTCGTGACGTACCCAGACCTGACAACCGAGGATCGGTTGAACACCGGCCTCGGCCGCGGCGCTGCAGAATTCGAGCGCCCCGAAAATGTTGCCTGTGTCCGTGATCGCGACCGCCGGCATCTTCTCGGCCTTGCACAAGCCGATCAGTTCCTTGACCTTGATCGCGCCTTCGCTGAGCGAATACGCCGAATGGACGCGCAGATGGACGAAGTCGGCGTGCGGCATGGCAGGGGTGCGATCTCCGGGCGTGGCGCGAACCAGGGCGCGTCAGCGCGCCCCGGAGACAGTGAGGAAGACGCTGTAAAGCGACGTCGTCCCGCAGATGAACAGACGATTGCGTCGCGGGCCGCCGAACTCGACATTGGCGACGAGTTCCGGGATCCGGACCTTGCCGATCAGCGTGCCGTCTGGAAGGTAGCAATGCACGCCGTCTCCCGTGCTGGTCCACACGCGCCCTTCGGTGTCGGTCCGGAATCCGTCGAACAGGCCGGCCGTGCACTCCGCGAAGACGCTCGACTTGCCGAGCGCCTTGCCGTTGGCCTTCACCGCCAGTTTCCGGATATGGCGCGGTCCGCCGGCCACGTGGCTTCCGCCGGTATCCGCGACGTAAAGCACGCTTTCATCCGGAGAGAAGGCGATGCCGTTGGGCTTGACGAAATCCGTCGCGACGGCATCCACCGCGCGGGTGACCGGATCGATCCGGTAGACATTGCAGGCGCCGATTTCGCCAACCGCCTTCTCGCCCTCGTAGTCGCTCATGATCCCGTAATCGGGATCGGTGAACCAGATCGACCCATCCGACTTGACCACGGCATCGTTGGGCGAATTGAAGCGCCGCCCCTTCCACTGATCCGCGAGCACGGTGACGCTGCCATCCACCTCCGTGCGCGTGACACGCCTGCCACGATGCTCGCAACTGACCAGGCGTCCCATGGCGTCGACGGTGTTGCCGTTGGAGTTCATCGCCGGCGCCCTGAACACGGAAACCGAGCCGTCGGTCTCGTCGAAGCGCATCATGCGATCGTTCGGTATGTCAGAGAAGACCAGATAGCGTCCGGCGGCAAACCATGCGGGGCCTTCCGCCCAGCGCGAGCCGGTCCACAGGCGCTCCACCCGCACATGGCCCGCAAAACACGCCTCGAATCGCGAATCCAGAACCTCGAAACCCGTTCCCTCGACCTCGCCATAGAACATCGCCGTCTCTCCCCGCTCGAACCGGCCCCTATCGGCCGTCGCCGCCATGCATCGTATCCGTCCCGTCGTCCACGTCCAGATCGACGCCGACCTCGAGCCGGTGCGCGCCCCCGCCGGACAGGACCCCGCGCACGGGACTGACATCGGCGTAGTCCCGCCCCCAAGCGGCGACTACATGACGCTGGCCGGCGAGGCAGTCATTCGTCGGGTCGAGGTCGATCCATCCTGCCTGCGCGCCGCACCAGACGGATACCCAGGCATGCGACGCATCTGCGCCTCGCAGGGCGGGCATGCCCGGCGGCGGACGCGTGGCGAGGTAACCCGACACGTAGCGGGCCGCGAGCCCCATGCCGCGCAACGCGGATATCTGCAGATGCGCGAAATCCTGGCACACGCCGGCCCGCAGTCGGAAGGCCTGCGCCAGCGGCGTCGCGACATCGGTCGCCGCGGGATCGTAGCGGAACGCGGCGTTGATCGTCCGGGTCAACCGGCGTGCGCAGACGAGGACAGGCGCCCCTGCCTCGAAGCAGGGGCGCGCGAACGCCAGGAGATCGGGGAGCGAGGGTACCAGCGGCGACGGCAGCGCAAACTCGCTTGCGGCGATCACCTCGGGAAATCCGTCGCCCCGCAGCTGCGCCGCGATCGTCTCCCATGGTGGCGTCGCCAAATCGTCCGGAACGTTGCGTGCGTGCAATCTGCCCTCGGCGGTAAAGACGATGGCGAGGCTGTCATGAGGCTGCCCAAAGTGCAGATGCGTGACACGGTTGCCGAAATGATCGTTCCGCTCCGAGAGCGAGGATGGCTCCGGCACGCAAGACAGGCGCGAGCGCATCACGTCCTGGAACGGCAGGCGGCGGACATCCAGATGCAGGACGTGGTGCGCGATGTCGACCGGCCCCGAATAGACGTAACGCGTCGTATGGCAAAGCCGGAACCGCATCACTCCGCTCCCACGATCCGCGCTGCGGCGACATGCGCGAAGAAGGCACCATTGAGATCGTCCGACAGGGTCATCAGTCGCGCCTCCACGGCCAGCGCAGCGTGCCGCAGGGCGTCGATCGCACCGCTGCGCCCGGCTTTCCCGGCACCGCCGAGCGTATCGACGATGGCCGATATGTCGCGCAACACCGCTACGAGATCGTCACCAGACGGCGCGCCGGCGGTACGCGGCAAGGCCGCAAGATGGGCGCGCACGCCGTCGATCTGGAACGCGAGGGATTGCGGGTTGCTTGCGTCGCGCAGGACAAGGTCCAGCACCGGCGCATCCAGCAGGGCCGCGAGATAACGGGTCCGGTACGAAATCGTGGAGTCACAGAGTTCCAGGGCAAGTCGAAGACCTGCCTCCCATGCGCCCTGCGGCACCTCGATCGTCGATCGCACGACACGCGCGACATGGATGCCGCGCTCGACCCGCCGCCCGAGATCGAGGAACCGCCATCCGCTGCCCCGGGTCATGTTCTCGGAGGCGAGCCCGGCGAGTGCGGCCGACATGCGCAGCAACTCGTCCAGAAGGTCGAGCAGACGACCGGCGTCTGCGTCGATCGCGCCGATCCGGCCACGCAGATCACCAAGGAGATGGCTCAGCGTCCGGCGCATGTCGACCGAGAAGCGATCGCGGACCGCCGCGGACAGGCGCTCGATCGTGGTCAGGGTCGCCTCCGGCAGGCCACCAGGTGCGAAGGCGCCGAGGAGAAGCGTCCGTGCATGCGGCGCATCGGGCGCGGCGGCAGAACCGTCGATCGGTACGACGCCTCCCGCCTCGAGGACGCGAAGAATGACAGCCATTTCCGTGCGCTCGCGTGCCCCCCAGGACACGGCGACTGCCCGCTCGAGCCCGGCGCGCACGACACGACTGCACCCATCGACGCGCTCGACGCTGCGACCGAGCCAGAACAGATCGTCGGCCGCGCGGCTGGGAACCTCCCCGCTCGTGCGCCGGATCAAGATCGGTGCCCGTAAGGCGACGCCTGCACGTGCCCTGTCGTTGCCCTGATCGTCGACGATCCAGACGTCCTTGTTCAGCCCACCCTGCTGAAGGCCCGGTCTCAGAGGATCGCTACCCGCCGGGATGCGCGCGAGCCCCCCAGGCATGACAGAGTAGCCTCCGCGATCCGCGGTCGCGAAGACGCGCAGGACGATCGGCTGTGGGTGCAGACCGGCCATCCCCTCCCCTGGAGCGACCGATGGCACCATCCGCTGCTGCGCGACGAAATCGAAAGGAGTTGCCCGCAGCGCGGCGATCATCGCCTCGCGTGCGCCACGCTCCGCCCGGTCAACGGAGAAGATCCGTCCATCCGGCGCCAACGCGGATCTCAGAACCAGTTCGGGCATGCGCGCGAGGACTTCTTCGAGTGCGTAGGACTGGCCGCACCACCACGTCGCGATCGACGGCAGCGCCAGATCCTCACCCAGCAGGTGCTCCGCGAGGCGCGGCAGGAAGGCGGCCATCGCCGGCGCCTCGACGAGCGCCGCACCGAGCGCGTTGGCGACATGCACACCGCCATGCCGGACGGCGTCGACGAGCCCCGCGACCCCAAGCGCCGAATCCGCTCGCAGTTCGAGCGGATCGCACCAGGCCGCATCGACGCGACGCAGGATCGTGTCGACACGCTCGAGACCACCGAGGGTTTTCAGATGAACGTAGCCATCGCGCGCCGTCAGGTCGGAGCCCTGCGCGAGGCTTGCGCCGAGTTCGCGCGCGAGCGCGGCATGTTCTGCATGCGCCTCGTTGAACGGCCCCGGCGTCAGAACCACGACGCGGGGGTTTTCCGTCCGCGACGGCGCGCGCGCGCGCAGGTCCGCCGCCCATGTCTCGAAGAATCCGCCGAGGCGCCGGATGTCCTGTACCGCGAGAGCCTCGCCCATGGCCCGCGCCATCGCGCGTCGATGATGCAGCGCGAAAGCGGCGCCAGCGGGTGCCTGGAGCCGATCGCCGACCACCCGCCATCGACCATCCGGACCGCGGGCGAGATCGGCCGCGTAATGCTGGACGAAATGGCCAGGCGCCGCAGGCCCGTCGCCGCGGCAAGCGCGCAAAAACTCGGGACTTCCGAAAACGAGCCGCGGCGGATAGCGCCGTTCCGCGAGCAGTTTCTGCGGTCCATGGAGGTCGGCGAGCACAAGGTCGAATAGCCTGGCGCGCTGTGCGATGCCGCGCTCGATCGCTCGCCACTCGGCGGCAGGAAGCAGCAATGGGATCGCGTCGAGGATCCATGGCCGCGCATCGAGCGCGCCGTCCTGGCCGGCACGTCCCGTTCCCGCGGCATAGAGATTGAACGTGACCCCGTCATCCTCGAGATGCTGGCGCAGACGCAGTCCCCGCTGCGCGAGCCCAGTGGCGCCAAGCTGCGCGAGCACGGCGAAGAGCGGTCGCCAATGCGCGCGGATCTCGCCGCGACCGCTGGCCATCTCGTCCCAGGCGTTGGCATCGGCCGCGGCACTCACCCACGCGCGCGCCAGTCCGCCCGCATGCTCTTCGCCCGACTGAGACATTCGTCTTCCCTGCCCCGCGCCCGCGGCCTGTCAGCCAGCCCGAAGATCGAGCGTCAGAGGCATTTCCGCGAGCGTCGCCACGGCTGGCTCCGGCATGGCACCAGGCGTATGACCGATCGCGAAGAAGCGCGCACGCCGCCGCGCCGCGGCCTCGTTCGCGTTCACCGGAAACCGGTCATAGTTTCGACCGCCGGGATGCGCGACATGATACGTGCAGCCGCCGAGCGACCTGCCGTTCCAGCGATCGAAGACGTCGAGCACCAGCGGGGCGTGGACACCGATCGTCGGGTGCAGCGCGCTCGCGGGCGCCCAGGCCTTGAAGCGTATGCCGGCGACATACTCGCCGGCGCGACCCGTTGCGCGCAGAGGCACCGCACGGCCATTGCAGGCCAGCATGAAGCGTTCGGGCACGAAGCCCGTCATCCGCGCCTGGATCCGCTCGACCGATGAATCGACGTACCGGACGGTACCGCCGCCGCCACCCTCCTCGCCGAGGACATGCCACGGCTCCAGCGCGTGCCGTAGTTCGAGTTCCATGCCACGGCACGCGACCTCGCCGATCACCGGGAAACGAAACTCGCGATGCGGCTCGAACCATGACGGATCGATGGCAAAGCCGGCTTCGCGGAGTTCGGCAAGGACATCGCCGAAATCGAGCATGCAGAAATGCGGGAGCATGAAATCGTCGTGCAGGCGGGTCCCCCAACGTATCGCCGAACGACGATAGGGCTCCTCCCAGAACCGGGCGACCAGTGCGCGCAGCAGCAATTGCTGCGCGAGGCTCATGCGCGCATGGGGCGGCATCTCGAACGCGCGCAACTCGAGCAGACCCAAGCGACCAGCCGGGCCATCAGGAGAATAGAGTTTATCGATGCAGAATTCCGCGCGGTGCGTGTTGCCCGTCACATCGACCAGGATGTTGCGGAAGATCCGATCGACCAGCCAGGGCGACACTTCGGTGCCTCCGCGATCCACCTGCGCGGCCGCGATGTCGAATTCGTGAAGCGTGTCGCCGCGTGCCTCGTCGATCCGCGGATGCTGGCTCGTCGGACCGATGAACAGCCCGGAAAACAGATAGGACAGCGAAGGATGGTGCTGCCAGTAGGCAACCAGGCTGCGCAGCAGGTCCGGACGTCGCAGGAATGGGCTGTCTGCCGGTTGCGCGGCGCCGAGCACGACATGATTGCCGCCGCCCGTCCCGACATGACGTCCGTCGAGCATGAATTTTTCCGCACCGAGCCGCGTCGCGCGCGCTTCGTCGTACAGGACGGTCGTCCGCTCGACGAGTTCGTTCCACGTCGAAGAGGGGTGGATATTCACCTCTATGACGCCGGGATCGGGCGTGACGCTGAACTGCGCGAGGCGCGGATCGCGCGGTGGAGGATATCCCTCGATCGTCACCGCACGTCCGATTCGCGCGGCTGTGTCCTCGACCGCGGCGATCAGGACCAGATAGTCCTCTGCCGCCTCGATCGGCGGCATGAACACGTGCAGACGCCCGTCGCGCGGTTCCACGCACAGAGCCGTGCGGATCACGCCGCTGGCGCGCTCGCCACGTCGACCGGTGCCCTTGCCCTCGGATCGCTGTATCGCCAGACGCTCGCGGTCCTTCTCCGGGCGCGTCGACACGCGCCCTGGTTGGGTCGACTGGAACCGCGGCGGAAGCGCGGCACGCGGCGCGAAGGGATCCGACGGCACGTCCTCCGCGCGCTCCTCCGAAGACGCCCAGGGGAGGCTGTCGAGCGGCAGACGCAGCCCCATCGGGGAATCGCCGGGCAGCAGGAACATCCGCTCCTGTCGCAGGAACCACGGCCCGGACCTCCAGCGGCCATTGCCCGGTCCTGCGTCTCGGCGCAGCGGCAACGCGTAGCCGGAGATTGCATCAAGCCCGCTCTCGAAGATACGCGCGAGCCTGGCACGCTCGGCCGGATCGTCGAGACGCGCGTCGAACGGGTCGACATTCGTCGGCAGCCGCCGCTCTCGCCAGAGGTAGTACCAGACATCCTCGTAACCGGGGATCGCGTGGTCGGGATCGATACCCAGGCGCTCCGCGAGCGCGGCGGCGAAGAGCCGCGCGTCGTCGGCATCCGCGCGTGCGCCATCGCCCTCTCCCTCGGTCGCGAAAAGCAGCGGATCACGCCAGATGGCTTCGCCGTCCTTGCGCCAATGACAGGACAAGGCCCAGCGCGGCAATTGCTCTCCCGGGTACCACTTGCCCTGCCCGTAATGAAACAGTGCGCCGCTCGCAAAGCGCCCAGCCAGCCGCCGCAAAAGCACGCCCGCGCGGCGTCTCTTGGTAGGCCCGAGCGCGGCGGTGTTCCACTCCGCCCCGTCCGGGTCGTCGATGGACACGAAGGTGGGCTCGCCACCCATCGTCAACCGGACATCGCCGCGCCGCAGTCTTTCGTCGACCGCATCGCCGGCGGCGCGCAATGCCATCCACTGCGCCTCCGTGTAGGGCTTGGTGACCCGCGGCACCTCGCGGATTCGCGTCACCTCCATATCGAAGGAAAAGCGGGTTTCGGCCTGCTCGAGAGATCCGGTAATCGGGGCCGCGCTTTTCGGCTCGGACGTCGCCGCGAGCGGAATATGCCCCTCGCCTGCGACGAGCCCCGAAGTCGGATCGAGGCCAACCCAGCCCGCTCCAGGAAGATAGGCCTCGCACCAAGCGTGAAGATCCGTGAAGTCGGCGGATGGTCCCGCGGGCCCGTCGAGCGGCGCCTGATCGGCCGCCAGCTGGATCAGGTATCCGGACACGAACCGTGCGGCGATGCCGAGATGACGCAACACATGGACCAGGAGCCATGCGCTGTCGCGACAGGATCCGATGCCGAGCGCCAAAGTCTGCTCCGGATCCTGTACCCCCGGCTCCATCCGGATCACGTAGCGGATGTCGCCCGCGAGCCGGCGGTTGAGGCCGACCAGGAAATCGATGCTGCGCGACCGTCCACGGTCGATGCTCGCCAGGAGTTCCGAGAACAGGGGCCCCTGCTCGTTTGTCCGCAGGAAGGGCGCGATCTCCTCGGCCAGTCCGGGATCATAGACGAAGGGCACGAACTCCGCGTCGGGCTCGAGAAAAAAATCGAAGGGATTGATGACGGTCATGTCCGCGACGAGGTCGACGGTGACCTCGAAACGATCCGTCTTTTCCGGGACTACGATGCGCGCGACGAAATTGCCCTGCGGGTCCTGCTGCCAGTTCAGGAAATGGCCATGCGGTTCGACCTTGAGCGCATAGGACAGGATCGGCGTGCGCGCATGAGGCGCCGGCCGGAGCCGAACGGTCTGCGCCCCCAGCGCGATCGGCCGGTCGTAGCGGTAGAGGGTACGGTGGCGAAGCGCGACATGAATGCTCATGACCATCCCTTCGGTTCTTGGGGCGATGCTTACCGCCGATACGACGGAAAGCCGCGCACTCAGGACAGCAACGGCCGTGCCAACTCAGACTGGCCGCCTATCACGTCGGTCGTTTGAACTGCTTCGCGAGTTGAAGACCCTGTCGCTGATAATTCGAGCCAGCGGTACTGCCATAGAGCCGCGCGGGCGGCGCAGTCAGGCGTTCGTAGCGCAGCCATCCGACCGTCTGCCCATGCTCGAGCAGGAACGGCACCTCATGCGACCGTACTTCGAGCACGGCGCGGCTTCCCTCGCCATCGCCGCCATGGCCGAAACCGGGATCGAAGAAGCCTGCGTAATGCACGCGGAACTCGCCTACCATGGTGTCGTAGGCGATCATTTCAGCGGCATGGTCGGGCGGTATCGTGACCGCCTCGCGCGTCACGAGAATGTAGAAATCGTCGGGATCGAGGATGAGCCGTTGCGCCCGTGTGCGGATCGGCTCCCAGAAATCCTGGACCTCGTAATGATTGCGCCGCTCCACGTCGATCACGTCGGAATGCTTCTTGGCCCGATACCCGACGAGCCCGGTCGCCCGGTCGCCTTCCAGATCGACCGTCACGCCCACCAGGCCCTCGCGAAACACGGGCTCGCCGGGTACGCCGCCGATCAGTCGTACGCGCTTGTGAAGATCACGCAGCTTCGCTCCGGTCGCGATGTCCGATCCGCGCTGGAAGCGGATCTGCGAAAAACGCGTGCCAGGTCGCACCAGAACGCTGAAGGTGCGCGGCGCAACCTCGAGGAAAAGCGGCCCGCCATAGCCGCTCTCGATCTTGTCGAAGGAGGTCGCACGGTCGGCGATCACGCGCGTGAAGATGTCCAGCCTGCCGGTGGAAGATTTCGGGTTC
>CAIOSQ010000148.1 GCA_903860935.1 uncultured Rhodospirillales bacterium | reverse complement strand
GCCGCCACCGCCGCCGCCGCCGCCGAACCCGCCGCGGTCACCGCCGCCGAAGCCGCGCGGTCCGCGCGGTCCGCCGAAGCCGCCCCGGTCGCCGCCGAAGCCGCCCCGGTCACGGTCGCGATAGCCGCCGCGATCGCCGCGGTCACCGAAGCCGCCGCCGTCGCCGCGGGCCGGCGTCGCCGACCCCGCATCGACATCGACAACGCGCGCGACCTGACGGCCCTTGGGGCTCTGGCTGAGCTCGACCGTGAGGCCGGACCCTTCGCCGATGGACTCGTATCCTGCCTGGCGCAGCGCCGAGAGGTGGAGGAACGCCTCAGGCGATCCATCCGCAGGCGTGACGAACCCGAATCCCTTCGCGGTGTTGAACCATTTCACGGTGGCGCGGATCGGGGCGCCCTCACCGGTGTCATTCATGCCACGCAACTCCCTGTCGTGCCCATAAGCGTTGTAGCGCCGTGCCCATAGTCGGTATGTACTCAGACGATCGGCGACAATCGGGGCAAAGTATCATCAGCAGGGGGGAATTCACAAATGCCTTTTCTAGTCCCCCGCGTAATAACGTAAAAAAGGGTCTTTCTGCGTACGAGTCGGACCCAACCATGCCCTATCCCGTGATCGACGATCTTCCCGTCACCGGCAAGCGCGTTCTTCTGCGCGCCGATCTGAACGTGCCGATGAAGGCGGGGCGAGTGACCGACGCGACGCGCATCGAGCGCCTCGTGCCGACGATCCAGGCGCTCTGCGCACGCGGTGCGCGGGTCGTTCTGCTGTCTCATTTCGGCCGCCCGGACGGGCGCCGCCAGGACGGCATGTCGCTGGCTCCCCTGGTTCCGGTGCTCGAAACCGCCCTGGGGGGGCGCAAGGTCGTCTTCGCGGCCGACTGCGTCGGTCCCGACGCCGCGGCGGTGGTCACGGAACTGCGCGACGGCGATGTCGCCCTGCTCGAGAATCTGCGCTTTCATCCTGGCGAGGAGGCGAACGACCCCGGTTTCGCCGCCGCACTGGCCGAACTCGGAGATGTCTTCGTCAACGACGCGTTTTCTGCTGCGCATCGCGCCCACGCCTCGACCGAGGCGCTCGCACGATTGCTTCCCCGGGCCGCGGGCCTGCTGATGCGCGCCGAACTCGATGCGCTCGGTCGCGCGCTCGATCATCCGCGCCGCCCGCTCGCGGCGATCGTCGGCGGCGCCAAGGTGTCGACCAAGCTCGACCTGCTGGGCAATCTCCTGGCGCGGGTGGATTGCCTCATCATCGGCGGCGGCATGGCGAACACTTTCCTTCACGCCGCGGGCATCGACGTCGGACGCTCGCTGTGCGAGCGCGACATGGCGCCGACCGCGCGGCGCATCGCGGCGGATGCCGCGGCCGCTGGCAAGCGTCTGGTTTTGCCCATGGATGCGGTGGTGGCCGAGGCGCTCGCCACCGGCGTGCCGACCGCCATCGTGCCGGTCGCCGCAGTGCCGGGGGATCGCATGATCCTCGATATCGGGCCGGCTTCCGTCGCCGCCATCGGTGCGGCGCTGGCGCCATGCCGGACCCTGGTCTGGAATGGTCCGCTCGGCGCGTTCGAGACGCCGCCCTTCGATGCCGGGACCAGCGCCATCGCGCGTGACGTCGCGCGGCGCGTCGCGGCGGGAACCCTCGACGCGGTTGCGGGAGGCGGCGATACCGTCTCCGCTCTGGCCCATGCCGGCGTCGAGGACAAGCTTACCTACGTGTCGACCGCCGGTGGCGCGTTCCTGGAATGGCTCGAAGGCAAGACCCTGCCGGGTGTGGCGGCGCTCGCGGATTGATCCGCGACCCGCTCCGCCGCCGGGATCAGTTGACCCGGCGCTGCGCCGCCGCGATGCGCAGATGGTCGACGGTGCGTTTCGCGGTGGCGTTGTCGACCGAATCGAAGAAGGTGAGGGCCGCAGGCAACTCCATCGGATCGACGGTCTTGTCGCCCGGTCGTCCGCGGCGAGCGAGCAGGAAGATCGCCGCGAAGATCGGCTTCTCGATGCCGGTCGCGCGACAGGCGACGGCCATGGCGCGGCCGCCAGGTTCATAGATCGCGCGCCGCGCGATCGTCGGCGGCAGGCCGGTGATCCGGGCGAACGACGCCTCGAACAGGCCGACCTCGCCGGCACGCAGCAGCTTGATGAGCACGTGCGGATCGTCCGCGAAGGCCGCGTCGATCTCGCGGCCAAGCGTTTCGCTCGGCTGCGCGGTTTCATGCAGCAGACGCTGCTCGGCGCTCGCCTTGCCGATGGAATCCCGGATAGCGGCGTCGAGCAGCACGGGATCGACGTCGAAATTGGCGACGATGTAGCGGCGCACCGAGGCCGACGCCCAGCCATAGAGCCGTGTTGCGAGGGCCGGATCGAGGTCGGCCCGGTGGACCAGGGGGTCGCCCAGTCGCGGTTCGGTGCGCGCGCGCTCCACCAGCGTCTCGAGGCTGCCGCGCGACAGGCGCGCGCCCTTGTTCTCGCTCAGCGAGACGTCGACGTCGGGCTCTCCGGCTTCGATGAGCGAGGAACTGACATGCTCGGAGATGTTGCGCCGCAGCGAGATCGCGAGACGATGCTGCATCGTCTTGTGCCGGACGACTTCGAGAAGATCCTCGTCCTGCAACGCCTCGCTCGCCGCAAGGACGGGGCGTGCGACCTCGGCCTCGTCGTTGGCCAGGAGGCGAATCAGCGCCGGGGGCGCCTTGGGTTCTGGCGCGAGCCGTTCGGCCAGCTTGCGACGAACTGTCGTCTCGACATCGCGCATCAGACGCTGGAGAACATCCGACGCAAGGCTCATCTCGGCGACGCTCGCCGTATCGGCCCGGTCGACGACGAAGGCGCCGATCGCGTCGACCATGTCCGCGCGCGCGTCCGGCGACCGGTCGCGTGCGAGATTGATCAGGCGCGTCAGCTTCCCGTGCGACAGCGTGATCGCGGGCGTGCTGCGCCTGATGTCGCGCGCCAGATCGACGAGTTGCGTCAGATCCGTGGGTTCACCGAGCGTCTCCATGGTGTACCGAGATTGGCCCTCAAATCGTTGATGGCGCGTTAATTAGCACGTGAGACGGCCGGCGCGCAGTTCACATTTTGTTAGAATTCGTATCGTAAATGACGGGGCATGCAGATCAGACCCGGTGCCCCTTTCCTGCACGCCCTGTCGCGGGCGACCGAGCCCAGGCCGGCCGCCAGCGCGGAGCGTCTGGCGGAGTTGCAGAGCATCGCGCGCGCCGCGCGGGCCGCCAACGCGGCGACGGTCGCGGCGCAGCGCGCACCGCAGCAGACGGCGGCGCCTGCGGTCGCCCAGGTCCAGACGGCTCCCGCCGTGCCCGGTGTCGGCTCGGCCAGCGCGCCGGTCAAGCCGCGCGGCAGCCTCCTCAACATCGTGGTCTGAGACGGCGCGGGCCAGGGTTGCGGCGCGGTCGCGCCGGCGGCATGTTCACATCATGGAACGCAAGATCGGCCCGTCACAGCGCGCGATCCCCGAGGGGGACGACCGGGAAAGGCTGATCTGCCCGGATTGCGGCTTCGTCCAGTACGAGAATCCGAAGATCGTGGTCGGGTCGGTGGTGCGGTTCGAGGACCGTTTCCTGATGTGCCGCCGCGCAATCATGCCGCGCCGCGGGTTCTGGACGCTTCCCGCCGGCTATCTCGAACTGAACGAGGCGCCGATCGACGGTGCCCGGCGCGAGGCCTGGGAGGAGGCCCGCGCGCGGATCGACATCGACGCCCTGCTCGCGGTCTACGATGTCCCGCGGATCAGCCAGGTCCAGATGATCTGGCGTGCGCGCCTGCACGAACCGGTCTTCGCGCCGGGTCCGGAGAGCCTCGAGGTCAAACTGTTCGCCTGGGACGAGATCCCATGGGACGACATCGCCTTCCCAACCGTGCGCTGGGCGTTGCATCACGCCGTCGAGATCGGCGCACGCACGGATTTCGCGGCGCGCACCAATCCGCCCGACGAGACCGCCACCGGCTGACGCCGGTCTCAGGACAGGCGCAGATTCATCAGCAGCAGGCCTGCCACCATCACCCCCGCCGCGGCTATGCGCCGCGCCCCGAAGCTCTCCTTCAGGATGAAGGCGCCGATCAGCGCCCCGAACAGCGCCGAGGTCTCTCGCAGCGCGGTGACATGGGCCATCGCGCCGAGACTGAGCGCCCAGATCGCGATGCCGTAGCCGACCGTCGCGATGACGCCGCCCGTGGCGCCGCGCCACCAGAAATGGCGCAGGTACACCAGCGTCGCACCCCGCCGCCGCATCGCGGCGACGATGAACACCCAGGGGCCTTCGAGCAGGTTGAGCCAGGCGATGTAGCCGATCGGGTCGCCCGACAACCGCGCTCCGATCCCGTCAACCACGGAATACCCGGCGATCGTGATCCCGGTGAGAACCGCGTAGATCAGCGCGCGCCATTCGCCCTGCCGCGGCAGGCCGCGGGCGAAGGCGAGGCCGACGATGCCGCCGGACACCAGGACGAGGCCGATCGATTCCCGGGCCACGAGATGCTCGCCCGCGATCCGCCCGGCGAGGATGGCGACCAGCAAGGGCGCCAGTCCGCGCGCGATCGGGTAGACGTGGCTGAGATCGCCATGGGCATAGGCGCGCAGCAGGAACACGTAATAGAAGACGTGGATCGTCACCGAGCCCAGCAGCCACGGCCACGCCTCCGCGCGCGGCACGTCCACGAAGGGCAGCGCGGCGAGGCCCATGAAGGCGCCGACCAGCATCACCAGACCGAACGACATCAGTCGGTCGGTGTCGGACTTGACGATTGCGTTCCACGTCGCGTGGATCAGCGCCGAGACGAGGATGAGCCCTGCTATCGTCGCGTCGATCCTCAGCACCCCGGCGTCTCCGGCGCGGGCATGGCCGCGCGCGGGATGACCGCGCCGCGATGGCCGATCACCGTTCCCGCGAGGCGCGCACCCGCGCGGGCCGCCTCGCGCGGGGCCGCGCCGCCGATCCGGGCGGCGAGATAGGCGGCATTGAACGCGTCGCCGGCCGCCGTCGTGTCGACGATTTCCGCGACCGGCGGACAGGCGACGTTCTCGTCTCCCGCCGCGCTGCGGAGCCGCACGGGATCGGGGCCGTTCTTGACGACGATCTCGGGAACGCCGAGCGCGGCCATGCGCGCCACCGTGGCGTCGGGGTCGGCATCGCCGAACAGCGCCGCCTCGTCCGGAAATGTCGGCAGGGCGATGTCTGTCAGGCCGAGCGCGCGGGTCATCGTCGCGCGCGCGACGTCGCGGTCGGGCCATCCCCGCGGCCTGAAATTGGTGTCGAAGGCGACACGGGTGCCGCGTGCGCGCGCTGTCCCGAGCAAGGCGAACAGGCGTTCGCGCGCTGCCGGCTCGAGGATCGACAGGGTGATCCCCGAGACATAGAGCCAGTGATAGGTGGAGAGGGCGGCGACCAGTCTTTCGCCGGCCTCGCCGTCGAACATCGCACGCGCCGCGGCCTCGCGTCGCCAGTAGTGGAAGCTGCGCTCGCCGCGCGCGTCGACGCGGATGGAATAGAGGCCAGGCAAACGACCGGGCAGGGCGGCGATCAGGCCTGTTCCGACGCCTTCGGCGGCGATCGCCGCGCGCATCGCCGCGCTGTACGGGTCGTCGCCCAGCGCGGTCACGTAGTCGACCGCCAGCGTATCGCCCGCGAGCCGCGCCAGATAAGCTGCGGTGTTGAACGTGTCCCCGCCGAAGGCAAGGTCGAGTCGCGCCTCCGAGAGATGGCGCAGTTCGATCATGCATTCGCCGATCGAGGCGATGCGAGTGGGTCCGGTCACGTATTCCCCCGACGAGATGCGCGCACGTTCCGCTCGCGCCTGCGCGCGGTCAAGGGCGCCGCAATTCATCCGCGGCCCAAAAGAAAAGCGCTGGACGAACCGCGGAGGCCCGCCCAGCGCCGAATTAAGTACTGAATGTCAGTGCTTAATTTTCAGAGGCACGAACGAAGAAGATTACTTCTTCTTCTTCGCGGCCTTCTTCTTCGCCTTCTTCTTCGCTGCCATTGGAGTAACTCCTTCTGGTGGACCAGACTGTCCCGGATCGCCGCAAGGCGGATCGGCGTTCGTCATCGCGTGACATTCGCCGGGCGCCGCCGAGGATTTGCGTGGCGATCCTCCCTACAGACAGGCTGTGCACGCATAACCATCCACCGATTCCACAGGGTGTCAAGCGCTTTCAACATCTCGGGCTTGACAAAATAGCATGCACAACGCGTAGCGATCTCCACGACGCGTTGATGAATCCCGAAGCGACACGGCTAGATGCGGTGGTCGCGGCGCATCACGTGCCGACCCCCAACAAGGCGTCCGCGAATTGCTTCGGGTCGAAGGCCGCGAGATCGTCCGCGCTCTCGCCGACGCCGACTGCGACGACCGGCAGCGCGAAGCGCTCCGCGATCGCGACCAGCACGCCGCCGCGCGCCGAACCATCGAGCTTGGTGAGGATCAGCCCGTCGATCTCCACCAGCTGCTTGAAGATCTCCACCTGCTGGATGGCGTTCTGCCCCGTGGTCGCGTCGAGCACGAGCAGGATGCGGTGCGGCGCGCTTGCGTCGCGCTTGCGCAGCACCCGGATCAGCTTCTGCAACTCGGCCATGAGGTCGGCCTTGTTGTGCAGCCGGCCCGCGGTGTCGATGAGCAGCGCGTCAGCGCCGATCGTCTGGGCCCGCTCCAGCGCCTGATAGGCAAGCGCTGCCGGGTCGCTGCCATCGGCGCCACGGATGCACTCCGCGCCGGCGCGCGACGCCCAGATCTCCAACTGCGCGACCGCAGCCGCGCGGAACGTGTCGCCGGCCGCGATCACGACCTTACGACCTTCGCGTCCAAGACGCTCCGCGAACTTGCCGATCGTGGTCGTCTTGCCGCTGCCGTTCACGCCGACGACCAGCGTGACATGCGGGCGGCGCGTCGGATCGATCGCGAAGGGCACCGCCACGGGCGCCAGGATGGCCGCGATGTCGTCGGCGAGCGCGCGCTTCACCGTATCGACTTCGACCTCCCCGTCCCATTTGCGCTGGCGCAGCTTCGCGACGAGCTTGGCGGCGACCGACGGCCCCAGATCGGCGGCGATGAGCGCCTCCTCGAGTTCGTCGAGGGTCGCGGCGTCGACGCGTTTGCGGCCGAGCGCCGCGCCTATGCTGTCGACGAGGCGCGTGGTGGTGCGCGCAAGTCCGGTCTTGAGACGCTGGAACCAGGAAGCCATCAGACGGCCCTCGTCGTTGCGATGAGATGATCCGCCGCCGCCGCGCAAGCGCGCGCCCGCAGCAGCGTGCCGCGCGGCGCCGGATGGTCGAGGCGCACGCGGGTGAAATCTGCGGCGTGCCCGCCGGTGCCCTCGCTTTCGACGAGGATGTCGAGTTCGTGGCCGACGCGTGCCTCGAGATGGCTGCGCAGTCGCGTGCGTCCGGCCGCGCGCAGCGCCGCGGCGCGCGCCGCGACCTCCGTCGCTGGCAGCTTCGGCATGCGTGCCGCGGGCGTGCCGGGTCGTGGGTCGAAGGCGAAGGCGTGGACGAAGGCGATGTCCATCTCGTCCAGGATCCGCAGCGACGCCGCGGCGGCCTCCGGGCTCTCCGTCGGAAAACCGGCGATCAGATCGGCGCCGAAGGCGATGTCCGGCCGCGCGCGGCGCAGGCGCGCGGCGATCGCGATCGCCTGCGCCCGGCTATGGCGGCGCCGCATCCGCTTGAGGATCAGGTCGTCGCCCGATTGCAGCGACAGATGTGCGTAGGGCATCAGCCGCTCCTCGGCGGCGAAGGCCGTGACGAGGTCGTCGTCGATCTCCGCCGGATCGATCGACGACAGGCGCAGCCGCGGCAGCTGCGGCAGGCTGGCAAGCAGGCGTCGCACCGCGCGGCCCAGGCCGGGCCGTCCCGGAAGATCGTGACCGTAGGAGGCAAGGTCGACCCCTGACAGCACGACCTCGCGCGTTCCGGCTGCGCAGAGCGCGGCGATCCGTGCCGCGAGCGCGCCGAGCGGCTCGGAGCGGCTGGGGCCGCGCGTGAAGGGGATGATGCAGAAGGTGCAGCG
>CAIOSQ010000147.1 GCA_903860935.1 uncultured Rhodospirillales bacterium | reverse complement strand
CGCCAGTGTCGACAGCACGCGCGTCGCCATCGCCGAACGTGCCCCGGCCGCGACCGCGCGCTCCCACAGGCGCTGCGTGCGTCCTTCGCCGCGCGCGACCTTCAGCATCTCGAGCCCCTCGATCGCCTCGACGAGGATCGCGTGCTTTTGTGCCGCCTCGGCCTGATTGCGCTCGACGGCGCGTGACAGCGGGATCTGCACCGCCAGCCCGCCGAGCATGACCAGCGGCATTGCCAGGATCGGGATCCAGGCGAGTGGGCCGGCCAGGACCCAGGTGGTGGCGACGAAGATCACGACGAAGGGCAGGTCGACCAGCGCCACCAGGGTCGCGGAGGTGAAGAATTCGCGCAGCGCCTCGTAATCGCGGACGTTGCTGGCGAGCGCCCCGGTGCTTTGCGGCCGCGCCTCCAGCCGCATCGCGAGGATATGCTCGACGAGGCGCGCCGCGATCACGGCGTCGGCCGCCTTGCCCGCGGCGTCGATGAAATAGGCGCGCGCGGTGCGGAGCAGGAATTCGAAGATGTTGACCACCAGAACGCCGATCGTCAGGACCCAGAGCGTCTCCGTCGCATTGTTCGGAACGACGCGGTCGTAGACGTTCATCGCATAGACCGAGCCGGCGAGACCCAGGAGGTTGATCGCGACCGCCGCGACCGTGACATGGCCGTAGACGGGCCAGAGGCCGCTCAGCGTGCGCCAGAACCAGTTGTCCGACCGGCGCTGCCCGTCCTCGCCGGAGCGCAGATCGGGGCCGTGCCGGACGCGCAGGAAGAGGACGGTTCCCGCGAAGGAGCGCTGCAACTCGCTGACCTGGACCGTCCTGGAACCGCCGCCGCTCTCGGGCAGCAGGATCTCTGCCTCATTTCCCCAGCGGCGGACGAGAACACAGGCATTGCCGTCGGCGAGGACAAGCACGCAGGGCAGATTGAGGGACGAGATGTCGGCGACCAGTTTTCGGCGGGCGGCGCGTGCGTTGATGCCCGCGCGGTCGGCGGCGCGGACGAACAGCGCGGGCGTCGCCTTCTGGTCATGGAGGGGCAGGCCCGAGCGCAGCGTCTCCAGGCTGGTGGGCTTTCCGAGCCGCGCCGCGGCGATGGCAAGGCAACCAAGAAGCGGATCGTCCCAGCCCGGGTCGAACTCCCCCCCGTCCGTGCGCGGACGCGAAGGCGTCGAAGCCTCGGGCCTGAGCTCGTCGGTGTTCGGGACGTCAGCGGTTCGGTTCATCTCGAGGGCTTGAACAGGGATGGTCGTGCGTCGCGGAAGGACAATGCGCTGACGCTACAGGATCTGGCCTTCCGCGCGCACCGTCACGGTCTCCTAGGCGCGGTAGGTTAAGCAATCGAAAATTTAACCATTATTTTACCGTTGACGCTGCCAGAGTTTTGTTGTGAAGGAGTGGTTATGAAGAAATTGACGCAAAATATTTCGGTTGGTCCGCTTCTGCGCGGGGTGACGGCGATGGGGTGCGTGGTGTCGGCCATGGTCGCGACATCCGCGCCGGGCGCCGCACAGACCCTCGAGCAGACCGTCCTCGCCGCCATCCGCAGCAACCCACGGATCGAAGTCGTGGCCCGCAACCGCGAAGCGATCGACCAGGAAGTAGCGCGCGCGCGGGGCCTTTACCTGCCGCAGATCGATCTTCGCATCGGCGCGGGACCCGAGCGCACGGAAAATGCCTCCACGCGCGCACGGGGCGGCAGTTCGGACCTGACCCGGCGCGACGCCGGGATTTTCGCGACCCAACGCATCTTCGACGGGTGGGAGACCGACAGCGAGGTCGCTCGCCAGAAGGCGCGCAGCGTGTCCGCGGCCCATCGCATCGGCGAGGCCGTCGAATTCGTCGCGCTGGACGCCATCGAGGCGCATGTCGAGATCCTCCGTCAGACGGGCTTGCTGCGACTGGCGGGCGAGAACGCGGACAAGCACTGCCAGATCTGGCCGATCGCGCGCGCGCGCGCCGGATTGCGTCCGGGTTCGGCGGCCGAGCATCCCCTCGCGTTCGCGCGCTGCAAGGCGGTGAACGGGACCCCGCTTCGTCCGCGCCGTCAGGACGCCGCCGCTGGCGGCGTCGTTCCCGCCATCGAATCCGACCAGGCCGAAGCCCGTCTCGAATCGGCGATCGCCACGGAACTCGAGACACGTGGGGCGCTCGATGACGCGAACAGCCGCTACCTTGCGGTCGTCAATCAGCAACCTGGCATGCTTGCGCAAGTCAGCGTCCCCGCTATGCGCGCGGCGCAGCTCGGCACGCTGGAAGGCTTCGTCGCCGCCGCGCGTCGCAACAACCCGACCCTGCGCGTCACGCAGACCGACATCAAGGTCGCGGAGCGGGAAGTCGAGGGCACGGAGAGCGTGTTCTATCCGCGGGTCAATCTCGAAATCGGCGCATCGCGCAACCGCGACGTCGACGGCACGCGCGGCGACGACAGCGACATGTCGGCGCTGCTGGTGATGCGCTGGAACCTCTACCGCGGCGGCGCCGACGCGGCGCAGCGTCTGGTCTCGCTCGGGCGCATGTCGCAGACCATCGCACAGAACAGCGTGGCCGCGCGGACGACCGAGGAAGACGTCCGCAGGGCCTGGATCCTCAAGCAGACCGCAGATGAGCGGATCCCGGTTCTTGCCAGCGCGGTCCAGAAGAATGTCTTGATCAGCCAGACCTATCGCGACCAGTTCGTGAACAACGGCCGTAGCCTGATCGACGTTCTCAACGCCGAGAACGAATTGTTCGTGTCGCGCGGTCGTCTGCTGACCGCCGAACTCGCCCGCATCGTCGCCGGCTACAGGTTGCTGGCGTTCACCGGCGAACTCGTGAATGCTCTCGGGCTCGAGGGCGTTCTGGAGTCGGATCCGGCCCGCCGGACCGCGTCGCCCACCGATCCGCGACGCGCCCCGGCGCGCTGAGGACACGGCGGGCGCCCGCTTCCGTCGCGTTCGGAGAGGCGCCTTTGACCACTGCCGGAGGCCCGTTGTCGGGCATGCTCGTGCTGGACCTCACGCGGGTCCTCGCCGGGCCCTATTGCACCATGGTGCTCGCCGATCTCGGCGCGCGCGTGATCAAGATCGAGCCGCCTGGGGTAGGTGACGATTCCCGCCATATCGGGCCGTTCCTCAAGGGCAAGTCGGCCTATTTCATGTCGATCAACCGGGGCAAGGAATCGATCGCGCTCGATCTCAAGGGACCGGCCGATCGCGCGATCTTCGAGCGTCTGCTGGGCGTCGCGGACGTGCTGGTCGAGAATTACCGCGGCGGAACGATGGAGAAACTCGGCTATGGCTGGGACGACCTGCATCCACGCTTTCCGCGGCTGATCTACGCGGCGGCTTCGGGTTTCGGTCATACCGGCCCGTACCGGACCCGCGCCGCCTACGACATGGTGGTCCAGGGCATGGGCGGGATCATGAGCCTGACCGGGCATCCCGGGAGCCCGCCGACGCGTGTCGGCACCTCGGTCGGGGACATCACGGCGGGGCTGTTCACCGCGATCGGAATCAACGCGGCGCTGGTCGAGCGGGCACGCACCGGTGTCGGCCGCAAGGTCGACGTGGCGATGCTGGACTGCCAGGTCGCGATCCTCGAGAACGCCATCGCCCGCTACGTGTCGACCGGACAGGTGCCCGGACCTCTCGGTGCCCGGCATCCATCGATCACGCCGTTCGAGGCCTTCAGGACCGCCGATGGCTGGATGATCATCGCGGCCGGCAACGATGGGTTGTTCCGCAAACTCGCCGACGCACTCGGGCGGCCCGACCTCGCGGCGGACCCGCTTTTCGCGAGCAACGAGCTGCGCACACGCAACGCGGCGGCACTCAAGACAGAGATCGAGCAGGCGCTGGCCAGCGCCGGAACGGCGCATTGGCTGGAGGTCGTCGACGCCGCCGGCGTCCCGTGCGGTCCGATCAACGACGTCGCCCAGGCGCTCGCCGACCCTCAGGTCGCGACGCGCAACATGGTGGTGACGGCGGACGATCCCGAAATCGGACCGCTGCGCATGGCCGGCAACCCGATCAAGCTGTCCGGCGTAACCGATCCCCCGACCCGGCGCCCGGCCCCCGCGCTGGATGCAGATCGCGCAGCGATCCTGGCCGAACTCGGGCTCGCCTAGGGCGTATTCGCCGGAGACGCCGATCACGCGACAAAACCCAGTGCTGCGCGTGCGTAGCCGATCCCACGCCCGGCAACCGCCGCTTTGAGGCGGCGCAAGCCGCGACTGTCGGGATTTTTTACATGCCTTGCGCCGCCCTGGCGGCGATCTTTTCAAGGTACTGAAAACAGGAGGTTTTTTTTCGGCTCCAGATGTGGCACAGAATTTGCTCAGCCGTGTCCGCTTCGTGCGTTCCTTCGAGAGGAGACGGCCTCATGAGACGACCCTGGTTCGCCCTTCAGTGTACCCTTGCCGGCATCGTGTCGGTCTGCGCTGCGATCGCGCCGGCCCTCGCCGGAACGATAACCCTGACCGGCGCGGTCGGTCCGCGTGCGGGATCCGTGACGTTGACCGATTCCGGTCCCGATCTCATCATCCGCCTGTCCAATATCGGGCAGGACGTGATGGTGCCGGACCAGGTTATGACGGCCTATTTCTTTTCCCTGGCAGGAAACCCGGTGCTCACACCGGTTTCGGCCACGCTGAGCCCGGGGAGCTCCGTTCTCTTCGGCGGCAGCGATCCCGGCGGTGTGGTGGGCGGTGAATGGGCCTATCGGGAGGGGATAGCGGCGCCGCTCGGTGCCGACCGTGGCATCGGCAGTGCAGGCTTTGGCCTGTTCGGGTCGGCCCAGCTGTTTCCGGGCTCGAACCTCTCCGGCCCGGCTGCGCCGAACGGTCTCGAATATGGCATCGTCTCCGCAGCTGACGATCCGACCACGGGCAACGCACCGGTCACGGGATCCACGCCCCTGATCCGAAATGCCGTGACGTTCGTGCTCACCGGCCTGCCCGCAGGCTTCGACGTCGCCGCGCCCGGCGCCATCTTGAACGGCAGCTTCCAGTACGGCACGAGCCTGTCGGAACCCAACGTCCCGGATCCGCCGCTAGGCGAGCCGCCGTCGGTCGGCGTGCCGCAACCTGCCTCCATCCTGCTGCTCGGCGCCGGGCTTGCGGCGATGGCGGCGCGGCGATCGCGGAGGGTGCCGGCCTGATGCGCCCACGAGCCCCGCTTGGATATGGCATCGTGGGCCTGTAGCCTCCCGGTGTCGCGACGGAGCCGCCGCTCCGTCCTCCAGGAGGCTCGCGCATGAAGACGCTCTTTTCCCTCGCTGTCGCCACCGTCATGGTCGGGGTCGCCGCATCGGCGCCCGCGCAGGATTTCGCCCCCGCCATCGTCTTCGACATGGGCGGCAAGTTCGACAAATCCTTCAACGAGGCCGCCTATAACGGCGCCGAACGGTTCAAGAAGGAAACGGGGATCGCCTATCGCGAATTCGAGGTGACGAGCGAGGCGCAGCGCGACCAGGCGTTGCGCAATCTCGCGCGGCGCGGCGCGACGGTCATCGTCGCGGTCGGCTTCGCCCAGGCGGTTCCGGTCGATGGGGCCGCCAAGGAGTTCCCGAACGTCAAGTTCAACATCATCGATTCGGTGGTGAACCTGCCGAACGTCCAGAGCTTCATCTTCAAGGAACAGGAAGGCTCGTTCCTGGCCGGCATGATGGCGGCCTCGGCCTCGAAGACCGGCAAGGTCGGCTTCGTCGGCGGCATGGACATCCCGCTGATCCGCGCCTTCGGTTGCGGCTACGCCCAGGGCGCGCGTTTCGTGAACCCCAGGGTCGAGATCATCCAGAACATGACTGGGACGACGCCCGCGGCGTGGCGCGATCCGACCCGTGGCGGCGAGCTCGCGCGCGCGCAATTCGATCGCGGCGTCGACATCGTCTACGCGGCGGCGGGCGGCACCGGGCTTGGTGTGCTCCAGGCCGCGAAGGATCAAGGCAGGCTGTCGATCGGCGTCGATTCCAACCAGAACCATCTCCACCCCGGTAGCGTGCTGACCTCGATGATCAAGCGGGTCGATGTTGCGGTGTACGAGGCCTTCAAGGCCGCGAAGGAAAATCGCTGGCAGGCGGGACTGCGCAATCTCGGTCTGAAGGAGGAGGGCGTGGGCGTCGCGATCGACGAGCATAACCGCCGCCTGGTCAGCGCCGAGATGGAAGCGGCGGTGCGGAAGGCCAATGACGATATCGTCGCCGGCCGGCTCTCGGTCGTCGATTATCGCCAGGCGAATTCCTGCCCCGTGCAGTGAGCGCGCCGCCGTCCGCGCCGCCACCTGCGATCGAACTCGTCGGGGTCGATAAGCGCTTCGGTGCCGTTCACGCCAACAAGGCGATCTCGCTGGCCGTGCCCGCGGGCACGATCCACGGGATCGTCGGCGAGAACGGTGCCGGCAAGTCGACCCTGATGAGCATCCTCTACGGCTACTATCGTGCCGATGCGGGCGAGATCCGGATCGGCGGACGAGCCGTCGAGATCGCCTCGCCGCAGGATGCCATCGCCCGGGGGATCGGCATGATCCACCAGCATTTCATGCTGGTGGACGACATGACGGTGCTGGAGAATCTCGTGCTCGGTGCCGAGGGCGGGTGGCGTCTGGGGCCAGGGCTCGCCGCGGCGCGCCGCGATCTCGCGCGACTGGCGCGCGATTACGGTCTCGACATCGATGCCGACGCGATCGTCGGCGACCTGCCCGTGGGGTTGCAGCAGCGGGTCGAGATCCTGAAGGCGCTTCATCGCGGCTGCGACATCCTGATCCTCGACGAACCGACGGCGGTCCTGACTCCGCAGGAGGCGGAGCGCCTGTTCCGCATCCTGCGCGCGCTCAGGGACGAGGGGAAGACGATCGTCCTGATCACCCACAAGCTGCGCGAGATCCTTGCGGTCACCGATGACGTCTCGGTGATGCGGCGCGGCGAGATCGTGGCCACCATGCCGACGCGCCTGGCGACCCGCGAGGTGCTGGCGGAGGCGATGGTCGGCCGGAAAGTGACGTTGCGCGTCGACAAGGCGCCGCGCGCGCCGGGCGAGGTCGTGCTCGATGTAAGGGATCTGCGCGTGCGCGACCGGAGCGGGCAGGAGCGGGTGCGCGGGGTCTCCTTCGCGGTGCGGCGGGGAGAGATCCTCGGCGTCGCGGGGATCGCGGGGAACGGGCAGTCGGAACTGCTCGATGCACTCGCCGGAAGCGCGCCGCTCAGCGGCGGTCGGATCGTTTTCAAAGGGCGTGACTTGACCGACGCGCCGGAGCGCACCGCCCGCGGCTTGCGCGACCTCGGCCTTGCCCATGTCCCGGAAGATCGCCATCGCCAGGGACTGATCACCGCTTTCGACGCGAGCGAAAGCGCGATCCTCGGGCACCACGCCGACCGGCGCTACAATCGTGGCGCGCTGCTGCGACGCGCGGCCGTGCTCGGCGATTGCGACCGATTGATGGACGAATTCGACATCCGTCCGCGTGCGCCACGTCTCACGACGGCGCTGTTCTCGGGTGGCAACCAGCAGAAGCTGGTCCTGGCCCGCGAGATGGATCGCGCCCCCGACCTGCTGCTCGTCGGGCAGCCGACGCGGGGCGTCGATATCGGCGCGATCGAATTCATCCATCGCCGCCTCGTCGCGCTGCGTGACGCGGGGGCGGCGATACTTCTGGTCTCGGTCGAACTCGACGAGATCCTGGCGCTGTCCGACCGCATTCTGGTCCTGTTCGGCGGACGGATCGCGGGCGAGTTGGACGCGGCCGATGCCGACGAGCGCCGGATCGGTCTGCTCATGTCCGGCGGGGCCGCGGACACGGTGGCGGCGTGAGCGCCCGCCTGCCGCGCGCCGTCGAGTGGGGGTTGCTTCCGGCGCTCAACCTCGCCGCGGCGCTGCTGGTCTCCGGGCTCGTCGTGCTGGCGGTGGGCGAAGACCCGCTGCGTGCGCTCGGCCTCCTGGTCGAAGGGGCGATCGGCTATCCGGAGGCGATCGGCTATACGCTCTACTACGCGACCAATTTCATCTTCACCGGGCTGGCGGTCGCGATCGCCTTCCATGCGGGGCTGTTCAACATCGGCGGCGAGGGTCAGGCCTATGTCGGCGGTCTTGCCGCGGCGCT
>CAIOSQ010000146.1 GCA_903860935.1 uncultured Rhodospirillales bacterium | reverse complement strand
GCCGCTCCGGGCTTCGAGGCCCGGTCGCCGGTGCGGGCTGGATCAGCCGCGCAGCAGGCTCAGCAGAGTCTGCGGCTGCTGGTTCGCGATGCCGATCGCCTGCACGCCCAGCTGCTGGCGGACCTGAAGGGCCTGAAGCGCGGCGGTCTCCTTCGCCATGTCGGCGTCGACCAGGGCGCCGAGGCCGATGCGCACGGTTTCCTCGGTCTGCTTGATGAACTCGACCTGGGCATCAAGACGCTTGAGGTCTGCGCCGAGATTGGCGAGGCCGGTATCGAGAGAACCCTTGAACGTCGCGAGGCTCGCCAGGCTTGCCTGCGCCGCGGAGGCGTTCGCGATGCTGGCGAGTCCCAGGTCGGAAACGGCCTGGGCGCGCATGGTCAGCGCCGAGGCGTCGATATTCGCGACCACAAGGACGTTGCCGGAACCCGATCCGGTGCCCAGCAGGTTCGAGCCGAAATAATTCGCCTGATCGAGATAGCCGTTGACCTCGGTGACCATCGAGTTGAGGTCGGCATTGTAGGTCGCGCGGCTGGAGGAGCTCAGCGACTCGTCGGCGAGTTGCACGACCTTCGCCTTGATATCCTCGAGCCGCTTCGAGATCGTCTCGCCGGCCTGGACCGCGACCGTGCCAAGCACCTTGGCCGCCTGCAGCGACGCGGCGATCGCCGTGTAGCTCTTGATGTCGCCGCGCAACCCCGCGGCAACCGCGAAGGTCGATGCGTCGTCCGTGACCGTGTTCACGCGCAGGCCGCTCGAGACGCGGTTCTGGACGCCGACGATCTCGTTCGAATTGGCGCGCAGGAATTTCTGGCTGATGATCGAGCCGGAATTGGTGATCACGGAATTGTTCATGACAGACGCTCTCCATTCTGGTGTCCGGGAGAGCCCCTGGCCGTGTCACCCGGCAGGAGCGATCTCCTCGATCTCGCGGAGGTCAAAGCACGCGCCATGCCATGTCGTTTTTCTATTTGTTTTCAGTATGTTATGAGATTTTCAGCCAACTCCTCGGGCGGCAATCACGAGCCATCGGCAAGAATGACCGGTCGATTTTGCCGGGTCGACAGGAGGATTCGGACCCCCAAAAGAAAACGAGCGGTCGCCTTGCGGCGACCGCCCGGGTAGTTGCATCGGTGGCGGCCGGTCGAGGACCGGCCGCTTCGATGCGATGGCTTCAGCGGCACAGGCCCAACAGCGTCTGCGGCTGCTGGTTGGCGATGCCGATCGCCTGCACACCGAGCTGCTGACGGACCTGGTTTGCGGACAGCTGAGCCGACTCCCGGGCGAGATCCGCGTCCACGAGCGCGCCGAGGCCGATACGCACGGTTTCCTCGGTCTGCTTGACGAACTCGGTCTGAGACTTGATCCGCGTGAGATCAGCCCCGAGATTGGCCAGCGCCGTGTCGAGCGAAGCCTTGAACGAACCCAGCGACGTCAGCGCGATCTGCGCCACCGAGTTGTTCGTGATCGTGCCAGCGAAAGACAGGTCCGTGACGTCGTTGTTACGCAGCGACACGGTCGAGCCGTCGATGTTGCTCACGATCTGGATGTCTCCGCCCCCGGATCCCAGCAGGTTCCTGCCGGTGTACTGGGCCTGTGCGAGATAGCCGTTCACCTCCGCCACCATCGACGTCAAGTCGGAGTTGTACGTGCTCCGGCTTGCCGAGCTGAGAGACTCGTCCGACAACTGGACGAGCTTTGCCTTGATGTCTCCCATCCGGCTGCTGATCTGCTCGCCCGCGGAAACCGCCACCGTTCCGGCCACGACGCCCGCCTGGAGCGCCGCCGCGACTGCGGTATAGGCCTTGATGTCGCCCCGGATACCTGCCGCGACCGCAAAGGACGAGGCATCGTCGGTAACCGTTGCCACCCGCAGGCCGCTCGAGACGCGGTTCTGCGTGACGTTCATCTCGGTGTTGTTAACGCGCAGGAACTTCTGAGCGAGGATAGCGCCGATATTCGTGTTCACCGAAGTCATGATGGGTCTCCTTTTCTGGGACACACCGAACGTTTCTCGTTCGGACCGGACGGCGCCCCCTTAGACCGGGAGCTGAAACCGCCGATGCGCGACGCGGCGCAAGATCGGTGCCAGATGAAGACTTCCCTTTTATCTCATGATATCAATGTGTTGGAATTTTCCCAAAAGCGGCACCGCGACGCGGACACGGCAGGATCTGCCGGCCCGGACGCCAAAAACCCCGTGCGGTCGGCAGGATCTGCCGACCCGCGACGGGGCCAGATGCGGTGGGGCGATGGCCGGGGCGCTGACGCGGCCGCCCGCGGGAACGGGCGGCCGCGCGACGCCGTGCGCGTCTTACCTGAACAATCCGAGCAGCGCCTGGGGCGCGGAGTTCGCGATCCCGATCGCCTGGACGCCCAGCTGCTGACGGACCTGCAGCGCCGTCAGGGTCGCCGATTCCTTCGCGAGATCCGCGTCCACGAGCGCACCGAGACCGATGCGCACCATCTCCTCCGTCTGCTTCACGAACTCGGCCTGGGAATTGATCCGTGTGACATCGGCACCCAATTCGGCGAGCGCCGTGTCGAGCGTCGACTTGAAGGCGGCCAGTGCATCGAGATTGGCGCGCGCCTGCGCGTTGCCGCTCGCCTGGAAGGAACTGGGAACCAGGTTCGCCACGTCCTGACTGCGCAGGGTGATCGACGCCCCGTCTATGCCCGAGACGACCTGCAGATCCGCTCCTCCGGTGCCGAGCAGGTTCACCCCCGCATAGCTGGCGTTGCTGAGCATGCGGTTGACCTGGAACGCCAGCCCGGAAACGTCTGCGTTGTACGTGGACCGGCTGGCCGTGCTGAGGGATTCGTCGGCGAGCTGCACGAGCTTGGCTTTCATCGCCCCGAGACGTTCCCCGATCGCCTCGCCCGCCGAGAGAGCGACCTTCGCAGCCACCGTCGCCCCCTGGAGGGCCGCCGTGACAGCCGTGTAGGCTTTGACATCGCCGCGGATCCCGGCGGCGACCGCGAAGCTCGAGGCGTCGTCGGTCACCGTCGAGACGCGCAGCCCGCTCGACACCCGGTTCTGGGTGACCTGCATGTCGGCCGTAGTCGATCGCAGGAATTTCTGCGCGAGAATCGCCCCGGCGTTGGTGTTGATGCTCACCATGGCAGGGCCAACTCAGGCACCGACGGCGGCGATGGGCCACACCGCGGAGCACCGGGTAAACGGCGCAAATCCGCCCTGCCCCGCGGCCAGGACGGCCGCGTCACCGGAAAAGACCGAGCAGCGTCTGTGGCGCCGAATTCGCAATCCCGATTGCCTGGACGCCCAGTTGCTGACGGACCTGCAGCGCCGTCAGGGTCGCCGATTCCTTCGCGAGATCCGCGTCCACGAGCGCACCGAGGCCGATGCGCACCGTCTCCTCCGTCTGCTTCACGAATTCGATCTGTGCTTTGACACGGTTGAGGTCAGAGCCGAGATTGGCGAGCGCCCCGTCGACCTGCCTCTTGAAGTTCGCGAGAATGCCAAGGGATGCCTCGGCCTGAACATGATTTTCAGGCTCGAAATCATCAGGATCCAAACCAAAGATTTCGTTGTCGCGAACGACCAAGGCAGACCCGTCGATCGCGGACACCACCGTCATATCGGACCCGCCGACCCCGATCAGGTTCCTGCCGTTGTATTTTGCATGCTGGTCCAGGTAGCTGCTGATCTCTGACGCGATCGATCGCGCGTCGACGATGTAGCTCGCACGGCTGGCGGTGCTCAGCGACGTGTCGAAAAGCTGGATGGTCTTGGCTTTGAGATCGCCGATACGCTTTGCCACCATCTCGCCTGCGGATATCGCAACGGAAATGGCGACGGTCGAACCCTGGAGTGCCGCCGCGACGGCGGTATAGGCCTTGATGTCGCCGCGGATCCCGGCGGCGACCGCGAAGCTCGAGGCGTCGTCGGTCACCGTCGAGACGCGCAGCCCGCTAGACACCCGGTTCTGGGTGACCTGCATGTCGGCCGTGGTCGATCGCAGGAATTTCTGCGCGAGGATCGCCCCGGCGTTGGTGTTGATGCTGGTCATGCGCGTTCCCCCGTGAAGACACGGAAGGCGTATCCGCGACCGCCGGCGTCAGGCCGACGGTCGCGGCGCACGATCACTAGCGCTTACCGGAAGAGCCCGAGCAGGGTCTGCGGCGCGGAATTCGCGATCCCGATCGCCTGGACGCCGAGCTGCTGGCGGACCTGCAGCGATGTCAGGGTCGCCGACTCCTTGGCGAGATCCGCATCGACCAGGGCGCCGAGGCCGATCCGCACGGTTTCCTCAGTCTGCTTGACAAACTCGGTCTGCGCCTTGATGCGCGTCACGTCGGAACCGAGATTGGCAAGGGCGGTGTCGAGCGTTCCCTTGAAGGCGTTCAGAGCCGTGATGGCGACCTGCGCCACCGAATTGTTCGTCACGCCACCCGCCGCGAAGGACAGATCGGTGACGTTGTTGTCGCGGACGCTGACCGACGACCCATCGATGTTCGAGACGACGACCATGTCGCTGCCACCGCTACCCAGCAGG
>CAIOSQ010000145.1 GCA_903860935.1 uncultured Rhodospirillales bacterium | reverse complement strand
GGACGCGTCTCGTCGTAGGGCAGAAAATCGTAGAGGCCGGGATCGCGCCAGGTCATGTCGCCCTCGCCCTCAATCCTTGCGCGGCTGGTAGGCCGCCATGAAGTCGAGCACCTCGCGCACCGGCATCACGTCGGCGTATTTCAGTGCCATGTCATAGAGATTGGCGAAATGCGGGCTCTCGTGCTTGTCGGCCACGCATTCCTCCGGGACGATCGTGCGATAGCTGCGCGACAGCGAGTCCACCACCGTGGCGCGCACGCAGCCGGAGGTCGAGCCGCCGGTGACGATCACCGTGTCGACGCCGTGATAGGTGAAGATCGAGCCGATATTGGTCTCGTGGAAGACCGAGGCGTAGCGCTTGTTGACGATCACGTCGCGCACGCGGTCGATCTGCAGCCGGTCGTCGAACTCGGCGCGGCGCGAGCCGACCTTGATGTTCTGGAGCGAATCCGGCGTGTCGGTGCGCGTGCCCCAGACGCCCGCGTCGTCGGCATGCGTCATGTAGGCGACGTAGCTCCACACCACCGGACAGCCCCCGGCGCGGAACAGCGCGGAGAGTTGATTGACGTACTCGATCTGGCGCGGGTCGGTCTCGTAGGCGGTCTTGAACTCGCCGACGCAGGTATAGGCCTTCTGCAGATCGACATTGATCAGCGCCGGCTTGCGCCCGAAGCCGAAGCGGCGGCGCGTCGGGTTGGCCTTGACCTCCTCGAAGAGCTGACGGGCGGTCTTGTTCGAAAGTTCCATGGACGAGTGTCTCCGGGGGCTTGATCCGCGGGCGACGTTTCAGCCTCCCGCCCCGCCCTGTCAAGCCCGCCCGGTCCGACGATCACACCCCGATACGGCGCGCGCGCCGGGATCGCGCCCGGACGAGGGTCAGCCGGGCATGCGGTAGAGGCGGCGCGCGGTGTCGTGGAACAGGGCGCGCCTTGTCTCCGTGGGCAGATGGGCGGTGGCGCGCTTGAAGCCCGTGTAGATCGTGTCGAAGGGGCCGATCAGGCTGTCGACCGGGAAATTGCTCGCGAACATGCTGCGTTCGGCGCCGAAGATCGCGATCACGTCGGCGATCACGCCGCCATTGACCTCCAGCGACCAGGGCTGGCCACGCAGGCCGATGCCCGAAATCTTCACCGCGACCTGCGGATGGCGGGACAGCCGCTCCATGGCCGCGCGCCAGCCCGCGCGCGCGGCGCCGTCGCGCCCCGTCGGCATGCCGGCATGGTTGACGATGATCGGCGTCGTGGGAAAGTCGCGCGCCAGGTCGCACGCGGCGTCGAGATGCCACCACGGCGTCTGCAACTCGAAATGCAACCCGTGCCGCGCCAGCAGCGCGTAGCCCGCCCGCCACGCCTCGTCGTCCATCGAGCCGGGCGCGCCGCGCCGCGCGTCGCGCGGATCGGCGGCCGATTTCGGCTTGTGGCGGATGCCGCGCATCAGCGGTGAGCGCGCCTGTCCGGCGAGCACCTCCGCGACATCGGCACGGTCGAGCCAGGCCTGGCCGACCAGCACGGTCGGCAGACCATGCCGCGCAGCCAGC
>CAIOSQ010000144.1 GCA_903860935.1 uncultured Rhodospirillales bacterium | reverse complement strand
CGGCGCCCATCGGCTGCCATAGACGCGCCGCCGTGAATTCCGCGACGGATCCCTCGACCGCCCGCGCGAGCACCAACGCGAGCACATAGGTTTCCGCCGAGGCATAGGACCAGCGCAGCCCGGGCTCCGTTTCCCGGCGATCGAAGGGCCGCACGGCGTCGGCGCCGCCGGGTCCCACGCCGCCGACCGTCGCGCGGCTCAGTCGCGACACGTCGTCGGCGCCGTCATAGGTCTCGCGGAAGGCGACGCCCGAGGACATCGTCAGCAGATGCCGGATCGGGGTGCGCCCATACGCGCTTGCCTCGAGATCGCGCACATAGCGCTCGGCGGGATCGTCGATGGAAGCGATCCGGCCCTCCGCGACGGCGATGCCCACGAGGATCGCGACGACCGTCTTCGCCATCGAGAACGACGTGAAGCGATGCGTGTCGCGGCGCCCATAGCGGTATCGCTCGACCAGCAATTCGTCGCCCACCGCGATGGCGAGGCCGGTGACGGGGTTGCGCTCCAGATACTGGTCGATCGAAAAGCGCCCCGCGCCGCCGGCTTGCGGCGCGCCGTCATAGACGATCGCGGGCTCGAAACCGGGACGACGCCAGGGCATCACGGCGCGCCCCGCGGCGACCGGCGTGGAAGGCAGGATCGCGTCGGTTCGCGAAAATCCGTCCACCGCTTGGCGCGTCCGGAACCAGGTCGACCGGTCAGCGACCGGTTGCGGCGCGCCGTCATGCACAAGATCGGCCGCGCGCGCGCCGGCGGCGCTGAAGACAGGTCCGCCTGGAACCGGCAGCGCGATCCGGGTCGCTTCGGGAGCCTGCGCGCAGCCGGCGAACGCAGCGGCCGCGGCCGACAGGCCGAGGATGCTCCGCCGCCCAGGCCGAGCCGCCTCTCTCATGCGGGATCCGGGACGACCGCGGTCGCCTCGATCTCCACCACCGCGCGGTCCTCGATCAGCGCCGAGACCTCGACGGCGGTCATCGCGACGTCGTAATGGCCGATCGTCTCGCGATAGATCCGACCGATATCCCGCGCCGCGGCGATATAGGCCCGCCTGTCGGTCACGTACCAGGTCATGCGAACGATATGCTCCGGGCGCGCGCCACCCGCGGCGAGCACCGCGACCACGTTGGCGAGGGCCTGGCGGGACTGGCTGACGATGTCGTCGCCGACGAATGCGCCGGCTTCGTCCCAGCCGATCATGCCCGCCACGAAGACCATGCGCCCGCGCGCGGCGACGCCGTTCGCATAGCCGCGCGGGCGCGGCCAGCCGGTGGGCAGAAGGGCTGTCATGATGTCGTCTCCGCAGGGGCGCCGCGCAGGGCGGGATCGAAGGCCTCGATGGCCGCGCGCAGATCCGCGGGGATCGTGATCGGACGGTGCGTGTCGAGGCTTGTGGTCACGATGGTCTGGCGAACGGCGACGCGCACGCGCTCCGCGTCGCGGCATTCCATCTCGAGCGCGATCGACCGGTTGCCGAGCCGCGCGACCGCAAGGCCGAGCGTCACCCTATCGCCCATCCGACTGGGATGGCGGAACTCGCAGGCGAGGCTCACCGTCGGCAGCCCGACGCGCCGCACCGCGATCAGGTCGGCATAGGAGATCCCGAGTTGCTCGACGATGAAATCCTCGATCAGGGCGACGAACATCACCTGATACTGCGGAAAGAAGACGATGCCGGCGGGATCGCAATGGTCGAAGCGGATCCGGCGCTCGCGGCAGAACTGGCGTGGCGCGGTGGTCATGGCAGATCCCGCAGGCGAAAGCGCTGCAGCTTTCCGGTTTCCGTGCGCGGCAGCGCGTCGCGGAAGGAAATCGCGCGCGGATATTTGTAGGGCGCGATCGTCGCCTTGACGAAATCCTGCAGCGCCTCGGCAAGCGCGGCATCGCCGGCGTGGCCGGGCCGCAGCACGACGAAGGCCTTGACGATCTGCCCGCGCAGGTCGTCGGACACCCCGGCCACGCCGCATTCGGCGACCGCCGGATGGGCGAGCAGCGCGGCCTCCACCTCCGGCGCGGCGATGTTGTAGCCGGCGGAGATGATCATGTCGTCGGTGCGCGCCTGATAATGGAAATACCCCCCCTCGTCGACGAGGTACGCATCACCGGTGTAGTTCCATCCGTTGCGCACATAGTCTTTCTGACGCTCGTCCGCGAGGTAGCGGCACCCCGTGGGCCCCTTCACGGCGAGCCGTCCGATCTCGCCGCGCGGCACCTCATTGCCATCCGCGTCCACGACCCGCGCATGGTAGCCGGGCACCGGCCGGCCCGTGGCGCCAGGCCGCGCCTCGTCCTCGCGCGCGGAAATGAAGATGTGAAGCAGTTCGGTGGCGCCGATGCCGTCGATCATCTCGATACCCGTGGCCGCGCGCCATTGGGCGCGCGTCGCCGCCGGCAGCGCTTCGCCGGCCGAGACGCATTTGCGCAGGGGCGTCTCCCGCAATTCGGCGCCGCGCGCGGCCATCGCGCGGTACGAGGTCGGGGCGGTGAAAAGCACGCTGGCGCCGAACGCGCGGATCGCATCGACCAGCGCCGGCGCGGTCGGCTTGTCCAGAAGAACGGTGGAGGCGCCGATCGACATCGGGAAGAGCAGCAATCCGCCGAGGCCGAAGGTGAAGCCGAGCGGCGGGCTGCCGATGAACACATCGTCGGGCGCGGCGCGCAGCACATGTCGCGGCCAGCACGCGCAGATCGCCATGACGTCGCGATGCATGTGCATCGTCGCCTTTGGAACGCCGGTCGTGCCGGACGTGAACGCGAACAGACAGCAATCGTCGGCCGCGGTCGCGACCGTCGCGAAGGCCCCATCATGCGCGCCCATCGCCATCTCGAGCGATCCGGTGCCGTCACCGCCGAACAGACGGGCTTCGTGCAGCGTCTCGCTCTCCGCCATCACCTCCTCCAGCGCACCTGCAAGGCCGGCGTCGCAGAGCGCGTGCGTGATCCGGGCCTTCGCCACGATCGGGCGGAGCGCGACGGCGCGCAGCAGCGGCATCGTGGT
>CAIOSQ010000143.1 GCA_903860935.1 uncultured Rhodospirillales bacterium | reverse complement strand
TTGGGGAATTGATCGAAGGAGGCGCAGGCCGGGGACAGCAGCACGACCCGCTCGATGTCCGTGGCACGGGCCGCATCCGCGGCGGCGGCGTCGACGGCGGCGTCCAGCGTGCCGCAGATCCGATGCGGAACGCCGGCGCGCGCGAGGGTCGCGGCGAAGGCGTCGGCCGCGTCGCCGATCAGATAGGCGGCGCGGATGCGCGCGAACCAGGGCGCGAGCGGCTCGATGCCGCCGGCCTTGGCGAGGCCGCCGGCGATCCACCATATCGCCCCGTAGCAGCCCAGTGCCTTGGCGGCCGCGTCCGCGTTCGTGGCCTTGCTGTCGTTGACGAAGACCACGCCGTCCTGCGCGCCGACACGCTCCTGGCGGTGGGGAAGCCCGGGATAGGTGGCGAGCGCGGCCGCGATCGCCTCGGCCGGCGCGCCCATGGCGCGGCAGGCCGCGTAGGCGGCGGCGGCGTTCTGCCAGTTGTGCTGTCCGGGCAGCGTCGCGATCGCGCGCAGGTCGGCGACCTCGCGTGGCGTGCCGCCGATCGCGTCGACGAGGATGCCGCCGGCGGCGCTCACATCCGCCGCGTCGCGGGCGGCGGCGGAGATCGCGTAGGTGGCGCCCGCATGGCTGGCGCGCAACTCGGCGTGCAGCCGGGCGCCGATCGCATCGTCGATCCCGACGATGGCGGTGGCCCCTGGACCCTGGCCGCGGAAGATGGCGCGCTTCGCGGCGACATACCCGTCCATGCCGCCATGGCGGTCGAGATGGTCCGGCGTGACGTTCAGGAGCACCGCGACGTCGAAGCTTACCGAGGGCGAGATCTCCAGCTGGTAGCTGGACATCTCGAGCACATAGGCGCCGGTCTTCCCGGGCGGCTCGAGCGCGAGCGCGGGAACGCCGATATTGCCGCCGACGCGGGCATCGACGCCGCAGGCGGCGAGCGCGTGACCGATCAGGGCGGTCGTCGTCGATTTGCCGTTGGTGCCGGTGATCCCGACCCAGCGCGTGGGCGCCGCCGCGCGGCGCAGCAATTCGATGTCGCCGACGATCTCGACGCCATGGGAGCGTGCCGCCGCCGCCGCCGGGTGGGGCGCGGGGTGGAGATGCGGGATGCCCGGACTGATCACCAGCGCCCGGCATCGCGTCCAGTCGACGTCCTGCGGCGCGACGAGGTCGAAGCCGCGCCGCTCAGCCGCGTCGCGCGCCGCCGCGCCGTCGTCCCATGCCATCACCCGCGCACCACCCGCGCGCAGCGCCTCGGCGGCCACGATCCCGGACTTGCCGAGGCCGAGGACCGCGACCGGGGCGTCGCGGAAGCAGGGGACGGGGAGCGTCGTCATCCGCGCCTCACCGCAGCTTCAGCGTCGACAGCCCGGCGAGCGCCAGGATGATCGCGATGATCCAGAAGCGGATCACGATGGTCGGTTCCTTCCAGCCCTTCTTCTCGAAATGATGGTGCAGCGGCGCCATGCGGAAGACGCGGCGGCCCGTCAGCTTGAACGATGCGACCTGGACGATGACCGAGACGGTCTCGACCACGAACAGCCCGCCGACGATGGCCAGCACGATCTCGTGCTTGGTGACGACTGCGATGGCGCCGAGCGCACCGCCCATCGACAGCGAACCGGTATCGCCCATGAACACCATCGCCGGCGGTGCGTTGAACCAGAGGAAGCCGAGCGCCGCGCCCACGATTGCGGCGCAGAGCACCGCGAGCTCGCCGCTGCCCGGGACGTAATGCACCAGCAGGTAGTTCGAGAACACGACGTTGCCGACGACGTAGGCGAAGATCGCGAAGCAGGCGGCCGCGATCGCGACCGGCACGATCGCGAGCCCGTCGAGGCCATCGGTGAGGTTGACGGCGTTCGACGCGCCGACCATCACGAAGGCGGCGAAGATGTAGAAGAACAGGCCCAGATCGAGCAGCACGGTCTTGAGGAACGGGACCGCGAGCGACGTCGAGAGCGCGTCGCGCTCGGGCATGACCCACACGATCCAGATCGCCGCCGAGATGCCGAGCAGGATCTGCAGCCCGAACTTGCTCCGGGCCGAGATGCCGCGCCCGCGGCGCGTGAGCTTCTGGTAATCGTCGTAGAAGCCGATCAGGCCGAAGCCGCAGGTGACGAGCAGCACTGCCCAGACATAGCCGTTGCGCAGATCGGCCCAGAGCAGCGTCGAGACCGCGACCGCGAGCAGGATCAGCACGCCACCCATGGTCGGCGTGCCTTTCTTCGCGAGATGGGTCTCTGGCGTGTCCTCGCGCACCGTCGCGTTGGGCTGGCGCGACCTGAGCCAGCGAATGATCCCGGGACCGCAGACGAAGCTGACGATCAGCGCGGTCACCACGGCGCCGCCGGAACGGAAGGTGATGTAGCGGAAAAGATTGAGTGGGCCGATCTGGTCCGCGAGCAGTGTGGAGAGATAGTGGAGCATCGGTTCCGTGCCGTCAGCGTATGGTGTCTGTGGACGCCGTCGCGTCTGCGCCGGTCGCGGACAGCGCGTCGACCACGTGGCGCATGCGGCTCGCAAGCGAACCCTTGACCACGATGACGTCGCCCGCGCGCATCGCCGTGGCGACCACGGGCGCGAGTTCCTCCGAGGTCCGGGCATGCGCGCCGCGTGCCGCCGCGGGCAACGCGTCGTGCAGGCGGCGCATCCGCGAACCGCAGGTGAAGACCAGGTCGATGCCGGCGGCCAGGATCGGCGCGGCGAGATCCGCGTGC
The DNA here is from genome assembly GCA_903860935.1 of uncultured Rhodospirillales bacterium. GTDB lineage: Bacteria > Pseudomonadota > Alphaproteobacteria > CACIAM-22H2 > CACIAM-22H2 > CAIOSQ01. The sequence goes on along the minus strand of CAIOSQ010000143.1, from coordinate 10,695 downwards.
TGGGCCTCGCTGTCGGGGCCCAGTTCGAACATGTCGCCGAGGACGGCGATTCGGCGCCCTCCGGGCGCGGGTTTGATGCCGCCGGCCACCGCGAAGGCGGCGCGCATCGAGGCCGGGTTGGCGTTGTAGGAATCGTCGACCAGCAGCGCCCGGCGCCCCTCCGGTCCGATCGCGCGCTGCTGGCCCCGGCCCTTCGGCGCGGTCACCTGGGACATCGCGTCCGCGGCGGCGTCGACATCCGCGCCCAGCGCCTGCACGGCGGCGAGCACGGCCAGCGAATTGACCGCCCAGTGGTGTCCGGCAGCGCCCACGCGGTAGCGCAGCGCACGGCCGTCGATCATCGCCTGGACATCGCAGTGATCGGGATGGAGGTCGACGCCGGTCAGCCGGAACGCCGCGTCGGCGGCGGCGCCGAAGCCGATGATCCGGGCGAAGCCGCGTGTGCGGGCCATCTCGGCCAGGTTGTCGTAATGGGGAATGTCGCGATGGATGATGGCCGTCTCGCCACCGGCCGCGAAGATCTCGCCCTTGGCGCGGGCCACGCCGTCGATGCCGTCGGCGAAGTTCTCGACATGCGCCGGGGCCACGGTGGTGATCACGGTGGCCGCAGGGCGGATCATGCGCACCAGCGGGGCGATCTCGCCGGCGTGGTTCATGCCGACCTCGTAGACCGCGTAGTGCGCGGCGCGCGGCAGTCGGGCCAGCGTTACCGGGACGCCGATGTGATTGTTGAAGCTCGATGCTGCGCCATGGGTCGCGGCCTGGGCGCCCAGCACGTGGCGCAGCGCGTCCTTGGTGCTGGTCTTGCCGACGCTGCCGGTCACCGCGACGCCGCGCGTCTCCGGCGCGCGCGCGCGCGCCGCCGTGCCGAGGCGCACCAGGGCCTCGAGCGTGTCCGGGACCATCAGCAGCGGTGCGTCGGGGGACAGATCGGTCGGCCGGCGCGCGACGAGGGCTGCGGCGGCGCCATCGCGCAGCGCGGCGCCGACATGGTCGTGTCCGTCATGCGCCTCGCCTGCGAGCGCGACGAAGAGATCGCCCGGCATGACCGTGCGGCTGTCGATCGACACGCCCGTGGCGCGCCAGGGGCGCGTGCCGCGGCCGCCGGTCGCGGCCTCGGCCTCGGCGCTGGTCCATAGCGTCGGTTGCCTGGTCATGCGCCGCTCTCCGGCGAGGCATCGGCGGTCGCGACGGCGTCGCGCGCGACCTGGGTGTCATCGAATGGAAGGGTCCGGCCATGGGCCGTCTGGCCGGTTTCGTGGCCTTTGCCGGCCACGACCAGGACGTCCCCGGCTTCGAGGTCGGCGACTGCGCGGAAGATCGCCTCGCGGCGCGCGCCGATCTCCGTGGCGCCTGGACACGCGACGAGGATGGCGGCCCGGATCGCGGCGGGATCCTCGCCGCGCGGGTTGTCGTCGGTGACATAGACGCGATCGGCGAGGCTGGCGGCGATCGCGCCCATTTCCGGTCGCTTGCCGGGGTCGCGGTCCCCGCCGCAGCCGAACACGACCGCGAGCCGCCGGGCGGCGTGGGGCCGCAGCGTCTCGAGCACGTTGCGCAAGGCATCGGGCTTGTGGGCGTAGTCGACGAAGACGGTGGCGCCGCAACGGCGGGTGGCCACGTGTTCAAGGCGACCGGGGACGCCGGCGAGCCCGGCGAAGGCCTGCGCCGTCGCCATCGGGTCCGCGCCGGCGCCGATCGCGAGGCCGAGCGCGGCCAGCGCGTTCATCGCCTGGAAGCCGCCCGCCAGCGGCAGTCGCACCCGCAGGTCGCGGCCCTCGATCGCGAGGTCGAGGATCTGCCCGTCGCCGTCGGGCGCGCGCGCGCGCAACCGCAACTCGCGCCCGCCGCGACCGAAGCCGACGAGGCGCAGCCCGCGCCGCGCCGCGATCGCCGCGATCGCGGGGAAATTGGCGTCGTCGGCGTTCGCCACCGCCGTCGCGCCGCGCGGCAGGAGTTCCTCGAACAGCCGCAGCTTGGCGGCGAGATAGGCGGCGAGGTCGGCGTGGTAGTCGAGATGGTCGCGGCTCAGATTCGTGAAGGCCGCGGCGCATAGCGCGACGCCGTCGAGACGGAACTGGTCGAGGCCATGGCTCGAGGCCTCCATGGCGGCATGCGTCACGCCGTCATGCGCCAGCCGGGCGAGTTCGGCGTGAAGCGCCACCGGATCGGGCGTGGTCAGCGCGCCGGCAACGCGCCGCCCGGGCGCGATCACGCCAAGCGTGCCGAGGCTCGCGGCCTGTCTGCCCTGCGCGGCCCAGAGCTGGCGGGTGAATTCGGCCACCGAGGTCTTGCCGCTGGTTCCGGTGACGGCGCAGAGCATGCGGGGCTGGGCGCCGTGGAAGCGGGCCGCCGCGCGGGCAAGCGCCTGGCGAGGATTGGCGGCGGCGAGCACCGCGACGCCGTCCGGGGCGTCGATCCCGTCGCCGCCAAGGATGGCAACCGCGCCGCGCGCCACCGCGTCGGCGACGAAGCGCGCGCCATCTGTCTTCGCTCCGGGCAGGGCGGCGAACAGGCTGCCTGGACCGACGGCCCGCGAATCCGCGGTGAGCGACAGGATTTCCGTCGCCGGATCGCCTGTCCGCAGCGCCACTCCCGGTTCGACGAGGCTGGAAATCCGCATGTCGGTCGCCGTCCCGTCCATGTCCGTTCGTCAGCGCACGGCGACGTTCACGAAGACCTGGTCGCGCACGGTGGGCGCGGTCTCGTCGACCGGCTCGATCCCATAGAGCGCGGCGATCCGCTGCACGATGCGCTGGATCGATGGCGCCACGACCCAGCCCGCGGTCGCGTAGCCATAGGTGGATTTGTTCCCTTTCGGCTCGTCGAGCATCATGTAGACGAGGAATTTCGGTGAATTCATGGGAAAGGCGCCGACGAAGGACGAGATCCGCGCGTCCTTCTTGTAGGCTCCGTTGACGATCTTCTCGGCCGTTCCGGTCTTTCCGCCGACGAGATAGCCCGGCACGTTCGCGCTCTTCGCGGTGCCCTTGTCGACCACGAGGCGCATCAGCCGCCGCATCTGTTCGGAGGTGCGCTGCGAGATCACGCGCTCTCCGGCGACCCGTTCGCCAGGCGTGCGTCTGAGGATCGTCGGCGCGCGGTAGATGCCCCCGTTGACGATCGCCGAAGTCGACGCCGCGAGGGCAAGCGGGCTGACCGAGATCCCGTGGCCGAACGAGATCGTCATCATGTTGATCTCGCGCCACTGGGCCGGAAATTGCGGGCCGCCGATCTCCGGCAGTTCGAATTGCGGCGCCTGCAGCAGGCCGACGCGGCGCAGGAACTCGCGCTGGCGGTCGCGGCCGACCGACTCGGCCATGCGCACCGAGCCGATATTCGACGAGTGCATGAACACCTCGGACATGTTCATGACCCGGCGCTGCGGCTTGTAGTCGTCGATCCGGAATCGCGAGATCGAGATCGGGCGCGTCGCGTCGTAGGCCGTGCCGATGTTACCGGTGCCGTAGTCCAGGGTCATCGCCGCGGTGAAGGTCTTGAACGCCGAGCCAGGCTCGTAGGTGCCGAGGGTGAGCCGGTTGAAGCGGTTCTCGGGCGACGCCTCGGCGCGGACATTCGGGTCGAAATCCGGCAGCGAGACCATCGCGTGCATCTCGCCGGTTTCGACGTCCATCAGCATCGCGGCGCCGCCGATCGCACCGAACTCCTTCATGGCTGCCGCGACCTCCTCGCGCAGCACATGCTGGGCGCGGATGTCGATCGACAGCTGGACGGGCTCGTTTCGGGACTTGAGGCTCTCGTCGAAGGCCTGCTCGGCGCCCATCAGGCCGTTCTTGTCGATGTCCGTGAAGCCGACGATGTGGCCGGTGAGTTCGCCATGCGGATAGACGCGGCGTTCCTCGCGCTGGAAATGGACGCCGGGAAGGCCGAGCCGGATCACCGCGTCCTGCTGACGCGGCGTCAGGTTGCGGCGGACCCAGACGAAGCTGCGCTCGCCGGCCAGTCGCTGGGCGAGGTCGCGCTCGTTGATCCCCGGCAGCGTCTGGGCGAGTTTCGCGGCCGTCTCGGCAGGATCGAGGACCTGCCTGGGATTGGCGTAGAGCGACGCCTGCACCAGCGACGTGGCGAGAAGCGCGCCGTTGCGGTCGACGATGTCGGCGCGCTCCATCTCGGGGCGCTGGGTCTGGGCGACGCGCGGCGGCTGGGCCTCGCGCGGCTCCTGGAACACGGTGACGTCGAACAGTCGGACGACGATCACGGTGAAGGCCAGCGCGAATACCGCGCCGCCGAAGGCGATGCGGTTGCGCGCCGTCTCGATCGCTTCCTTCGCCGTTCCGTCCAGGGTCAGGCGCCCGGGGACGCGGGTCAGGATGTCGCCGACGCGCGTCGCCATCAGCGTGGCCCCCCTCTCTGGAGGGCCGCGCCGGCATCGGCGACCGGGCGCGCGGCGATCGGAGCGGGGACGGGGACCGGCGGTGCGCTGCGTGCCGTGTCGGGACGGCTCGAGACGATGCGGCCGACCTGGGCACTCGACGCGCCCGGACGCTGCGGCGCGGTTGCTGTGCCCGCGCTGGCCTGCGCCTCCGCCGGGGCACGCCGCGGGAGATCCGACAAGCGCGCGATCTGCGCTGGCTTCATCGGTTCGAGATCGAGATGGCGCTGTGCGAATTGCTGGAGCCGTTGCGGCTGGTTGTGCCGGCTCCATTCGGCCCGGAGCACGTGGATGTTCTGATGCTCGGCCAGGATCTGACGGTTGAGGCGCGCGAGCTCCTCGTCCATGTCCTGCACGACATGCTTGAGCTGGAAGAGACCGGTGCCCGTGATCGCCGCCAGCACGATCCAGAAGATGGTCGTGGCCCGGATCATGTGCCCCGTGCTCCCGCGTCGCGCCACGCTGGCGCCTCGGTGCGGCGCGCGATCCGCAGCCGCGCAGAGCGCGCGCGGGGATTGCGGGCGATCTCCGCCGGCGATGCCTCGATCGCCTTGCGGCCTTCCAGGTCGAAGCTCGGCGCCGGGCCGGAGATTTCCGGTGCGTAGCGCGATACGCCCTCGCCGCCGCTGCGCGCCCGCAGGAAGCGCTTGACGATCCGGTCCTCGAGCGAGTGGAAACTGACCACGGCGATGCGGCCGCCCGGCCGCAGGATGCGTTCGGCCGCGGCGAGCCCGCGCTCGAGCTCGCCGAGTTCGTCGTTCACGCGAAGCCGAATGGCCTGAAAGGTGCGAGTGGCCGGATCGATACCGTCCTTCGCTCGCGGGACCACGCGCCGGATGATCTCCGCGAGTTCCAGGGTGCGCTGGATCGGTGCCTCTCGGCGCGCCGCGCAGATGGCCCGTGCAACGCGGCGCGCATGCCGCTCTTCGCCCAATGTCGCAATCGTCTCCGCGAGCTCCTGCTCGGGGGCGGAGTTGACGAGGTCGGCGGCTGTGGCACCTGACTTCTCCATGCGCATGTCGAGCGGACCATCCGCCCGGAAGCTGAAACCGCGTTCCGCGTCGTCGAGTTGGGGGGAGGACACGCCGACATCGAGCGTGACGCCATCGACCGGGGGCACGTCGCGCGCGGCGAGAAGGTGGTCCATCTCGCCGAACCGCCCCTCGACCAGCGTGAGGCGTCCGGGATACAGCGCCGCCAGCTCCGCGCCATGCGCGATGGCCTCGGGATCGCGGTCGATCGCGTAGATGCGGGTGCGGGCGGCCTCGAGCAGCGCGCGCGTGTAGCCGCCGCGCCCGTAGGTCGCGTCGACCAGGATATCGCCGTCGCGTGGCGCCAGCGCCGCCGCGACCTCTGCGACCATGACCGGTGCGTGAAGCGCGCTCATGGCGTGTTCCCCGGCGCGAGCCGCGCGCGCAGGGCGGCCTGGTGGGCGGCGAAGGAATCAGGGTCCCAGATCTCGAAATACGAGCCGCGACCGGCGAACAACGCAGTCCCGGAGAGCCCGGCGTAGTCGATCAGCTGGCGCGGCAGAACCGCACGACCATCGGGATCGGGTTCGACCGGGTGGATCTCCGGCAGCGCGATGCTGGCGAGGGTGGGGTCACCGACGCCGAACGCCGCCATCGGGTTCTGGGCCGCGGTGAGCTGCTCGATGAGTTGCGTCGTGACGCAGTGGATGGAGCGCGCGGTCGGCGATTCGAAGGCGAGGAATTCCTTGGAGCCGAACTCGACGAGAGTCGTGCGGAAGGCGGCCGGGATCGAGACGCGGCCCTTGGCGTCGATCTTGAACGTGAATTTGGAGAGGAACGCCCTCATCCCCGCCCCGCCACCTCGTTTGACCCGCGCGCCCTGCCGCCGGGATGCGCGTGGTGTTTGCGTGCCGTGGAAGCGGGGTTGGGACCGCGTTCACGGGATGGAATGGGATATCATGGGAAAATATGGGAGTCAAAGGGACCTGATGGAGTTTCACGCCGCAGTTCGACATCCACCGAACGCAAGGAACATCTGCCAAGAGTCTGATATACAATGATGTTGTTGGTTTGTTCCAATACCCGATTCCGGCGATCGGGTATGGGCGGGAAGGAAGTGCCAGACGGTCTGTAAGCCGGGTTCTGTGCCCCGTTCCGGAGAACGGGCGACGACCATTCCTCTGGGACGCCTGTCGCCAGGCGCCTCGCGCGACCGACCCGGGCGACGGCACGGAAGCATGCCTGCGCCGCCGGCGGACCGGCGGACGCGTGTCGCCCCTATTTGGTCTTGCTCCGGGTGGGGTTTGCCTTGCCAGGCCCGTTACCGGACCCGCGGTGCGCTCTTACCGCACCGTTTCACCCTTGCCCGCCCCGTTTCCGGGACGTCGGCGGTGTCCTTTCTGTTGCACTTTCCCTGGGTTCGCACCCGCCGGGCGTTACCCGGCACCCTCGCTTCCGTGGAGCCCGGACTTTCCTCGAGCGGTGCATGGCACCGCCCGCGGCCGTCCGACCGTCTGGCCCGGGCATCTAGGGGCGCAGCCCTGCGCCGGTCAAGGGTTGCGCTCGCCGCGTGTCTCGAGGAGACGCGCATGCGCGCGATTGACGGCCATCAGACGTTCCGTCGCCACCGCGATGAACGCCGCCGGCATGCCGGCGGCGGCGAGCCGGTCGGGATGGAGGTCGCGCACCAGGCGTCGCCACGCGGCCTTGATCTCTTCCGGGGACGCGTTCTCCGGAACGCCGAGGACCTCGTGCGCCGCCGCGTCGCCGTCGCCGCGTCCGGCCCGCAGGCGCGCGAAACTGCGATCGTCGAGCCCCATCGCCGCGGCCGTCGCGGCGAGGAAGCGCAATTCGCTGTCCCGGATGCCGCCATCCTGCTCGGCGATCAGGAACAGGATGTCGAGGATCTCCTCCAGCATCACCGGGTCATGGGCGAACATCGCGCCCAGCCGCTTGGCGTAGGTCTCGAAGCCCTGCGTGCTGCGCCGCGCGAGGTCGAAGACGCGCGCCACCTCGGCGAGGCGGGCATGGTCGACGTGGAAACTGTCGCGGAAGACCCGGATTTCGTCATGCGTGACGCGCCCGTCGGCTTTTGCCATCTTCGCGGCGAGCGCGATCACGGCGACCGTGAAGGCGACGCTACGCTCGGGCGGGTGCTGGCGCCCGCCGCCGAACAGGGCCCGGAACCCGGCGACCAGGCGCCGCCAGATGGGCAGATCCGAATCCATGCGCGGACGATACGGGAAGGCGCCTCGCTCGCGCCAGTTCCGCGCGTCGCGGCACTTCCCCGACGCTGCGGCGGTCTTGTATATCGCGCACGGATGTTCCCGGCGTTCCGCTGCGGGACGACTGGGCCGGGGAGGGCGGGACCGTGAGCCTCGACGACATCATCCGGCGCATGCCGAAGGTCGAATTGCACACGCATCTGCTCGGTTCGATGCGCGCGGAGACCTTCGCCGAACTGGCGGCGCGGCGCGGGATCCGTCTGCCGGCCGATCCGCTGACCATCTTCGCCAACATCAATTCGCCGGCGCGGCCAAACCCGATCTACGCTCGCACGCGCATTCCCGTGCCGGTCTCCGATCCCGCCGCCGAACCCGACCCGTCCTATCCCCTTCTCGAGGTGTCGCGCTGGGCGGCGCCGGCGCTGGTCGATGCGGATGATTTCGCGCGGGTCGCCTACGAGGCCTTCGCGGACGCGGCGACGAAGAGCAATGTCCGCCATTGCGAAATGTTCTTCGAACCGACGCTCTACTTCGCCCATGGCGTGCGCTACGAGACGATCGCCGACGGTGTCGCCGCCGGCGCGCGCGCGGCGGCGCGCGATTTCGGCATCGGGGCGGCGATGATCGCCGGCATCAACCGCGCGCAACCTGCGGCGATGGCCGAAGAACTGGTGGATGCGGTGATCGCGCATCGCCGCGACGAGATCGTCGGCATCGGGCTAGAGGACTACGAACTCGCCGGTCCGCCGGAGCGTTTTGCCGTCGCCTACGACAGGGCTCGCCGCGCCGGGCTGCGTCGCACCGCCCATTCGTCCGAGCACGCGCCGAGCGCCGCGAACACGGTCGCTTGCCTCGACCTTCTCGGCTGCGAGCGGATCGACCACGGCTATTTCGTGCTCGAGGATGACGCCGTGGTGGCACGCTGTCGCGACCAGGGTGTCGTCTTCACCTGCGTCTTTTCCACGTCGCGCCGGTCCTGGCGCCCCTGGCGGCGGGCCTCGGTCAAGGCGATGGTGGAGGCGGGACTGCGGGTGACGCTCGGCGCCGACGATCCCGGCATGTTTCCGACGACCCTCACCAACGAGTATCTGATCGCGGCCAACGTCATCGGCTTCGACTATCCGCGCATCCGTGAATTCTGTTTGAACGCGGTCGACGCGGCCTGGATCGATCCAGGGGCGCGGACGGCGATGCGCGCCGACTTCGCGCATGCGATCGACGCGCTGGCCGCGGAATTCCTGCCCTCCCGTCCCGATGGAGACCATCCATGAAGATCCTGTCGCGCGTGCACGCCGCGTTCCTGCCGGCCGTCCTTGTCCTGGGTCTCGCCGCCCCGGCCCTCGCGCAGACGCGCAACCTCGTGGTCTCGACCTTCGCGATCCAGCAGGACGCGACGCGCAGGAACCTCTACGCCCCCTTCGAGGCGCAGTGCGGCTGCCGCGTGGTCGCGGATCTCGGCAACAGCGCCGAACGCCTCGCCAAGCTCGAGGCACGGCGTGCCAGCCCGGAGGTCGATGTCGCGGTCCTGTCAGACGTCAACGCGGCGGAGGCGGCCCAGAAGGGCCTCATCGAGCCGATCGACCCGGCGGCGCTGTCGAACTTTGCGCGTCTGCACGATTTCGCGAAGGATCCGGTCGGCGGCAATTTCGGCGTCGGATACACCTTCTACGCGACCAGCATCGTCTATCGCACCGACAAGCTGCCGCAACTCGCCTCGTGGAAGGATCTCTGGTCGCCGGCCCTCAAGGGGCGCTTCGCATTGCCCAACATCACGACGACCCAGGGACCTCTGATGCTGTTCATGGCCGAGCGCGCCCATGGCGGCACGAGCCCGGATTTCCAACTCGGCATCGCCAAGGTCGCGGAGATCAAGGACAGCGCCGTCACCTTCTACGAGCGTTCCGCGCAGCTGACCCAGCTCTTCCAGCAGGAGGAGATCTGGGCCGCGGTCACCGGCCGCTTCAACTGGCCCAATATCCGCAAGCTCGACCTGCCGCTGGGCTGGGCGAAGCTGTCGGAGGGGCAGACCGGGGGCATCAACGTGCTGACGCTCGTCAAGGGCGCGCGCAACCGCGACCTCGCGCTGCGCTTCATCGACGCGTGGCTGTCGACCGAGGTGCAGACGCGCATGGCGATGGATCTCGTCGACAGCCCGACCAACAAGGACGTCCGCCTGCCGCCCGCGATCGCCGAGCAACTGTCCTACGGCGACGATGTCGTGGGCACCCTGCGGCTGATCCCGCCCGCGGAGGCGCTCGCCAATCAGCGCGCCTGGGTCGCAGGCTGGAACGCGCGGATCGCGCGCTGAGACGCGGCGCGCGAGGCCGAGAGCCTTGTTCCACGGCCGCCGCGCGCCGCTCCTCCTCGTCGCGCCCGCGGCGGCGCTGATCGGGGTCGGGTTCCTGCTGCCGGTTGGCGTCCTGCTCCTAGACGCCGCGCGCGCGGCGGGCGGCATCCTCGGCGCCTATGGCGAGTTCTTTGCCGATCCGCTCCATCGCACCGTGTTCTGGCGGACCTTGCGGCTGGGCGCGCTCGTGACCCTGGTCTCGGCGGCGATCGGCTACGTGGTCGCGCTCGCGATCGTCGATGCCGCACCGGGCGCGCGTACGCGGCTGATCGGCCTGATGATCCTGCCGCTGATGATCTCGCCGGTCGCGCGCACCTATGCGTGGATCGTCATTCTCGGGCGTACCGGCCTCGTCAACGCGGCGATCCTGTCGCTCGGCCTGTCCGACCAGCCGCTGCGCATCCTCTTCACCGAGACCGCGGTCTTCATCGGCCTCGTGCAGCTCTTCCTGCCGCTGATGATCCTGTCGCTGGTCAGCGCGCTCGAGAATCTGCCGCCGGACGTCGTCGCCGCGGCGCGCACCTTGGGCGCGGGATGGATCTCCGTGTTCATGCGCGTGATCCTGCCGCTGACGCGCGAGGGGCTCGTGGTCGGGGGCACGCTGGTCTTCACCGGCGCCATCACCGCCTACATCACGCCGGCGGTGCTGGGCGGCTCGCGCGTGCTGATGCTCGAGACGCTCCTCTATCAGCGTGTCTCGGTGGCCAACGACGTCGTCTCCGCCGGCGTCATCGCGGCGATCCTCATCGCCATGAGTCT
>CAIOSQ010000142.1 GCA_903860935.1 uncultured Rhodospirillales bacterium | reverse complement strand
TGATGTCGGTCAATCCCGACTGGTGGGACCGCAAGGTCGAGCACAATCTGACGCGCATCGAGTTCCGCCCGATCAAGTCGGACGCCACGCGCGTCGCCGCGCTGCTCTCGGGCGAACTGGACCTGATCGTGCCGGCGCCGCTGCAGGACCTGCAGCGCATCTCCGCGGCCCCCGGGCTCAAGGTGATCGAGGAACCGTCGCTGCGCGTGATCTTCTTTGGCTTCAACTGGCGCGACTCGCTCCAAGTGGCGCCCGGCCAGAAGAACCCGCTCAAGGACCTCAAGGTGCGCCAGGCGCTGGCGCACGCCATCGATCTCGACACGATCCAGCGGCGCGTGATGCGCGGCAAGTCGCGCAATGTCGGCGTGATGGTGGCGCCGCCGGTGCCCGGCTACGCGGCGTCGCTCGACCAGCTCTACCCGTTCAATCCCGACCTCGCGAAAAAGCTGCTCGCCGAGGCCGGCTACCCGAACGGCTTCAAGACGCGGCTGTCCTGCCCCAACGACCGCTACATCAACGACGAGCAGACCTGCATCGCCGTTGCCGCGATGTGGGGACGCGTCGGGGTGACCACCGATCTCGCGATCGAGAGCAAGACGACCTATTTCCCGAAGGTCGACAAGGGCGAGACCGACATCTACATGCTCGGCTGGGCGACGCTGCCGCCGATGGACGGCTTCTCCGTTCTCTCGGCGCTGCTCGCCACGCGCAAGGACAGCCTCGGCGGCAACAACCCGAACGGCTTCTCCGATGCGCGCATCGACGCGCTGGCGGCATCCGCAGCGGTCGAACTCGACGAGACGAAGCGCCGGGCGATGCTGACCGAGTCCTTCAAGATCACCCGCGACGAGGTGGTCTACCTGCCGCTGCACCAGCAGCCGGTGGCCTGGGCGGCACGCGCCAACATCGATGTCGTCAACTTCGCGGACGAGTATGTCCGCCTGTGGTTCGCGAAGGTGAACTGAGCACCGGCCCGGTCCGCGCCCACGCGCAGACCGGGCCCCTTTCGCGACGCACGCCACGCCGTTCCCCGCTTCGCATGATCGCCGTTCTCGCCTCCCGCCTCGTCCAGGGCCTGCTGGTGATGCTCACCGTCACCGCGCTCGCCTTCCTGATGTTCCGCTTCGTCGGCGATCCGGTCCAGACCATGTCGCGCGAGGACGCCACGCCGCAGGAAAAGGCGGAGCTGCGCGCGTCGCTCGGCCTCGATCTTCCGGTGCCGCTCCAGTACGCGCGCTTCGTCGCCCGCGTCGTCCAGGGCGATCTCGGGATCAGCTATCGCAACCAGCGCCCGGTCGCCCGGCTGATCGCGGAGCGGCTGCCGGCGACCATGGAACTCGTCCTGGCCGCGACCCTGCTCGCGCTCGCCTTCGGCATTCCGCTCGGCGTGCTGGCCGCGCTGCGCCCCGACGGCGTGGTGGCGCGCAGCGTCCAGGCGCTGTCGCTGATCGGGATCTCGACCCCGACCTTCGTGACCGGCATCGCCCTGATCCTCGTCTTCGCCGTCGGGCTCAAGCTGGTGCCCTCCTTCGGCCGCGGCGAGGTCGTCGCGCTCGGCTGGTGGAGCACCGGATACCTGACCGCGAGCGGGCTCAAATCCCTCGTCCTGCCGGCCATCACCCTGTCGCTGTTCCAGCTCACGCTGATCATGCGGCTGGTGCGGTCGGAGATGATCGACGTGCTCTCGACCGACTACATCCGCTTCGCGCGCGCCCGCGGCCTGCCGCGCGCCTATGTCCATTACCGCCTCGCGCTGCGCAACGCGCTGATGCCGGTGATCACCGTCACCGGGCTCCAGATCGGCCAGCTGATCGCCTTCGCGATCGTCACCGAGACGGTGTTCCAGTGGCCGGGCATGGGGCTGCTCTTCATCCAGGCGGTCGGCTTCTCCGACATTCCGGTGATGTCCGCCTATCTGCTCTTCGTCGGCGCGCTCTTCGTGGCGTTGAACACGCTGGTCGACCTGGTCTACGTGCTGGTCGATCCGCGCCTGCGTACGAGCCTCGCATGACCGCGGGCGCCGCTCTCGCGCGGTTGCGCGCCGTTCCGCCCTCGGTGGCGATCGCCGCGCTGGTGGCGCTGCTGCTCGTGCTGTCGGCGGCCGGCGCCCCGCTCCTCGCGCCCTTCGATCCGACGGATATCCGGACCTTCAACCTCGCGGATTCGGAGATCCCGCCGCTCTTCGCCGCCGACGGCGATCCGCGCTTCCTGCTGGGGACCGACAACCAGGGCCGCGACATGCTCTCCGCGATCCTCTACGGCGCGCGGGTCTCGATCGCCATCGGCAGCGCGGCGGTGACGACGGCGATGCTGATCGGCGTCACGCTCGGCCTCGTCGCAGGCTATTCCGGCGGACGGATCGACGCGGCGATCATGCGCGTCGGCGACGTGATCCTGAGCTTTCCCACGATCCTGCTCGCGCTGCTCGTCGCCGGTCTGGCGCGCGCGCTGCTGCCCGGCGCGGACTCCGCCCGGCTCGCGCCCTTCGTCCTGGTCGGCGCGATCGCGGTGCATGACTGGGTGCAATACGCCCGCACCGTGCGCGCGGCGACCATGGTCGAGAGCGCCAAGGACTATGTGAAGGCCGCGCGGGTCATCGGCCTGCCCTCGGCCCGCATCCTGCTGCGTCATATCCTGCCCAACGTCGCCGGGCCGGTGCTGGTGATCGCGACCATCCATCTCGCCGGCGCGGTGCTGACCGAGGCGACGCTGTCCTTCCTCGGCGTCGGCATGCCGCCGACCTATCCGTCGTTGGGCACCCTGATCCGCATCGGCAACGAGTTCGTCTTCTCGGGGATCTGGTGGATCGCGACCCTGCCCGCGCTCACACTGGTCATCCTCGTGCTGGCGGTGAACGTGGTCGGCGACTGGCTGCGCGACCGCTTCAATCCGAAGCTGCGGGGCCGGCGATGAGCGCACCTGATCGCATCGCCGCTGCGGAACCGGTCCTCGACATCGACGGGCTCCGCGTCCTCTATCCGCGCGCCGACGGCCCGCCGCTCGCGGCGGTCGATGGCCTGTCGCTGCGCATCGAAGCCGGCGAGATCCACGCCATCGTGGGCGAATCCGGGGCCGGCAAGAGCACCGCGGGCAACGCCGTGCTCGGCATCCTCGAGGCGCCCGGCCATGTCGCCGCCGGCCGCATCCGGATCGCGGGCGCGGAACTCGATCCGCGCACCGGGCGCGCGCCGGGCATCGTGCCGGGGCGCGACATCGGCGCGGTCTTCCAGGATCCGATGACCTCGCTGAACCCGCTCTTCACCGTGGAGAGTCAGATCGGCGAGGCGATGCGCCACCATCTCGGCATCGGCCGCGCCGAGGCGCGGCGGCGATCGCTCGACCTGCTGCGGGCGGTCGGTATCCCGGAGCCGGAGCGCCGTCTGCATTTCTATCCGCACCAGCTTTCCGGCGGTCAGCGCCAGCGCGTCGTCATCGCCGCCGCGCTGGGCTGCGATCCCAAGCTCATCATCGCCGACGAGCCGACCACCGCGCTCGACGTCTCCGTCCAGGCGCAGATCCTGCGCCTGCTGCGCATGCTCGCCGACACGCGCGGCGTCGGCATCATGCTGGTCACGCACAACATGGGCGTCGTCGCCGAGATCGCGGACCGCGTGACCATCATGCGCCATGGCCGCATGGTCGAGAGCGGGCCGGTGCGCGAGGTGCTGGGCGCGCCGCGCGACGCCTATGCGCGCGACCTCATCGCCTCGGTGCCACCGGTCGACCGCAAGCTCGCGCGCTTCGCCACGCCCGATCCCGGCGCGGAGGCGGCACGCACGGCGCGCGCCGAACTTGCCCGCCGCGCCGCGCCCGCGACGCCGTCGAGCGGCGCGGGCGACATGCCCCTGCTCGAGGTCGAAGGGCTGACCGTCGATTTCCGCACGCGCTCCGGTTTCTTCGGCTTCGGCGCGCGCCGCTTTCGCGCCGTCGACGGCGTCGGCTTCACGCTCGGTGCCGGCGAGATCCTGGGCCTCGTCGGCGAGTCCGGCTCGGGCAAGTCCACAGTCGCCAACGCCATCGCAGGTCACGTGCGACCCTCCGGCGGCACGATCCGGCTGCGCGGAAAGCCGATCTCCGGCGCGGCGCAAGCCCCGCAGACGCGCGCCGAGCGGCGGGCCGTGCAGATGGTCTTCCAGGATCCCTACGCCTCGCTCAACCCGCGTCTGCGCGTCGCCACGACGCTGGCCGAACCGATCCTGTTCTACGACCTCGCCCGCACCAGGGTGGACGCCGACGACGACGCGGCGATGCTGCTGGCCGCGGTGGGGCTCGATGCGGAGTCCGCGGGACGTTTCCCGCATGCCTTCTCCGGTGGCCAGCGCCAGCGCGTGTCGATCGCCCGCGCCCTCGCCGCGCGGCCCGCCTTGCTGATCTGCGACGAGCCGACCTCGTCGCTCGACGTCTCGGTCCAGGCGCAAGTGCTCAACCTGCTCAAGGATCTGCGTGACGGCGCCGGCCTCGCGATCCTGTTCATCAGCCACGATCTGGCCGTGGTGCGGCAGATGTGCGACCGCGTGGTGGTGATGAAGGACGGTCGCGTCTGCGAGACCGCGGGGACCGAGGCGCTGTTCGAGGCGCCGACCCATCCCTACACGCGCGAGCTCATGCGCCTGGTGCCGCGCCTGGAAACCATCCACACGCGTTTTCCCGCGACCGCGGGCTGAAGGAGACACAGATGATCGACCTCAGGATCGACAACGGCATCGTGATCACCGTGGACGGGGCGCGGCGCGTCATCGCCGACGGCTCGGTGGCGATCCACAAGGACCGCATCGTCGCGGTCGGGCCGACGAAGACCCTGTCGCGCACGCATCCCGCGCGCCGGACGATCGATGCCAGCCGCAAGGCGGTGATCCCCGGCCTGATCGATGCCCATGCCCATGCCGGACATGGCCTCATCAAGACCATGGGCGGCGGGCGCGGCGATCTCTGGTACGAAGCCTGCCACAAGGTCTACACCACCGCGTCGCCGGAGAGCTTCTGGCGCGCGGAGGCGCAGCTGGCCGCGCTCGAGCGTCTGCGCTTCGGCGTCACCACCGGCGTGTCGCTGCTCGGCGGCGGCGATTCCGTGATGCGCACCGACGAACCATCCTATTGCGACGCGCATTGCGACGGCGTGCGCGAGGTCGGCACGCGCAGCGTCGTGGCGATCGGCCCGACCCGCCCGCCGCATCCCCGTCTCTACGCGCGCGTCGACGGCAAGCGGCGCAAGACGCGCATGGTGTCGTTCGAGGACCAGTTGGAGACCTGCCGCACCCTGATCGACTCCTGGCACGGCACGCACGGCCGGCGGCTCAACATCGCGATGCTGACGCCGACCCTGCGCGCCGAGCATCGCGCGTCGATGGCGGCGACGGATTTCGACGAGGCGATCCGCCAGGCCAAGGCCGCACGCGCCCTGTCGCGCGAGCGCGGCACGATCTTCACCCAGGACGGGCATCAGCGCGGCAGCGTCGCCTTCGCGCATCGTACCGGCCTGCTCGGACCCGACGCGCTGCTTTCGCATTCGACCGACCTGACGAAGGCGGAGATCGCGCTCTGCGCGAAGACCGAGACCCGGATCGCGCACAACCCCTCGGCGATCGCCTCGGTCTATGGCCGCTGCCCGGCCCCCGAATTGATCGATGCCGGTGTCGTGGTCGCGCTGGGCTCCGACGGCACGGCGCCCGACCGCTCGGGCGACATGTTCCGGCACATGCAGCAATGCATGCACTACCACCGCCGCCATTTCCGCGACGCGAGCCTGATGCCGCCGGGCAAGATCCTGGAGATGGCGACGATCGACGCCGCCCGCGCGCTCGGCATGGCCGACGATCTCGGCTCGCTCGAGGTCGGCAAGAAGGCGGATGTCGTGCTCGTCGATCTCGCGCGGCCGCATCTCTACCCGTTCAACATGCCGGTCTTCCGCCTGGTCTGCTTCGCCAACGGCGCCGATGTCGACACCGTGATCGTCGATGGCCGGATCCTGCTGTCCGGCGGCAAGCCGAAATCGGTCAAGACCGAGAAGGTCCTCGACGCCGCGCAGCGCGAGACCGAGGCGATGCTCGACCGCGCCGGACTGCGCAAGCTGATCCAGGAACCCGCCGGCATCTGGAACGCGACGCGCTACGACACCGGACGCGTGTGAGCCCTCCCCCCCAAAAAAACCTCCCCAGCTTCAATTTGCCCCTGTGCGCCTCGCATGGGTGTCTGGCGGCCCGTTGTCGGGGCAAATTGAAGCTGGGGAGGTTTTTGGGGGGAGGTTTTTGTTGCGATGATCTTGGCCGATGGGCCGCAGGCGACTAGGGTCGCGGCACGCTTATTGCTGACTTGCTTTGCAGATGCCACCCGGCGTCTTTGTCCTGTCCAATCTCCGTTCAGAGGCCTGCCATGACTCTCTTCCGTCGCCACGCCCTGCTCGCCGGCGCCGCCGCCGGCCTCGCAGCCGCTTCTCCGTCCGCCAGGGCGCAGGGGCTGCGCGCGCTGACGCTGCAGGCCGCCTGGATCAACGATGCCGAATTCATGGGCTACTACGTCGCCATGGAGAAGGGCTGGTACCAGGCCGAGGGCCTGGATCTCAAATACCTGCCCGGCGGGCCCGACGTGATCCCCGAGGCCTCGGTCCTGTCGAAGAAGGCCGATGTCGCCCTCTCCACGGTCGAGACCGTGATCAACGCCATCACGACCCAGCGCGCCCCGCTGGTCATCATCGGCGCGCAGTACCAGAAGAACCCGATCGGCATCGTCAGCCTCGCCAGCAAGCCGATCCGCACGCCGGCCGAGATGATCGGCAAGACGATCGCCGTGCCGCCGGTCAACCGCCTGACGGTCGAGGCGATGCTCAAGCTCAACGGCATCGACAAGAGCCGCGTGCGCATCGTGCCCTATGCCTATGATCCGACGCCGCTGTTGAAGGGCGAGATCGACGCCTCGCTCGATTTCACCACCAACGTGCCCTACACGATCAAGTCGAAGGGCCAGGACGCGGTCAGCTTCCTGCTCGCCGATTTCAAGCTGCCGCTGTTCAACGACGTCGTGGTCGTCACGCGCGACACGCTGGCGCGCCGCCGCGCCGATCTGGTCGGCTTCCTGCGCGCCAGCCGCAAGGGCTGGGACGAGAACTTCAAGGATCCGGCCGCCTATCCGCCGAAATACATGGAGACGTGGTTCAAGGGCACGGGCCGCAGCCTCGACAACGAGATCTATTTCAACCGCGCCCAGGCGGCGCTGATGCAGCATCCCAAGGGCGTGTTCGCCCTGACGCCCGAGGCGATCCAGGGCTGCATGGATGCGCTCAACGAGGTCGGGATCAAGGCCGCGCAGGAGCATTTCGACACCTCGCTGCTCGCCGAGATCTGATCTCCTGCACCCTCGCCATCGGCCGTGGGCGCGCGCGACATCCGCATCGATGCGGTCGAACGTCGGTTCGCGCGCGCCGGGCAGGCGCCGCTGCTGGCGCTCGACCGCGTCAGCCTCGACCTGCCGGCGGGTTCGTTCACGGCCCTGATCGGTCCATCCGGCTGCGGTAAATCGACCCTGCTGCGGCTGATCGCGGGGCTCGACGCGCCGGACGGCGGCGCGGTGATGGTCGGCGGCGCCGCGCCCCGGGTGCTGCAGCGCGAGGGCCGGCTCGGCATCGCGTTCCAGGACGCGGCCCTGCTGCCCTGGCGCACGGTGACCGGCAATGTGCGGCTACCGCTGGACGTCACCGGCCACCGCGATCGCGAGAGCCTCGCGCGCATCGCCGATCTCGTGGCGCTTGTCGGGCTCGCCGGCTTCGAGCAGGCCCTGCCGGCGCAATTGTCGGGCGGAATGCGCCAGCGCGTGGCGATCGCGCGCGCCCTGGTCACCGAACCCGACGTGCTGCTGCTCGACGAGCCCTTCGGCGCGCTCGACCAGATCCTGCGCCGGACGATGAACGCCGAATTGCAACGCATCTGGATGCGGCGCGCGACGACGACGCTGCTGGTCACGCATGGCATCGACGAGGCTCTTTTCCTGGCCGACCGCGTCGTCGTGATGCATGGACCGCCCGGGCGCATCGCGACCATCGTCGACGTACCCTTCGCGCGCCCGCGGCCGCTGACGCTGTTCGCCGATCCCGCGTTCCGGGCGCTCGAGGACGAGGTCGCCGCGGCGCTCTATGGACGGGTACCCGGGAGCGCGGCGTGACGGCGACGACCCGGCGCGAGCGCCGCGGAACGATCGCCGGCCTGATCCTGCTGCTACTGGCCTGGGAAGCCGCGGGCCAGGGCGGCTGGGTGGCCGGCGGCGCGCTGCCGGCGCCGAGCCAGATCGCGCTCAGGGCGTGGCTCGATCGCGGCGATTACCCTGCCCATATTTTAGGTACTCTGCGCACCGCGACGGCAGGATTTGTCGTCGGCAGCCTGCTCGCCTTCGTCCTGGGCGTGGCCTATACGCGCTGGCCTCGTCTGCAGCGCGCGATGTCCGGGGTCGACGTGACGATCTTCGCGATGCCCGCCATCGCGATCGTCCCGATCCTCATCATCGCGCTGCCCGGCGACGCGCCACGCGTCGTGCTGTCGGCGCTCTCGGTCTATTACCCGGCGATGGTCGCCGTCGTGCTCGGCCTTCGCCAGGCAGATCCGCGGTTGCTCGACCTCGTGCGGGTGCATGGCGGCGGCGCCGTGGCGGCGCTGCGCTGGGTACGGCTGCGCGGCGGACTACCCACGCTGCTCTCTGGCCTACGCGTCGCCGCCCCGGCGGCCGTGCTCGGGTCCTTGCTGGCGGAGTTCGGAAGCGGCTCGAGCGCCGGCCTCGGGACCTATCTGATCGGCTCGCTGGGCCGCGCCGATCCGGCCCGGCTCTGGGGCATCGGCCTCGCCGCCACGGCGCTCAGCGCGCTGGCCTATCTCGCCGTCGGCCTCGTCGCCGCGCGCTTCGCCGGCGACACCGTGCCCGCATCGACGCCGGTCGGCACCGCCGCAGGCCAGGCGGCAGGCGAAGTACGCGGCTGGGTGGCGCGGTCGATGCCGCTGCTGGCATTCCTGCTGCCCTTTGCCCTCTGGGAGGCGGGCACCTGGGCGCTGCGCCTGACCGATGTCTCCGAGATCGTCTTTCGCGATCCGGCGGGGGTGCTGGCCCATCTGATCTGGGACGAGGGCGCGGCGCGCAATCGCGGCGACATCGCCGCGGCGCTGGCCCAGACGCTGCCCTTCGCGCTGGCCGGTGTCGCGCTGGGGCTCGCCGTCGCCTTCGCGCTCGCCATCGTCTCGCTACTCTGGCCGCCGCTGGGGGCGACGCTGCTGCCGCTCTCGCTGGTCACGCAATCGATGCCGCTGGTGGCGCTCACGCCGCTGGTGGTGCTGATCTTCGGCCGCGACACCGGCGGCATCCTCGCGATCACGGTCTCGGTCACCTTCTTTCCGGCCTTCGTGACCATCGCCCAGGGGCTCGCGCTCGTCCCGCCGGGGCTGCGCGACCTGATCTCCGCGTGGGGCGGCGGGCGCGGCATCTGGCTGCGGCGCGTCGCGATCCCCTGGGCCACGCCCTATCTCTGCGCGGCGCTGCGTCTGGCAGCGCCACGTGCGTTGCTGGGCGTGATGATCGCCGAGTGGCTCGCCACCGGCACCGGGCTCGGCAATCTGCTCAACGAGGCGCGCGGGCGCATGGATTACGGCACGATCTGGAGCGTCGCGGTCGTCTCGGTGAGCGTCGCCGTGGCCCTGCACACCGCCGCCGCTTCGCTCGAGCGCCGCGTGCTGCGGCGCTTCGCCTTCGCTTCCTGACATTCCGCCCGCGACGCTCGAGGAGACCACCGATGAACGCCACCCCGTCCACCACGCCCGACCACAAGGGCGATGTGCGCGCGCGCGTGTTCCAGGAGCTGCGCCGCGTCGCGCGCCCCGACAGCCGCTTCCATTTCGATTTCGCCGAGTTCATCGCCGATTTCGAGGGCAGCGAGGACGCCGCGCGGCGGCTGATGGCGCATCCGGCCTGGACGCGCAGCGAGGTCGTGTTCATCACGCCGGACAACTGCCTGGAATGGCTGCGCTGGCAGGCGTTGCGGCAGGGCCGCCGCGTGCTGATCACGACCTATTCGATCCGCCGCGGCTTCTGGCTCCTCGACCCGGCCGAGATCCCGGAAGACCGCCAGCTCTACGCGGCGACGCTGGACGGCATGGAGCGCCATGCACGACCGGTGACGCTCGCCGACATCCGCGCGCAGCTGCCGCGGATCGACTGCATGATCACCGGAACCGGCGCGATCAACGAGGCGGGCGTGCGCTTCGGCAAGGGCCACGGCTTCTTCGACGCCGAATGGGGCATGCTCCACCGCATCGGCGTGATCGACGCCACCACCTCGGCGATCGCGCTGGTGCATGATTGCCAGGTGCTGCGCGAGACGCTGCATCCCGAGATCTTCGACACCGTCGCCGACCTGATCTTCACGCCCACCCGGACGATCGAGGTGCCGAACCCGCACAAGCCGGACTGCGGCATCGTCTGGGACCTGCTGGACCCCGTCATGTACGACACGATCCCGCCCCTTCAGGAACTGCGCGCGATGGAAGAGGCGGGCGCGCTGCCGCCGCGCTGACCGATTCCGGGAAGGAGCCGCCCCATGGACGAAATCCTGCCGCCCGCCGCGCTCGAGCGGCTGACGCGCGCGCACCTGCCTGCCCTCCTGGCGCGCATGCCCAAGGCGGAGCTGCATATCCATATCGAGGGCTCGCTGGAGCCCGAACTCATCTTCGCGCTCGCGCGGCGCAACGACGTGGCCCTTCCCTATGCCTCGGAACAGGCGCTGCGCGCGGCATATGCCTTCACGGACCTGCAGAGCTTCCTCGACATCTACTATGCCGGCGCCTCGGTTCTGCTGCGCGAAGCCGATTTCTTCGACATGGCGATGGCCTATTTCAGGCGGGCCGCG
>CAIOSQ010000141.1 GCA_903860935.1 uncultured Rhodospirillales bacterium | reverse complement strand
TTGGCATACGACGCCGCGACGATCTCTCGCTTGAGCGCCTCCGGCCAGCTGCGATTGCGACGCCCAGCCCATGCCGCCCGAACCAAACCCGTCGCCGCCATCCTCGCACCCATGCGCTGCCTCGCGATCAATGCGAGACGATCGGCGACGATGAAGGGCGGCACAAGGCGGCGGCCACCGGAGGGTTACGCATAGTGCGCCCCGCGCCCAACTCCTACACCACGTGCCGGGACACGACCCGGGCAGGAACATCGGGAAACGGGATACTGGCGGATGGGGCGGGATTCGAACCCGCGATACGGTTTCCCGTATACACGCTTTCCAAGCGTGCGCCTTAAGCCACTCGGCCACCCATCCGCGCGCTGAGGGCGGGGAACATACTCAGCGGCGCTGCTCCTGCCAACAAGAAGGGACATGCCGCGCGCCAGAGGTTACACTGACCTCCTCTCGCAGGGAGAGACGATCGGGATGCATTCGAGACGCCGTCGGCGCGCATTGATGCTTTTTGTCCTGGCGATCGCCGCCTGGACGGGGCTCGTCGGCGCGCGCGCCGAGACCGTCGATCTTCGCCTCGTCCTCGCGGCGGATGTCTCGCGCAGCGTCGATTCCGAGGAGTTCGCGCTTCAGCGCGAGGGCTACGCAGCCGCCTTCTCCGATCCGCGCGTTCTGCGGGCGATCAAGGGCGGGCAACTCGGACGGATCGCCGTCTGCTTCGTCGAATGGTCGGGCGAATGGGCGCAGCAGATCACCGTCGACTGGACCCTCATCCACGACCAGGGCAGCGCGGAGCGTTTCGCCACCGCCCTCGTTGCACGCCCCCGGCCCTTCGCGGACAGGACCGCGATCGGGGTCGCCATCGACTTCGCCGTCGCGCAGTTCGCGCGCGGCCCGCATCAGAGCGCACGGCGCACGATCGACATCTCTGGGGACGGGACCAACACCAACGGCAAGCCCCCCGCCATCGCGCGCGACCAGGCGGTCGCGCAGGGGATCGTCATCAACGCCCTGGCGATTCTCTCCCCCGAACCGATGCCCTGGAATCCGTTCCACACTCACCCACCGGGCGGTCTCGCGGCTTATTTCCGCGAGCACGTGGCCGGGGGGCCCGGCTCCTTCGTGATGGTGGTAGAGGATTTCCAGTCCTTCGCCTACGCGCTCGCCAACAAACTGATCAAGGAGATCGCGGAGGCCCCGCCGCCGTGACAGCCGTCCGACGCTGAGGGCGACGGCGATGGCTACGGTTGACACCGCGCGGTCGGAACGCATATCGAGACGCAAAACAACCCCAGGGATCCAGAAAGGCTTCGCTCCATGCGCGCATTCCTCGCCTCCGTCGTCGTCTCCATCGTCCTCGCGGGCGGTGCGGCGTATTACCTCAACGCGGTGATGACCAACGCCACCGTCTATCAGAGCTTCGCGACCTCCGGCGCGCGGGTCGGCGATCCGGGCAAGAACCTCGTCGGCGCCGACTGGTCGGGCAGCTGACGCACGCATCGGACGCGCGCGCCCTTAGGGACGCGCAGCGCGCACAAACGCGACGGGCGGCGGATCCGCGCGGATCCGCCGCCCTTTTTCATGACCGATGCGCGTGCTTGGCGCGCGCCGGGATCACTCCGCCGGCTGCGCGCTCCGGCCACCCTTGGCGCCCTGCTCGGCGGCCCAGAGCGAGTGGTGCTCCTTCGCCCAGTTCAGATCGACCTGACCGGAGCCCATCGCATCGAATGCGCCCTCCATGCCGACCGACCCGATGTAGATGTGGGCGATCATGATGCCGACCAGGACCAGCGACACGGCAGCGTGCACCATCTGCGCCAGCTGCATGTCCGCGATCGTCGTCCCCGTGAAGGGGAAGAGCAGAAGCACGCCGCTGACAGACAGCGCCGCGCCACCCAGAATCACCGACCAGAAGATCAGCTTCTGACCGCCGTTGAACTTCTTCGCCGGCGGATGCGCCGATCCGATCAGGCCACCGCCCGCCTTGAACCAGGCGACATCGATCGCGTTGGGCACGTTGTCCTTCACCCACACCAGGAACATGA
The DNA here is from genome assembly GCA_903860935.1 of uncultured Rhodospirillales bacterium. GTDB lineage: Bacteria > Pseudomonadota > Alphaproteobacteria > CACIAM-22H2 > CACIAM-22H2 > CAIOSQ01. The sequence goes on along the minus strand of CAIOSQ010000141.1, from coordinate 24,626 downwards.
ACACCAGTCCGAGCATGAAGGGGAAGGCCAGGAAGTTGTGCGCGAACTTGCCCATCTGCGAGATGAACGCGAAAGCCTCGGCTCCGAGCAGCGGCATCACCAGCGTCTTGCCGAACGAGATGTTCAGCCCCGTGAGGGCCAGCACGATGAAGCAGCCGGCGGTGAGCCAGTGCACGAAGCGCTCGAAACCGTTGAAGCGCAGGATGAACTTGCCCGACGGGCCAGCCCCGATCGGAATGCGCCCGCGCACGAAGTAGAAGGCGAGGATCACGCCACCCATGCCGAGGATCGTGATAGCGCCGATCCAGGCCTGGGTGGTCTGATGGAAGCTGCGCCAATCCTGGCCCGCGGGCTGGATGAGCACGGCTGCCTTGCCGTCGGGGATGGTGATACGGCCCGCGACGGTCGGATTGAGTTGGCGAAGGAGTTGTTCTTCCTTCACAGAACTCGCCGTCGGATTGATGGAGGTCGGCTGCTGCGCGCCGGCCGGGGGCACGGCGACGCAGATCAAAGAGATGCAGAGCGCGACCGCAGAGGCGAGGCGCGCGACGATCTGGGACAGAGGACGCATGGACGTGGCCTTTCTTGTTTCTGCGGCACCGGCCGGGGGCGGTGTTGCCGCGACGTTTCGGCAAGCGCCGGCGCCCCGATAGGCGCCGGCGCGATGCCGCGTCAGGTCTTCACCGTCTCCTTGTAGGCGGTGCTCCAGCCCCATGCGCCAGAACCGTAGCCACGCTTCAGGACGCGCTCGCGGTAGATCGAGGCGATGATCTCCCCGTCGCCGGCAAGCAGGGCCTTGGTCGAGCACATCTCCGCGCAGAGCGGAAGCTTGCCTTCGGCGAGGCGGTTGGAGCCGTACTTGGCATATTCCGCCGCCGAACCGTCGGCCTCGGGGCCGCCGGCGCAGTAGGTGCACTTGTCCATCTTGCCGCGGCTGCCGAAATTCCCGACGCGCGGGTATTGCGGCGCCCCGAAGGGGCAGGCGTAGAAGCAGTAGCCGCAGCCGATGCACAGGTCCTTGGAGTGCAGCACGACGCCGTCGGCGGTCGTGTAGAAGCAATCCACCGGGCACACGGCCGCGCAAGGCGCGTCGGTGCAGTGCATGCAGGCCATGGAGACGGAACGCTCGCCGGGCTTGCCGTCATTGATCGTGACGACACGTCGGCGATTGATGCCCCAGGGCACCTCGTGCTCGTTTTTGCAGGCGGTGACGCAGGCGTTGCACTCGATGCAGCGGTCCGCGTCGCAAAGGAATTTCATGCGCGCCATTTTTCATTTCCTCCCAATCACGCTGCGCGAATCTGGCAGAGCGTGACCTTGGTCTCCTGCATGTGGGTGACGGGGTCATAGCCATAGGCCGTGACCGCGTTGACGGATTCGCCGAGCACGATGGGGTCCGTGCCCTTCGGATAGCGACCGCGCTGATCCTGGTTCATGAACCAGCCCGCGAAGTGGAACGGCATCCAGGCGACGCCGCGGCCGACGCGCTCGGTGACGAGCGCCTTCATCCGCGTCCAGCGACCCTCCGGCATTTCCGGTCCGGCCACGAGAACCCACTGGCCGTCCTGGATGTTGCGCGCGGACGCGTCCGCCGGGTTGATCTCGACGAACATGTCCTGCTGGAGTTCCGCGAGCCACTTGTTGGACCGCGTCTCCTCGCCACCGCCCTCGTACTCGACGAGACGGCCGGAGGTGAGGATGATCGGGAACCGCTCATGTGCCTTCTTCTCGATGCCGGTCTTCTGGACCGAGGCCCCGAGATTGGGCACGCGGAACTGGCGCGCATCCGGCAGCGCCGGGTACTTCGCGACGAGATCCGAGCGCGGCGTGTAGATCGGCTCGCGATGGATGGGCACGGGATCCGGGAGGTTCCAGGCCGCCGCGCGCGCCTTGCCGTTGCCGAACGGGATGACGCCCTTCTCCATGCACACGCGCTGGATGCCGCCCGACAGATCGATCGCCCAACTGACGCCATCGGGGTTGTTGCCGCCGATGCGCTGGATCGTCGCTGTCTCTTCCGCGGTGAGCAGGGAATCCCACCCCAGGCGCTTGAACACGCCGTAAGTGAATTCCGGATAGGGCCCCTGGATCTCCGAACCCTGCGACCAGGAATTCTCGGCGAGCAGTGTCTTGCCCTCGTGCTCGAGACCAAAGCGCGCACGGAACGTGCCGCCGCCGTCCTTCACGTGGAGATTGGTGTTGTAGAGGATATGCGTGCCGGGGTGCTTGATCTCGGGCGTTCCCCAGCACGGCCAGGGCAGCCCGTAATAGTCGCCCTTGTTCGGACCGTCCTTCGCACGCAGCGTGACCAGGTCGAAATCGCCCTGGTTCGCCATATGGGCCTTGAGGCGCTCGGGGGACTGGCCGCTATACCCGGTGGACCAGCCACCGCGATTGATCTCGCGCAGGATGGATTCCGGCGTGGGCTGCTTGTTCTTGACCTCGATGTTGCGGAACATGCGATCCGCGAAGCCGAGCTTCTCCGCGAGCATGTAGATCACGTCGTAGTCGTTCTTCGATTCGAAGATCGGCTCGACGAATTTCTCGCCCCACTGGATCGAGCGGTTTGACGCGGTGCGCGACCCGGAGGTCTCGAACTGCGTGCAGATCGGGAGCAGATACGTGTTGTCCTTGCGCTCCGCGAGCACCGCGAAGGTCGTCGGGTGCGGGTCGGCCACCACCAGCAGTTCGAGCTTCTCGAGGCCCTTCTGCATTTCAGGCATGCGGGTCACGGTGTTGCCACCATGGCCGAAGATCACCATGCCCTTGATGTTGTCGCGCTGGTCGACCTGCTCGGCCGGCAGCAACGCGGCATCGAACCAGCGCGTGGTCGCGATGCCCGGCGTCTCCATGTTCTGCTTGCGGGTGCGCGCGGGACGGCCGCCCTTCGCGGGCACCTCGTCGAAGCGCGACTGCAGCCACTCGTAATCCTCGGCCCAGACGCGCGACCAATGGCGCCACGCCCCCTCGACCAGCCCGTAATAGAGAGGCAGGTTGCCGATATCGAGACCGAAATCCGTCGCGCCCTGCACGTTGCAGTGGCCGCGGAAGATGTTCGCGCCCGTACCCGCCTTGCCGACATTGCCCGTCGCCAGAAGCAGGTTGCAGAACGCGCGCACATTGGCGGTGCCGACCGTCTTCTGGGTCGCACCCATGCACCAGATCAGCGTCGAGGGCTTCTGGGTCGCGAAGAGTTCGGCCACCTTGCGCAGCTGGGCGCCCGGCACGCCGGACACGCGCTCGACTTCTTCGGGGGTCCATTTTTCGACCTCGGCCTGGACCTTCTCCATGCCGTGGACGCGCTGGGCGATGAACTCCTTGTCCTCCCAGCCATTCTTGAAGATGTGCCACATGATGCCCCACATCACCGGAATGTCGGTGCCGGGGCGGATGCGCACATACTCGGTCGCATGCGCGGCCGTGCGCGTCATGCGCGGGTCGACGACGATCACGTTGGCCCGGTTGAGTTCCTTGCCCGACAGCACGTGCTGCAGGGACACCGGGTGGGCCTCGGCGGGGTTACCGCCCATGATGATCATCGTCTTGGAGTTGCGGATGTCGTTGTAGCTGTTCGTCTGGGCGCCATAGCCCCAGGTGTTGGCAACGCCCGCGACCGTCGTCGAATGACAGATGCGCGCCTGATGATCGACCGAGTTCGTGCCCCAATAGGCGGCGAATTTCCGGTAGAGATACGCGCCCTCGTTGGAGAACTTCGCCGAGCCGAGCAGGAACACGCTGTCGGCACCGGACTTCTCGCGCAGCTGCGTCATCTTCGTGCCGATCTCGTCGATCGCCACCTGCCAGCTGATCCGCTGCCACTGGCCGTTCACGAGCTTCATCGGATACTTGATCCGGCGATCGCCGTGGACGAGTTCGCGCACCGAGGCGCCCTTGGCGCAATGGGTGCCGCGATTGATCGGGCTGTCCCAGGCCGGCTCCTGGCCGACCCACACGCCGTTCTGGATCTCGCCGATCACGGTGCAGCCCACCGAGCAGTGGGTGCAGATGTTCTTGCGCAGCGTGACCGGAATGTTGGGCTTCATCGGCCCCGCTTCGGCGCGCCGCACGGCCCCCGGCTGGACCGCACCGATGGCGGCTAGACCGCCGGCCACCAGGCCCGAGCGGCGAAGGAAGGAGCGGCGGTCGAGCACGCCCGAGCTCAGGCCCGCGGCGAGTGCCGCGAGGCGCGGACGAGCGGACTCGCCGGTCTTGCGCTTGATCAACATGGGGGCGCCTCCTCAGTAACGGTTCGTCGCGTAGAAGCGACGGACATGATCGGTTTCGCGGTAGCGCGCCTTGCGCGCGTCGCTGCGGCTTTCCGTGGCCTGCGCCTCGCCGGCGACCGGGGCGACGACCGCCGCCGCGGCCGCAGCGGCGATGCCCGCCCCCTTCAGGAACCCGCGGCGTCCATCGATCGCCGGCTTGGCATCCCTGACTTCCCTGTCCTTGCGCATGCTGTTCCTCCTCGTTTTCGTTCGGGTTGGACCGATGCCTTGTGCACGCCTCAGTCGGCGAGCACGAAGGCCTCGGCCTCGATGTCCATGAAAGCGCGACCGAGCTTGCCGACTGCGCGATAGAAGCGGGCGGATTGCGCCGCCTCGAGGTCGGCAAAGAACCGACCGGCCCAGGGCTTCAGATGGCGCTCGAAGAAGCGGCGCTCCGCCGCGGCGTCGTTGCCGAAACGCTGCAACGCCAGCCCCGCCATGATCTCGCAGAGGATCGCGATGTGATCCTCCGGTTCGCTGACGCCTTCGCTGCGCTCGATGCCGAGCCGCATCAGATCCTCGCGCAACCGCGCGAGCGGGCGTTCATGCAGAAAGCCTGTGAGATAATAAGACGCGTAGGGCAGCAACTCGCCACGCCCGAGACCGATGAACAGAGCAAAATGCTCGCTCTGGACGGCCGCGACATCGGCCTCCGCCGCCCCCGCGAGGTCAAGATGCGCCATGCCGAGCACAGACGCATCGCCACGCAGACGCGCGAGATCGGCCAATGTCCGGGCTGCGGGAGGCGCCGACAAAAGACGGGCCAGAAGACCGTATTCCTCGGCGCGCGCACGATCCAAGCCGTCCACCGACGCCGCGCCCTCGCCCTCCGCATAAAGATCCGGACGCAGCACCTGCCGCGGGACCCCCGTCGCGGATTCCACCGCGACGACGCGATCGGTCGGGATACGTGACCAAGCCGAGACCGACGGCTGCGAAATCCCCAGAATCCGTGCGAGAGCACCGATCCCGCCCGCAGCTTCGATCGCTTGTGACAAACCCGCGTCTCGCACCATGTCCGTCCGAGGTTGCGTCGCGAGCGCCATAGCCCGCGTTCCGAGAAGCATAGGGCGACCCTATGGCCAGTCAACCCTTTGCGTAGCAAGCTTTTTCGCGATTGATATCCGGAATTCCAGTACGGCTATCGGATGCCCCAGCGCGTCTATGTCGGCATCGCGCCGCCATGACGCCGCCGCAGAGGCTCGAGCGCCGCTTCGGCAGCATGCGGACCGAAGCCGGTGGCGAGAGCCGCCACGTCCGGCGCTTGCGACAGCGAGGCGCCCCCGATCGGCGCAGGATCTTCGCGCCGCTCCGCGATCACCGCGGGAGATGGCGGCACCGCAGCAGGCGAAAGCGGCGCGGATGCGGCGACCTGCGCCGGGGGGGCGGCGTGCCCATCCGACACCTCGCCTTCGGCGGGCTTCGACGCAGGCGCTTCGGGCCTTTCGTGCGCTTCGAGAACTTCGGGGACTTCGGGCGTCGCTGGCATGTCGGCGGGCGGAGCGGATAGGTCGGCGACCCGTTCCTCGGTCTCGAAGCGCTTGAACAGCGATTTCAGGGTCGATTCGACCTCTTCCGCCGTCGGCGGCGGGCCGCCACCGGGCGCGCCGCCCGGCACGTTCCAGTTCCAGGCATAGTCGCGCGCCGGATCCTCGTAGGTGCGAATTGCCGGGTCGAGAATCCAGAGTCGCGCCAGGGCGGCGCTGCGCAGCGGCGGTGGAACGAGGGGGTGCATGAAGCCCGAGAAATCGCTGTCGGCTCGTAGATCCTCGAGCTTCGGCAGGCGCGCGAGAACCGCCTCGCGCTCGCGTACCTCGTCTGCCTCGCGCGCCGCCGCGTCAGCCGCGGCCTGCGCCGCACGCGCCTCTTCCGCCGTCCGCGCCGCAGCGATGTCGGCTGCCGACGACTCGGCAGGTCTGGCTGCGACCGGTGCGGCGCGCGCCGCATCCTGCTTGCGCCGCGACCAGCGCGACAGGAAGCCATCGTCCCGCGACATCAGCCCTCGTCCTCGGCGCCTGGGCTGTCGACACGGCCGCGCCGCCCCAGCGCGTCAGGATCAGCGCGCTTGCGCTGCCGCTTGTAGAATTCGCGTTCGACATGGTGGGCGGCGAAGAACTCCGAGAGGCGCGCTTCGAGGTCCGGCGGCATCGGGATGGCGACGAGCACGTCGCCCATGCTGTCCGCCAGCGCCTCGCCCTCATAGGGATCGACGGTCGCAGCCACCAATTCGACCCGCTCGTCCCCCTCGGGACCCAGCGTCGGCCGCAATTGTACCCAGACCTGGGGGCGCTGGGATTGAAGGTTGTCGCGGTAATGTGACGTCTCGCCTGAATGGAAGGCGAGCGCGACGGCGCCGGCGTAAAAACTCTCGCGGTCGCCCTCCGCCTGAAGCCTCGTCCAGTCGGGCACATCGGGCGGCGGGAACAGGACCCCGCCCGGCAGCCATTCATGCGCGGCCCAGGGCCCGCTGAGACGCCGTCGCACCACGACCACGCCGACGCGCGACCACTCCTCCGCCATCGCCGGAGCCTCAGGACGGCCGCGCCGCGCCCCCCGCCAGGGGCAAGCCCGTGACGAGGTTCTGCGGCTTGAGGCGAACGATCCGATCCGGCGTTTCGGCGAGCAGCAGCCAGACCGGGTGGCCCTTCACGGCGGGCAGCACCTGCGCCTCGTCGGCGAAGTTCAGGCGGAACACAGCGAGGACGCGCTGCTGCTCGGCCGCCGTGACCTTGCGCCCCTGCCAGAGCGCGTTCCCGATCCGGCTCGCCTCGGCATCCAGACCGACGAACCAGCGCCAATCCTCGTCGTGGAGCCCGCGCTCCGGCGTGACCAGGACGGTCGTGCCCAGCATGTGCCGGATCCAGGCTTCGATCACACGCGCGAGGCCGGTCCGGCTCTTCGGGTTCCCGCCGAGATTGAGCGCCATCGTGAAGGCGTCGGACCTGCTCCAGTAGGTCCAGGCCGTCTCGTCGGTCATGATGTCGAGTTCCTCGACCGCCGGCCCCGCGAACATCGCGGCGAGGGGCGCCGCATGCAGATTGGCCTGGGCGTCGTCGACGCGCTCCGCATCGGCGAGGAGCAGGGCGCCGTCATGGACCGAGGCGCGCTGCGGGCGGAAGAACAACTCGCCCGCGCGCAAGGTGTAGGGGTCGTCGACGCCATCGAGAGCGTTGCGCAGGATCAGATGCGCGAGATGATTCAAGAACAGGGGCGGTACGCCGGTCGCGCCATTGCGTGCGAGATCGAGATAGGCCGCCTCCAGGCTTGCCGCACGCAGGAGGCGGTCGCGGAACCCGAGCATGAAGCCCCAGTTCTCGCGCGCATCCGCATCGGCGATCGCGGCGACCTCGGCGGCATCGACCGCGCGACGCGGCGACGCCATCAGGGCGGCGTGCAACGCGTGCTCGGCCGCGCAGGCCTCCGCGGGCGGCTTCAATTCGGGCCGCGCGAGATAGGCGAGCAGCAATTCGTCGGTGACGACAAGCCCACCATCCTCGCGGCGGCGCGTCATGTGGTGGCCGCTCGAGACCCAGAACTCCCTCACGATGCCCGTCCTTTCCCGCCGCCGCGCGCCCCGTCCAGATTCAGAAGATCAACATGCTCCGCCGGGACGTCGTCGCCCTCGGCGGAATCGCTAGCCACGAAACCGAACGCGTTGCCGAAGCGCGTCGCGGCCCCCTCGCCCGGCGTGCGCGCGTGCAGGGTCCGGAACCGCTCGGTCACGCCCTCCTCCTCGGCGCGCCGCTCGACCGCGATCAGCGTGTTGAGCGGATGCACGGCAAGTTCCTCGGCGTAGGCGATCTCCTCCTCGGCCGCGGCGCGCGCCGCTTCCATGTCCGGAGCACCGAGATTCTCGATGAACTGCGACGCGAGACGCTCGACCGCAGCCGCGCGCTCGGTTGCGCCGGCCTCAGAGACCACAGCCAGCGTCGACCACCCGAAACTGTCGATCCCGAGGATACCGGCGCGAAACGCCGCGCGCTCCTTTCCGGCGAGCTCGGCCGGATCGCAATCCCAGAACATGAAGCCGCCGGCCACAGCCCACTCGCCCGGCTCGGCTGCGCGGGCGAAAACGAAGCCATCCGACGGGTCGAGCCGGATCGTACGCAGCATCTTCTTCACAGCGTCGGTTCTCCGGTCGCGGGATCCAGCCAGGACGGCATCGCAAGGCCACGGGTCAGCGACTGGCGGGACTGGATCGCCTCGCCCGCGCCCTTGACGATCAGGTCGCCCGCCGCGTCGATCCCGCGGGTCAGGCCGGCGGATTGCAACGGCCGACCGGCGAGACGGGCGAGATAGGCCTCGCCGACCGGCGTGAACCCGCGCTCGGACCATGTGTCGAAGGTCGCCATGAGATGGCGCGCGAATCCCGCGACGATGTCTGCGGGCTCGGTCGGGTCGAACCCCTCTTCCTCGAGACCGGTGATCTCGGGGGTCACGCCGCCCTCGTACATCGCCGCCACCGTCACGCGTATCATCGCGCCGAACACGAGCCAGTCGGGCACCGCATGCTCCGGCGTGCCCTCCGGCCAGGCAAACCTGCCGCCGCCGACCAACCCGCCATCGACGCGGATCGCATCCGGCCAGTCGATGGTGAGGGGCTTTTCGGGCGGCATGCGCGCGGACAGCGTATCCGCGAGCGCGTTCATGCACGCGAAGAAGCCGCGGCGCGACTGGGCAAGGGGCTCCTCGGGTTCGAGCACGACGGCGAACTCGGCGACCGTCGCGCGGCGCGCCCAGACCAGGGTCGCCGCGCCCGACTCGCGCGCGATCGCGCAAGCATGGGCGAAGGCATCGCCGACCTCGCGCAATTGCACGAGCGTGTAGCCCGGCGGCAGATCGAGGGCCTGAGGGTCGCGGGTGATGATGCCTGGCACGGGCTTGTCCTCGGGAGCGGACGCTCCACCTCCCTGTTTTCGAATGGCGGTATCGTCGCGCCGCTCTGACCCGTCTATATACGGGTGGGTGCGCGGAAGAAAAGGCGCCACGCAAACGAGAGGCGACCTCATGGCGGAGCAGCCCCAGGCCACCGGCCGCACCATTCTTGTGTGTTCGTGCGAGGGCACCATGCCGCTCGATGCGGACGCGATCAGCCATGGCTGCGGGACCAAGCCGCGCGCCGCGGAGGCGCTGTGCCGACGCCAGCTCGACATCTTCAAGACAGCGCTCGCGACGGGTGATCACCTCACCATCGGTTGTACGCAGGAGCAGCCGCTTTTCGAGGAGACGGGGGCCGAGCTGGGTCGCGAGGCGGGGATCGCCTTCGTCAATCTGCGCGAGAGCGCTGGATGGTCCAACGACGCCATGGCAGCGGGTCCGAAGATGGCAGCGCTGCTCGCCGCGGCGGCGGAAGAGATGCCGCCGACGCGGCTGGTCACGCTGACGAGCCGCGGCGTGGCACTGATCTATGGCCGCGACGAGGCGGCGATCGAGGCCGGACGTCGCCTCGCGGACCGGCTCGACATCACCGTCCTGCTCACGCGTCCAGGCGCGGTAGCGCCGCCGCGCCGAACGGAGTTTCCGGTTCTCAAGGGCACGATCCGCGGCGCGAAGGGACATCTCGGCGCCTTCGAACTCGCGATCGACGATTTCGCGCAGCCCGCGCCCTCTTCGCGCGCCAGGCTGGAATTCGGCGCGACGCGCGATGGCGCGGTCTCGACCTGCGACATCGTCGTCGACCTGTCCGGCGGCACGCCTCTTTTCCCGGCTCATACGCTGCGCGTCGGCTATCTGCGCGCGGATCCTGGCGATCCCGCCGCCGTGGAGCGCGCCCTGTCCGAGGCGTCGACCCTCGTCGGCGAGTTCGACAAGCCGCGCTACATCGATTTCGATCCGGGGCTCTGCGCGCATTCACGCTCGCGTATCGTCGGGTGCACACGCTGCCTCGATGCCTGCCCGACGGGCGCGATCGTGCCGGCGGGCAACCATGTCGCGATCGACCCGCAGGTCTGCGCCGGATGCGGCGCCTGCGCTGCGCTATGCCCGACGGGTGCCGCGAGCTACGCATTTCCGGACGTCGCGGCGACGATGCGGCGCATGCGCGCCATGCTCGGCACGTATCGCGAGGCTGGCGGCACGAGGCCGCGCCTGTTGATCCATGACGGCGCGCATGGCGAGGAGACGATCGACGCCCTTGCGCGTTTCGGCGATGGCCTGCCGGCGGACGTCCTGCCGATGCGCGTCAACGAGATCACCCAGCTCGGACCGGAAACGATCGCGGCCGCCTTCGCCTGGGGCGCCGCCGGTCTGCTGGTGCTGTCCCGCGCCCGGCCGAAGCACGACCAATCGGGGCTCGAGCGCGTGATCGAGATGACCGATCGCGTGCTCGCCGCTCTCGGCTATGGCGCCGGTGCCGTCGCCATGGTGTCGACGGACGATCCGGACACGCTGGGCGCCGCGTTGCGCGTCGCGGGATCCGGCCGCGCAAGCCCTGCGCCGGCGACCTTCCTGCCGATGGGCGACAAGCGTGGCCTGCTGTCCCTCGCCTTCGGGGAATTGCACCGCGTCGCACCGGCCCCGGTCGAGCGCGTGCCACTGCCGCCGGGCGCGCCGTTCGGTACCGTCGTGGTCGATACTGCGGGTTGCACGCTCTGCCACGCCTGCGTCGCCGCCTGTCCCACGGCCGCGCTGAGCGACAATCCCGACAAGCCGCAGCTCGGCTTCACCGAGAGCCTGTGCGTCCAATGCGGGCTGTGCAAGGCGACGTGTCCCGAAAAGGTCATCCAGATCGTCCCCCAGCTCGACTTCGCCGCGTGGCGGACAGGACGCCGCGTCGTCAAGGAAGAGGAACCGGCGAGTTGTCCGAGTTGCGGCAAGCTCTTCGGCACGCGCAGTTCCTTGAACCGCGTGCGCGCCAAGCTCGCCGCCAGCCACTGGATGTTCCAGGGGGAACACGCCAAGCGTCTCGACCTGCTCATGCTCTGTGAAGATTGCCGCGTCACGCGCGTCGTCGAGGACGGGATCGATCCCTATGCCGCCCGACCGCGCCCGCGCGCGCACGACGGAGGATTACCTGCGCGAGCGCGAGACCGGCAAGGACGACCTCGGCGAGGCCTGACCGGCGGCCGTGGCGGCCGGTCAGGGTAGTCATCGCCGGTGTCAGGCAGTCGCGACGTAGCCGTCGCGCCGCGGATCGCAGCCCCCGGTCATCGCGCCGCTCTGTGGATCGATGACGATGCCGTGCATGCCGCCGACGCTCATGGTCCAGGGCAGATAGGACTCGGCCGCATGACCACGCGCCTTGAGCGCCTCGATCACCTCGGGGCGCACGCGGCCTTCGACCTGCACGCGCCGACCGTCCCAGAGACGCGCACGCGGCGCCTCGATGGCATCCTGGATCGGCAGCCCGTAATCGACCAGTTGCACCATCGTCTGCGCCTGGGTCTGGCAGATTCCGTAACTGCCGGGCGTACCCAGGGCGAGGACAGGCTTGCCCTTGCGCGTCGCGATGCTCGGCGCCATCGGCAGGGCCAACGGGCCGCCCGGGCGCATGTAATTGGTGCCCTTCGGATTGACCTCGCCCCAGTAGAGGAAGTTGTTGAGGCAAACCCCGGTTCCCGGAATGACGACACCGCAACCGAAGCCAGCGCCGAGGCTCTGCGTGATGCAGACGACGTTGCCCTCGCGATCCGCCGCCGAAAACGACGTCGTATGCTCCTTGCGCAGGTCGATCGGCTTGGGCTCGATCCATTGCTCTGTCGGGGCATCGATCGGTTTGCCATCAGCAACCCGCTTGCGCAGCTTCGCGACGAAGGCGTCATCGAGCAGCGCGCGCAGCTTGCGCGGGCTCGGATTGTTGAAGTCGATGCGCGCGCCGGCGGCGACGCGGATGGCGCGGTAGACGAGGTCCAGATGCTCGACCCCGTTGCGTTCCAGCTTGCCGATGTCGAAGCCGTCGAGGATGCGCAGCGTCAGCAGGTACTGAAACCCCTCACAGGGAGGCGGCAGCGTGTGCACCGTCATCCCGCGGTAATCGGCCCCGACCGGCTCGAGCCAGACCGGCTTGACGGCGTCGAGGTCCTCCTGCGTCAGGCAGCCGCCGAGCTTGCGCGCGTGCGCAACCAGCGCCTTGCCGAGCGCGCCGCCATAGAGATGGCCGGGTCCCTCGGCCGCGATCGCCTCATAGGTCTGGGCGAGATCGGGTTGCTTGAGGACCTGACCGACGCGCGCCTCACCCTTGCCGAAAGCGTAGGTGCGGTTCCATTCCTCGTAGAAGGCCGGGTAGTTCCGGAGGTCGTGCGCGGCCTCCATGAACTTGTTCTCGCCGAACTCCGTCAGGACGATCCCATCCCGCGCCAGCGCGATCGCGGGGCGGAAGACCTCCGCAAGGGATTTGCGCCCGTAGGTCTTCACCAGTTCGCACCATCCGGCGAGATTGCCGGGCGTGCCGCAGGCAAGCGGTCCGCGCGCCAGATCCTCGCGCTTCTTGAAGCGTTCGATCGGCAGCTTGAACGGCACCTTGGTGATAAAATCGAGCGTCCGCACGCGCTTCTCGCGCGCGACATACGCGGTCGCCATGCCCATGCCGGCAAGCCCCGACATGAAGGGCTCGGAGACGTTCAGGGCCGCCGCGGTCGCCGCGATCGCGTCGAAGGCATTGCCGCCCTCGCGCAGGATCTGCGCGCCCGCCTGAGCCGCCATCGGATGCGCCGCCGCGACGACGCCATGCATCGACGAGATGCGAGGCCGTTTGCCGTTCATGTTTTCCTCCCCCTGGGCGGTCACGCCGCCATCACACGGTCAGTCTTTACGAATTCGTCGCGTCGGCCAACCTTCACGCGCGCTCTGCACGCCAGCCGGCCTCGCCATATTGCCGACGGTTGACGATGTTCACCACGTCATCCGGCATGGTCGTACCGAGTTCCACCACGCCATCCATCACGCCATCGGCCAGGCGGCCGGAAAACCCGTACGACAATCCGACGCCATCCGTGGCATGCGTACTGTCGAGCCGCAGGCGGTCGCCCGCCACGCGCCCGATCAGCGGGCCCCAGGCCCCGCTCGCGAGGCGGTGCCGGCCCACGATGTCGGCTCCATCCTGCGTCAATTCGAACCGATGCTCGACCTCACCCGCGGCAAGGCGCAGCGTCGCGCGCCAGGACCCTCCGATGTCGATGTCGGGAGCCTGCCGCGTGTCGGCTGCGCCAGCAATGGCCGGCGGGCTCGCCGCAGCGAGTTCGGCCGCGATGCGTTGCCCGACGATCCGCGCCTCGCCCGGCTGCAGATTGAGCGGCAGGATCGTGATCGACCCGTCGCGCGTGAACCGGTCGTCGACCTGGACGGCCGGCTCTCCGGCCGCCAGCCGACGGCGAAGCTCGGGACCGTCGATGGGTATGCGTCCGCGGTCCCACGCGACACGCAGCCGCGGCGTCGGTTCGTCCGGGCCGCGCCAGTCGATGGGTTCGCAGGAGACGCCGGGGCACGCATGCGCGGCGGTGGCGAGTTGCGCCAGTTCCGCTCGCCAGGCGGCGTGCTCGCGCTCCGGATCGCGTCCATGGGCCCAGAGTTCGACCGCCGCGACGAGCCCAGCGATCTCCTCCTTGCTGACCTTGAGATGCCGGCCCATCCCAGCGCGCGGCGATGCGTTGAGCGCCGCCGCCGCGATCCATCGCGCATCGCCGATCAACAGTCCCGTCGATTGAGGCCCCCGCAGATACTTGCCGCCCGAATAGACGACCATCGCCGCGCCGCGCGCGAGATACGGGTCGGGTCGCCGCAGGAATTCGGATGCGGCATCGACCATGACCGGAATTCCATGGGGACGCGCCAGGTCGACGCACTCCTCCAGCCGCAAGGGCGCGGTCGCATCTGCCGTCCCGAGGACGTGAACCATGGCGGCCTCCGGCAGCATGGCCTCCATCTCCGCCCGCGTCGCCGCCTCGACGATCTGGAGCCCAGTCGTGCGCATCGCATGGTCGTACGAAAATCGCGAACCACGCGGCGTGACGATGTAGCGGCGCGTCCAGTCGATCCGGGGAAGCTTCGCGATCCGCTCGGGATCGCCCAGTGTCGCTGCACCGGCGGCACCGACGAAAAGCGCGCCCGAACCGCCGGATGCGATCAGCGCGGCCGGCGCGCCGATGAGTTCGGCGATACGCCGCCCGGCGGCGTCGAAGAGGTCAGGCAGGTTCACGAACCGGGCCGAGGCCGCGACCATCGCGGCGACGACCTCGGGTGCCATGCGGCTGCCGCCATAGATCGTCCGCGAACCGCAGCAATTGATGAAGCCGCGCACCCCCAACGCGTCGAACGGATCGGCGTTGGCACCACTACGCATCATCGGAGCGTCGCTCATACCCACCTCCACGCGGCGCCCGCGGGTCAGGCACGGCCACCGCCGCCAGTCCATAGCGCGTGACGCAAGACGTCAAGCGCGTGGTCGGCACCGTCAGCGCTGGCGCGTGGCCTTATCGAGGAAGCGCATCAGCGCCGCGCGGTCCTCGGCGTCGCCGATGGTCTGCTCGGGCATCTTGGTCCCTGGCGTGTAGGCATTGGGGCCGATCTCGAAGAGGCGCGAAATCGTCTCCGTGCTCCAGACGATCTCCATTCCGCGCAAGGCCGACGAATAATTGTAGCCTGGGGCGGTCCCGATCCGACGCCCGAGAACGCCGTGCAAGGTCGGCCCCGCGCGGTTGCCGTCATCCAGCGTCAAGGTGTGGCAGGCGACGCAGGCACGAAAGATTTCTGCGCCGCGCGGCTCGCCATGATCGTCCTGCGCCTCGCCCGCGCCACGGCGTGTCAGGATCGGGCCGACATGACCGCCGGTCGCTGCGTTCCACCGACGCACCAGCCGATCCGCGCCACCGGTGAACACCTCGCGCCCATCGGCACTGAACGCGACCGACCAGACGGGCAGGCCAGGACCATCGATACGCCGCGTCACCCTGGCGGTGCCGGTGTCGACGAGCGCGACCGCGCCGCGCAATCCCGCGGCCGCGATCGTGGCCCCGTCGGGAGAGACCGCGAGCGCGATCACCGGCGTGGGCTGCGCCTGGATTTCCGCCCGCACCGTGCCTTCCGGACCGACGAGCAGCACGCGACCATCACCCGTGCCGACCGCGATGCCGCCATCGTGCAACGCGGCCACGGTCGAGAGCGGTGTGGGAAAACGCAGGATCCTTGGCGGTGCGGACGCGCCGCCAAGCGGCCAGATCCGCAACGTGCCGTCCTGTCCGACCGAGGCGATACGGCCTCCACCCGTAAGGAAGGCGACACCTGTCGCGCTGTCCTCGTGCCCTTCGAAGGTCGCGATCAGGCGCGGCGGATCGGCAGCCCAGAGACGGACGCTGCGGTCCCAACCCGCCGACGCGAATGTCAGGCCGTCGGTGGAACGCGCCAGACCGGCGACCGGCGCATCATGGCCATCGCCACCGGGACCGAACACATGACCCGGTTCGGTCGTACCCTCCGCCCAGATGGCGATGCGTCCGTCCTGCCCCGCGGTCACGAAACGCCCACGATCGAGCGCCAGCGCCGCATTCACGGCGCTGTCATGGATCCTGAGCACGGCCATGGCTTCGCCACGCTCGAGCGCCCACAAGATCGCCGTACTGTCGAAGCTTCCGGAAATCGCGATCCGGCCATCGGCAGCGACCGCGAGGGCGCGGACCGGGCCGCCATGTCCGCGCAGTGTCTCCTCGGCGAGGGACGCGGCAGGGGCGCCGACCCATGACGACGACGCCAACGCCACATAGATCATCGCCCGAAACGCCTGCCGCACCATGCCGACCTCGCCAATCTTCCCGCGTTGCTGGACATGGCGCATCGCGGCAGGCAGGCAAGCCGAGGTCACGCCGCTCCAGCGAGTTCCAGCCGCTCGGCGTGGTGGCACCGCACCACATGTCCCGGCGCGATATCGCGCAAGGGCGGCGTTTCCCTACGACAGCGTTCGTCCGCGAAGGGGCAACGCGGATGAAAATAGCAACCCGAGGGCGGATTGGCGGGGCTGGGAACCTCACCCTTCAACAGGACATCTCCGGTCGGAACGCGCGGGTCCGCGACCGGAACGGCCTTGAGCAGCGCCGATGTGTAGGGATGCCGCGGCCGCGCGAACAGCGAACTGGTCGGCGCGAGTTCGACGATCTGCCCGACATACATCACCGCGACACGGTCGGAGATGTGACGCACCACCGAAAGGTCATGGGCGACGAACAGGAAGGTCAGCCCAAGGCGCTGCTGCAGTTCCAGAAGCAGGTTGAGCACCTGGGCCTGCACCGAGACGTCGAGCGCGGAAACAGGTTCGTCGGCGACCACGAGGCGTGGGTTCGTCGACAAGGCACGCGCGATGCCGATGCGTTGGCGCTGGCCGCCGCTGACCGCGTGCGGGAATCGGTGCATGAACTCGGCACGCAGACCGACCAGACGGAGAAGCTCGGCCACCCGGTCCATGCGCTCCGAGCGATTGCGCATGCCATTGACCAGGAGCGGTTCGCCGACATTGTCGAACAACGTCATGCGCGGATTCAGCGAGCCGAATGGATCCTGGAAGATCATCTGGATCTCGGCGCGCAAGGGGCGCAGGTCGCGGCGCGACAGCGGCGCCAGATCGACGTCGCGGCCATCGCGGGTGCGATAGAGCATCTCGCCGGCGGTCGGCGTCATCGCGCGCAGGATGCAGCGCGACGTCGTCGTCTTGCCGCATCCGCTCTCACCGACGAGGCCAAGCGCTTCGCCTTCCTGGATGTCGAAGCTGACATCGTCGACCGCGCGCACATGGCCGACCGTGCGCCGGAAGATCCCCTTCGAGATCGGGAAGAACTTGCGCAGGTTGCGCACGCGCAGCAATGCCGGCGACGCCGCGCGCGCCTCGCCCATGGCGGCTCCGGTCGTCATGACGCCTCCGCTGCATCGTGATGCAGGAAACAGCTCGCCGCCTGACCGGCCACGACCTCGCGCAGTTCCGGCACATGCGTGGCGCAGCGTGGCCCCGCCCGCTCCTCGCACCGCGGATTGAACGGGCAGCCGGCGGGCCGGTTGAACGGATGCGGCAAGGACCCGGCGATGGTGGGCAAAGCCACGCGCGTCGTTCCGCGCAGGCTCGGCATCGAGCGCAGCAGCGCGCGCGTGTAGGGATGCCGCGCCGCGTGGAAGATCGAGTCGACAGGACCCTGCTCCATCACCCGGCCGAGATACATCACGACCACCTCGCTCGCCATCTGCGCGATGACGCCGAGATCGTGGGTGATGAAGATGATGGCTGTACCGTATTTGCGCTGCAGTTCGCGCAACAGCGCAAGGACCTGGGCCTGCGTTGTCACGTCGATCGCCGTGGTCGGCTCGTCGGCGATGAGAAGCCGCGGCTTGCAGGACAAGGCCATCGCGATCATCGCGCGCTGGCGCAAGCCACCGGAGAGTTGCCAGGAATAGGCGTCCACGCGCTGCTCGGGCATCGAGATGCCGACATCGCGGAACAGGTCGACCACGATCGACCGAGCATCTGCCCGGCTCAATCGTCCGCCATCCGGCCGCCACTGCCGGGCGTGCAACTGCAGGGCCTCCACGATCTGATCACCGACGGTGTGGACCGGGCTGAACGAAGCCATCGGCTCCTGCGGGATCAGCGCGATCTCCGCACCGCGGATCTGGCGGATCTCCCGACCGCGAGGATCCAGCGACGCGATGTCCAGGATCGTGCCATTCGCACGGCGGTAGGCGATGCTGCCGCCCGCGAGGCGACCTGGCTCGTCCACGAGTTGCAGCAGTGCCTTCATGGTGACGCTCTTGCCGCAGCCGCTCTCGCCGACGATCCCGACGATCTGGCCAGGCTGCACGTCGAAGCTGACGCCATCGACGGCGCGGACCTGGCCCTCGTCGAGGTCGAAGACGACCCGCAGGTCGCGGACCGAGAGGATCGGGGCGGCCGGTGTCATGGCGTCACTTGCTGTAGGGGTCGGAGGCATCGCGCAGGCCATCGCCGACGAGGTTGAAGGCGAGCACGGCGACGATCACGAGCAACCCGGGCAGGAGCAGCCACGGCGCCAGGGCGAGCGTCTGGATGTTCTGCGCCTCCTGCAACAGCACGCCCCAACTGATGGCGGGGGGACGGATGCCGAGCCCGAGGAAGGACAACGACGTCTCGTTGATGATCATCACCGGTATCGCGAGCGAACTCGTCGCGATGATGTGGCTGAGGAAGGTCGGCACCATGTGCCGAAGGATGATGCGCGCGCGGCTGCACCCCGCGAGTTCGGCCGCAAGCACGAAATCCTCTTCGCGCAAGGCCAGGAACCGGCCGCGCACCTCGCGCCCCAGCGTCGTCCAGCCGATCAGCGACAGGATCACGGTGATCGCGAAGAAGACCTGGGTCGGTGTCCAGTCGCGCGGCAGCGCGGCGGACAGGGCGAGCCAGATCGGGATGGTCGGAACCGATTGCAGGATCTCGATGAGCCGCTGGATCACCTGATCGATCCAGCCGCCGAAATAACCGGATATGCCGCCCAACACGATGCCAAGTACCACGCTCAGCGTCACGGCGACGAGGCCGATCGTCATGGAGGTCTGGGTGCCGTGCATGATCCGCGACCACTGGTCGCGTCCGAGACGATCGGATCCCAGCAGGAAGATTCGCTGCGATGGATCGAGCGGGCCGATCAGCCTGACCTTCGCCGGAATGACGCCCAGGACCTTGTACGCCGGACCATCGACGAAGAACCCGATCCGCACCTTGCGACTCGGATCGGCGCCCCACTCCATGCGCAACGTGACGGGATTGCGCTTGCCAACGACGCCGGGCACCCACGGCGACCAGCGACCCTCGTCGAAAAAATGGACCGACTGGATCGGAATGAAGGCCTGGCGCGCATCAGTGCGCTCGGGGTCCTGGGTGCTGAAGAAATCGGGGCAGAGCACCACGAGATAGAGCAGCGCCAGGATCCCGGCGCTGAGCAGCGCCAGCTTATGCTTGCGGAAGCGCCACCAGACCAGGGTCCAGTTGGAAGCGACCGAGATCCGGTCCTCGGCGGCCGAGGTGGCCGATGCGGCGGCGTCGATGGGCGCGGCCATGTCAGCCATCCATCCGGATGCGCGGATCGATCCAGGCAAGCAGGATGTCGGACAGCAATGTCCCCACGATGGTGAGCATGCAGTAGATCAGCAGAATGCTGCCCGCGAGATACATGTCCTGGTTCACCAGGGCCCGCAGCAGCAAGGGGCCGATGTTCGGAAGGTTCATCACCGTCGCCACGATCAGGCTGCCCGAGAAGAGTTGCGGAAGGTACCAGCCGATGGTGCTGATGAGCGGATTGAAGGCGAGCCGCACCGGGTAGCGCAGGACCAGCGTCCACTCCGACAACCCCTTGGCGCGCGCGGTCACGACATAGGGCTTGTTCAGTTCGTCGAGCAGGTTGGCGCGCATGACGCGTGTCAGTCGCGCCGTGCCGGCGACGCCGAGCACCAGCGACGGCAACCAGACATGGGCCATCAGGTCGACGAACTTGTCCCAGCTCCAGGGTGCGCCCTGATAGTCCGGGGAAAACAGGCCCGTTATCCCGATCCCGAAATAGGCGAACGCGCCCCACATCAGGACGAGCGCGAGCATGAAGTTCGGCGTGGCGACGCCGATATAGTTGATGATCGTGAGGACGTAGTCGATCACCGAACGCTGCCGGATCGCCGAGTAGATTCCGGCGGGCACGGCGATGATCCATGTGAGGACGAAGGAGAACAGGGCCAGCACGATGGTCAGGACGAGTTGCTCGCCGATCAGTTCGGAATTGGGCCGCTGGTACTCGAGCGACAGCCCGAGATCGCCCTGCAGCAGATTGCCCATCCACTTCACGTACTGGACGTAGAGCGGTTGATCGAGACCATATTGCGCGCGCAGGGCTTCCACCTGCTCGGCGCCGATCGATGACCCCGAAGACGAGAGCGTGGCGATATAGGACGTCAGGAAATCGCCCGGCGGAGCCTCCACGATCACGAAAACCATGATCGAGAAGATCACCATCAGCAGCGGCAGCAGCAGCAGGCGCTGCAGGATGAAACGAGCCATCGGGGGAATATAGCGGCACCGGCCGCGCGCATCCCCGAGAGAATGCGCGCGACCGGGCCGACCTGCTCAGCGTTGATAGAAGAACTGCTCGGGACGCGCGTTGCCCGGCGTACGCAGCGGCCAGTCGTTGCCGACCTGGGTCGGAACGTTGCGCATCCGGCTATTGAGCACGACAACGCCCTGGATCATCGGGGTCAATCCGACGATTCCCACCTCGTAGACCTCGTCCGCCCAGATCTTGAACAGATCCTGCGCGACCTTGATCTGCTGCTCGCCGCCGACCGTCTTCGCGGTGTCGATCAACTCCACCAGCTTCTTGATCTGTGCGGGCGGCTCCACGCCATCGGCACCGTTGGAGCGGTACCACTGCCCGTGCAACGGACCGAAATTGCCGATCTGAATGGCCGGGATGCGGATGTCGAACTTCGTGTTGCCCGTGAAGGGGAACCCGGTGGTGTCCTGGTTCCAGATCTCCGCCATCAACTCGTTCGCGTCGCGCATCTTGAAGTGCAGCGCGCGCTCACGGATCTGCACGACGGTCTTGATGCCGACCTTCTCCCAGTCCTTAGCGACCAACTGACCGACATCGGGCCACGCGCCGAACGCGGGAACGATCGCGATCTCGATGGTCGCTGGCTTGCCGTTGGGAAGCAGGCGGATGCCCTGGGCGTCCTTCTTGTCGAGACCAAGCGCATCCAGCATGCGATTGGCCAACGCCAGGTCATACCCCGTGTACTTCTTCGCGTGCTCTTCGCCCGGGAAATAGGGATGCCAAGGCGCCGGAACGCCCTGGCGCGCTTCACCCAGCCCGAGGAAAGCCGATTCCTTGATCTGATCGCGGTTGATGGCATGCGAGAGGGCGACGCGGAAATTCTTCGACGCCATCAGCTTGCCCATCTCTGGGTCGGCCCTGTAGGTCTGGTTGAACGTGATCGCCGCATCGGCACCGCCGAAGGTCGACCAGGTGAGGACCTTGTACTTCCCCTTGCGCTCCTCGTCCTTGAAGACCGGGTAGTTGGTCATCTGGATGTGACGTTCCTGCATGTCGAACTGCCCCGCGATCGCCGCGAGGTTGAGCGCCTGCACGTCCGCGAAGTAGGTGAACCGCACCTCGTCGATGTACGGCAGTTGGTTGCCGGCCGTGTCGACGCCCACGAAATACGGGTTACGCCGCAGCGTCAGCACAGGGTCGCTCACGCGGCTCGTCGGCACCCATGCAGCCATGGTCGGGCGCTCGGGATTCTCCGGAGGCGCGTTGCGCGCCGCGAAGAGTTCGGTCCAGGTCTTGAACCCGGCGGCCTGCGCCGCCTTGTCGACCTCATCCTTCGGGGTGTAGCTCGGATGGAACTTCTTCAGGTAATGCGCCGGAAGGAAGGCCGCGAAGGTGCGATCGCCGCCATCCGCCGCGACCAGCGCGGTGAGGAACAGTGTCGCGGGTTCCGCGAAGGCGAAGCGGACGGTGATGTCGTCGATCTTTTCGACCGCGACCGGCGAGCCATCCTTGTTGCGCATCCAGCCGGGCAGTGCAGGCGTGAGGTCCTTGTTCAGGAGCACGTCCTTGTACCAGAACATGATGTCGTCGGCGCCAAAGGCCGCGCCATCCGACCACCGCGCACCCTTGCGCAGCTTGATCGTCCAGGTCTTGTAGTCGGCCGAGTGCTCCGCACCCGCGGCGATCTTGGGCTCGATCTTGCCGCCATCCGGAGAGTGCCGGAACAGGGAGTCGAAGACGACGCGGACATAGTTGTTCGCATCCGCCGGCCCGAGGAAGGCGCGACGCCAGACGCCGCCATATTCACCGACACGTTCGACGGCCGGGACCACGAGCGGGCTCTCCGGCAGACGCTGGTCGACCGCCGGCAAGCGACCTGCGCGGACCTGCTCGGTCAGCTGCGGCGCTTCCTTGTAGCGCGACTGCGCCGAAGCCGGTGTGAGTCCGGATGAGCCCAAAAGCAGGCTTCCGCCAACCACCGCGACGGCGACGAGCGGCAGGCGCCGCCCCGTTACGAAATGCATATCATCCTCCCGAATTGCTCCCGCGCCGCGGTCCGACGCGAGTCCTTCATGTCTGCCATGGGGCCAAGTTTCGCCTGCCCGAGTCAATGCCGATCGTGCCACCTGCCAGAGACGCGGCGCGAGAATTCGTTGTGCGCAGCCAGTCAGGCGCGGTGGACAGCGTCGTCGTGTGGAGCGAACGGATAGGGACGCGTGCTGGTCCCGGGTTCCGGTCCGCGCGGTACGACGAGGCGAAGGTCTCGCTTACCCCACCGCCCGCGCGATGAGCGTCAACAGATCCTGGACCATTCCCAGCCGGGCATCGACCGTTGCCTCGGGCGGCCGAATCGCGATCTTTGCTCCGAGGACATCTAGTTTTACGCCGCGCGCGGCATCGACGCAGCGCCGTATTTCGGCCTCTGTCATCAGCGAACCGCGCTCGCCATGCACAAGACCGGCCGCCGGTGCGTGAGGCATATGCGTATCCTGCCAGATCCCGTACGGCGTATCTGCATCCGATGTGCCGGAGAACATGATCCCGGCCAGCGCACCGGCGCTGCGCGCCGCCTCGATGTGAGCCAGCGCCGCGCTGGTGTCGTGGGTTTCGAGAACCGAACGCCCCCAATTCACGCAGATGCCGATCGGCGCGCGCGCCATCGCGTTCGCGCTGCGTATGGCGGAAATCTCGTCTGCAATCGACAGGAAGCCCTTGTGCTGCGGATGCCCCGGGCGATGCGCGTCACAATGCTCGATGATCAGACGCGCACCGAACCAGTCCCAGGACGCGATCTCGCCAAGAGAACGCGCGAAAGCGTCTCGACTACCTGGGGCTCCCGCAGGTCCCCGGCTCGGAGCGGAATGCACCTCGACGGCGACGACGGCTCGTCGCCCCACGAATGCATTGAGCCGCTCGACGGCGGCGCGCGCATCACGCGCCATGGCGATGGCGGCCTGCCGTCCGCCCTCGTCATCTGACGCTAGGCCAAAGACCGGTTCCTTCTGCAACCGGCCCATCGTTCCCGGGATGAGCGTCACCACATAGTCCCAACCGGGCCGCAGACGCGCGAAAAGCCAGGATTCGTCGCTGCGATGGAGCGCCCCCGTGAATGGCACTTCGAGGCCGCGGACGGCCGCCATTGCCGCGAGGCCGGAGAGCAGTCGCTCCTCGTCCGCGAGCGCCGCTGGCGTGATTGCATATTCTCCAACGAAATATCCCATGTCGTCCCCCAAATCTGATAGGTCGCTTCATGCTACCCCTTGTGGCAACCACGCGGCGACTTGATTGCGAAACAGGACCGGAGGGGACTGCATCATGACGACTGACGCGGGCGCAAAATGTCTTTTGCTGCCGGCGAATGCCACCGGCGATACCCGATGCGCCCCATATCCATCCCGTCCGTACACACCCTCATCGGCTTTTTAGCCATCCTGATCTGGTCGACCCTCGCCCTGCTCACGACGGCGACCGCTTCTGTTCCCCCCTTTGCGGCCAATGCGATCGCTTTCGGTGTCGCTGCGCTTGCGGGCGGGATCCGGCTCGTGGTCGTACCAGGCACGCGTGCCGCGCTCGACCAACCTCTATCCGTATGGGCCGTCGGTATCGCCGGACTCTTCGGGTTCCATGCGCTGTACTTCACGGCGTTACGGATGGCGCCGCCCGCGCAGGCCGGACTTATCAGCAACCTGTGGCCGCTTTTTCTCGTCATCGGGCTCGATTGCCTCGAGCGAGGCCGCGTGCGAGGCGGGACCGTGTGTGGCGGCTTGTGCGCCTTCGCGGGTGTGTGTCTGCTCGCCGTTTCAGGACGAGACGTCGTCGGGTTCACTTGGCACAACTTGGTCGGCTATACCTGCGCCCTCGCATCGGCTCTGGTTTGGGCATGGTACTCGCTGGCAACGAGTCGTATGCGGGCTGTCCCCTCGGATGCCGTCACCGGCTTCTGCTTCGCTACCGCGATCTTCTCTGCGATGGCCCATGCAGTTGCGGAACCCGCGGTCCGTATAGACGACCCCGCAGTTCTTTTCGCTTTGATCGGGCTGGGGCTGGGGCCCGTCGGCTTGGCGTTTTTTCTTTGGGATCACGCACTGAAGGCCGGGAACGCCTATGCGATCGGCTTCGCGTCGTTCCTGACGCCGGTGCTCTCGACCAGCCTTCTGGTGATCTTGGGGGTGAGTGAGAGCGGCTGGTCTCTGGTGTCCGCCTGCGTGCTGATTGCGTTGGGCGCAGCCGTCGCGCGGCTGAACCGCGCGGCTCGACCTCGACGATGAGGTTCATCGCCGCCACGGCTTCTGATCGAACTGCCTGTATTTGGCCGGCACGCAAAAGGCGCCCGCGATTTGCGGGCGCCTATTTTGTGTTGTGGATGCGGGGACAGGATTTG
>CAIOSQ010000140.1 GCA_903860935.1 uncultured Rhodospirillales bacterium | reverse complement strand
GCGTATGCCGTGTTCCCCGCCAGCCCGACCATCGGCGCGCCCCTGATCGATGTGCACGCGCTCAAGGCGATGCTGCGCAGCGGTGGCGAACTGGCGCTGTTCGACGTCCGCGAGGAGGGCGAGTTCGCCGACGGTCATCTCTTCTGGGCCAATCCGTTGCCGCTCTCGCGCCTCGAACTGCGCGTGCCCGCGCTGGCGCCCCGGCGCGGCGTGCCCGTGGTGATCATGGACGGCGGAGACGGCGCCATCGCGCGCAAGGCGGCGCGCCGGCTCGCCCATGCCGGCTATGGCGACATCTCCATCCTCGAAGGCGGTCTCGCCGCATGGCGCGCCGCCGGCTACGAGGTCTTCACCGGCATCAACGTGCCGAGCAAGGCCTTCGGCGAGTTCGTCGAGCATCGCGACGGCACGCCGCGGCTGGAGGCCGCGGAGATCGCCCGGTTGCGCGCGTCAGGTGCGCCGATGGTGATCCTCGATTCCCGCCCGCTCGACGAGTACCGCAAGATGAACATTCCGGGCGGCATCGATTGTCCCGGCGCCGAACTGGTCCATCGCGTTTTCGAGATCGCGCCCGATCCCGCGACGGTCGTCGTCGTCAACTGCGCGGGGCGGACACGCTCGATCATCGGCGCGCAGTCGCTGATCGATGCCGGCGTTCCGAACCGGGTGGTGGCGCTCAAGAACGGCACCATGGGCTGGCATCTCGCGGGCTTCGACCTCGAGCGCGGCGCCGTGCGGGTCGCGCCCGAGCCCGGTCCTGACGCGCAAACCCGCGCGCGCGCCGCCGCCGATGCTGTCGCGCGACGCCTCGGTCTCACCTTCGTCGATCGCCTCGCGCTCGCCGCGTTCGAGGCCGACGCCGATCGCCGCACCCTCTTCAAGTTCGACGTCCGCGACCCGCGCGAATACGAGGCCGGGCATCTGCCCGGATTCCGGTCCGCCCCCGGCGGGCAGCTCGTCCAGGCGACCGACCGCTATGTCGGCACACGCGGCGCGCGCATCGTTCTCGCCTGCGACACCGGTACGCGGTCGATCATGACAGCCTCCTGGCTGCATCGCCTGGGCTGGGAGGTCCATGTCCTCGATCGTGCGCTCGATGGCCAGGACCTGATCCTCGGCCCCGAGCCTGTCCAGGTGACCGGATTGGGCGGGGCGGATTGCGCGCATGTCGACGTCACCGGCGCGCGCGATCTGCTCGACGCGGGGCGCGCAATCGTCGTCGATCTCGACACCAGCCTCGCCTATCGCGATGGTCACGTTCCTGGCGCGATCTGGGCGATACGCGGCCGTCTCGATCGCGCGCGTGCCCATCTGCCCGATGGCCGCATCGTCGTCCTGACCTCGGCCGACGGCGTGCTTGCGCGCCTGGCCGCGTCCGAACTTCCGGGGCGCGACACGCGGGTGCTGCGCGGCGGCACGCGGGCATGGCAGGCCGCGGGTCTGCCGATGGAGAGCGGCACGACCGCGCTCGCCGATGTGACGATCGACGTCTGGTACCGGCCTTATGATCGCCAGTCCGGAATCGAGCAGGCGATGAAGGGCTATCTGGACTGGGAAGTCGATCTCGTCGCGCAGGTCGAGCGCGACGGGGATACGCGCTTTCGTCTGTGAGCGTCGCGGGCGGCGCTCAGACCTCGTAGGGCTTCAGGAAGGCGGAGGCGCGCTCGATCGCGGCGAGCCCGAAGGGCGTCGGCGATTGGAAGGGTTGCCGCCCATGGATCTCCGCGATGCCGAGGCGACGCGCGACGATGCGCTTGCCGTAGCAGAGGAAGTTCTCGATCGTCGTCATCAGTAGCGTGATCAGCGGCAGGATCTCGCGATAGAGCCGCTCGGCCTCGGCTTCGGCCTCGGGCGTACCCAGGCGCATGAGGTCGTAGATCCGCACCTGGACGTCGAAGCATTCCGGCGCGGGGACCATGCCGGCGCAGCCGGCGCGCAGATTGTCGGTGAGTTCGAGGCCGGCCCGGCCATTGAAGATGTCGAAGACCCCTTGCGTCTCCTCGATCAGACGCTGGATGCCGATCACCGGACCCTCGCCCTTGAGCAGCGCGACGTTGGGATGGTTGCGGTTGAGCGTGATCAGCCCGGCATTGGACAGCGACACGGCGATCAGGCCGGCGGCATTCTGAACCGCGAGCGGGAGTTCGCATTTCTCGGCGACGGCGCCGAAGAAGCGCACATACTCGATTTCCGGCAGGCCGGGTGCGGGCGGCGGCTGGAGAATCACCCAGGACGCGCCGACGGATTTCGCGGCGCGCGCGAACTCGACCTGTCCGGCGACCGACGGCTCGGCGATGGTGACGGCGAGCGGGATCCGGCCGCGCAGATCCTCCGCCGCCCAGTCGAGCACCTGCCGACGCTCATGCGTCTGCAGCTTGTAGGTCTCAGTCGCGAGGCCGAGCACCGCGAGCCCGTGTGCGCCATGGCGAACGCAGGCCTCGACCTGCGCGCGCATCGCACCGCGGTCGAGTTGCCCTTGCGCGTCGAAGAACGCGTAGAGGATCGGATAGATGCCGTGGAAGCCGGTCGCCATGATGCCCTCCGCGAAGCTGCGGCGCGGACCCTAGAGCATGATCCGCGCCGACAGAAGCGCTGATCACGCTCGGGCGACGCGTGGCGTGACGCTCAACCCGGGATCTCGCCATCCGCGTGGTACTGGCCGATCGCGGGATCCAGGAACAGGTTGTTCGCCTCGCGCTGACGCGCCGCCGCCTCGTCGTAGAGGAAAGGCAGGAAGACGAAGCGCCGCCCCCTGGTCACCGGTCGCACCGTATGCAGAAGCGAGCACGAGAACACGATCGCGAGGCCCGTGGTCGAGCGGTAGCGGCGCGGCCCGAATTCCGGAAACACCAATTCACCGCCCTCGTAATCCTCGTTGAGGCCGATCGAGACCGCGAAGCGGCGATGCGCGGTGCCCTTGGTCGTGTTGTCGCGATGCGGGCGGAAATGGCCGCTGGTGTCGGCATCATAACAGCCGACCAGGAAGCGCTCCATGCGCGTCACCTCGAACTGGTGCGCCTTGCGGATCTCGGGCACGACGCGCCGTCGCACGCGCTGGCGTGCCGCCTCGATCAGGTCCTGGTCCTTGAGCAGGTGGTCGGTCCGGCGCTTGTGGCCGTGATCGGTGACCGAGACCGTGCGGCCGTCGCGCTCGCGCATGAAGCCGGACTCCTCGCCGCCATGCGTCGCGTAGGTGTCGACGAGCCGCGCGCAGAAGGCGGCTTCGAAGACGCCGGGCAGAACCAGTACGGGCGCCGCGACCTCGGCACCGGCATAGCGCTCCACCGGCGGAAGTTGGGCGAGGATGGCCGCGATCTCGCCGCGCCCGCCATCGGGTCCTGCGATGGGAACGACCGCATGGACCCGCAGCATGGGGTCCAGCACCACCCATTTGCGGATCGCCTCCACGGGACCCTTGCCGCGTTCGCGGGGGACCACCCCGTAGGCCTCGCTCGCGTGACCGTCGAAATCCCAGATGAACCGGATGCCGGGCAGTTTCTGGACGACGCGCCGCTGCGCCTCGTCGGCGGGATCGACGGAGATCCCGAAGAACGACGCGAAGGCGTCGTCGAACCTCTCCCGCAATTCATCGGCCGCGCGCAGCGCCGCGCGGCTCGTCGGCTCGTTCGCCGTGGCGAAGAAGCACAGCACGATCCAGCGCCCCGCGGCGGTGTCGAAATGATAGCGCTCGTTGCTCGTCGAGCGCTGCACGAACCAGGGCGCGGGATCGCCGGGAAGGAGCGTCCGGTAGGCGGCATTGTCCGTCGTCGTCGGCATGGTCGCGGATGTCCCGTGTCGTGACAGGCGAATCCCAGCCTGGACGCCCTGCCGGCGTCAAGCGGTCGCGGATGGCGGCTCCGGACGATTGAGACCGGCGACGCGGCGCAGCGTGCGCCCAAGGAGACGTTCGAGATCGTCGATGCTGCTGAAGGCGGCGGGCACGAAGACCAGGGACAAGAGGGTCGAGACCACGAGCCCGCCGATCACCGCGATCGCCATCGGCGCGCGAAATTCTCCGCCATCGCCGAGCGCCAGCGCGCTCGGAAACATGCCCGCGACCATCGCGATCGTCGTCATGACGATCGGTCGCGCGCGCTTGCGGCCGGCATCGATGATGGCGATGTCGCGCGCAACGCCGCGCGCCATGGCCTCCACCGCGAAATCGACCAGCAGGATGGCGTTCTTGGTGACGATCCCCATCAGCATCAGGATGCCGATGACCACCGGCATGCTCATCGCGTTACCGGTCGCCAGCAGACCGACGATGACCCCGCCGATCGACAGCGGCAGCGACAGGAGGATGGTGAGCGGCTGCAGGAAGCCGCGGAACAGCAGCACCATCACGCCGTAGACCATCATCAGCCCCGCGCCCATCGCGAAGGCGAAGCCGGCGAAGACCTCGGCCATGACCTCGGCATCGCCGGATTGCCGCAGGCTGACGCCGGCGGGCAGGGCGCGCGCCGCCGCGGTGGCGTAGACGGACGCGATCGCCTCGCCGAGCGCGTCGGTTCCGCGCAGGTCGGTCTCGAGCGCGATCCGGCGCACGCGGTCGTAGCGCTCGATGCTGGTGACGCCGCGGGCGAGCGACAGGTCGGCAATGGTCGCGAGCGGAACCGAGCGGCCGTCGCGCGCGGGCAGGCGCAGCGCCTCGATCATGCGCGCGTCGCCGCGGGCACGCTCGTCGAGTTGGACGCGGATCGCCACCAGCCTGTCCCCGACATCGAATTTCGCGAGATTAGCGCCGCTGTCGCCGATCGTGGCGATGCGCACGGTCTCGGAGATCAGGTCGGTCGCCACGCCGAGCGTCGCGGCGATCTCGGTCTTCGGCACGACGCGCAGCTCGGGTCGGTCGAGCGGGATCGTCGAGGTCACGTTCGCGAGCAGGGGCAGGCGTCGCATCTCGGCGTAGAGCGCGCGCGCCGCGGTCTCGACCGCGTCCTGGTCGTCGCCCGCGACGAGCAGCGACAGGGCGCGCTGCCCGTTGTCCTTGACCGTCCAGAACCGGATGTCCGGCACGTCGGCGAGCAGCGCGCCGACGGCGATCTCGAGCTGCGCCTGGCTGCGCTTGCGCGCCGATTTGGCGACGTAGTTCACGACGATCGTCGCCTTGCGGATCTCGGCGCCGGATCCGAGGACCCGCCCGCCATCGACGAACACGCTGGCGACTTCGGGCAGGGTTTGCAGCGTCGCGAGGATGCGGTCCGAGACAGCCTGCGTGTCCATGAGCCGCGATCCGGGCGGCAACTCGACCGCGAAGATGCTTCGCGCCTTGTCCTCGGGCGGCAGGAACCCCGCCGGCAGGAGGCGAGTGCCGGCGATCGACGCGGCAAACAGCGCCAGGCCGAGCGTCAGCGTCGCGAAGCGATGGCGCATCGACCAGCCGAGCAGACGTGCATAGGCCTGGAGCAGCGGGCCCTCGTGTTCGGCATGCCGGGCGGGACGCAGGAAATAGGCCGCCATCAGGGGCGTCAGAAGCCGCGCCACGAGCAGCGAGAAGACGACGGCCGCCGCCACGGTCAGTCCGAACTGCATGAAATACTGGCCAGGAATGCCGCCCATGAAGCTCACCGGCGCGAAGACGGCGACGATCGTGAGCGTGATCGCGATCACGGCGAGGCCGATCTCGTCGGCGGCCTCGAGCGCCGCGCGATAGGGCGTCTTGCCCATGCGGATATGGCGGACGATGTTCTCGACCTCGACGATCGCGTCGTCGACGAGGATGCCAGTGACCAGCGTGACCGCCAGCAGGCTGACGAGGTTGAGCGAGAAGCCAAGCGTGCTCATCGCCCAGAAGGCCGGCAGGGCGGCGAGCGGCAGGGCGATCGCCGAGACCAGCGTCGCGCGCAGGTCGCGCAGGAAGACGAAGACGACCAGAACGGCCAGCGCCGCGCCCTCGACCAGCGCCCGCATCGCCGAGCGATAATTGCCGAGCGTGTAGCGCACGGTCCCGTCGATCAGGGCGAAGCCGGTATCGGGATGGGCGCGCCGCAGCGCCTCAAGCTCGGCGTCCACGCGCTCGGTCACCTGCGCGTCGCTGGCGCCGCGCGCGCGCGAGATTGCGAAGGCGACGACCGGCCGCCCGTCCAGCCGCGCGAAGGTCCGCGGTTCCGCCACGCCGTCCTCGATCTGGGCGACGTCGCCAAGCCGCAGCGTGCGCCCGCCGGTGATCGTGAGCTTGGTGTCCGCGAGGTCGGCGAGGCGGCTGGCCGCGGCCAGCGTGCGCACGGCCTGCTCCTGGCCGCCGAGCTCGACGCGCCCGCCGGCCAGATCGACCCGCGTCGCCTTGAGCTGCCGGTTGACCTCGGCGGCGGTGATGCCGAGCGCCGCGAGGCGCAGCGGGTCGAGCAGGACGCGGATCTCGCGTTCGACGCCGCCGATGCGCTCGACCGACCCGACGCCGCGCAGCGTCTGCAGCCTGCGGATCACGACGTCGTCGACGAACCAGGAGAGTTCCTCGATCGTGCGCGCCGGCGCGTCGGTCGCGAAGGTCAGGATCGGCAGGCCGGCGACGTCGAGGCGCTGGACGATCGGCTCGTCGATCGTGCGCGGCAGGTCGGCGCGGATCTTCGCGATCGCGTCCTTGACGTCGTTCACCGCCCGGTCGATCCGCGTTTCGATGCGGAACTCGATCGTGGTCAGCGACTGCCCGTCGGTGATGCGGGAGATGATGTGCTTGACTCCGGCGACGCCGGCGATCCCGTCCTCGATCCGCTTCGTGACCTGCTTTTCCAGCTCGCTCGGCGCCGCGCCCGACTGCGTCACCTGCACCGTGACGATCGGGATGTCGATATTCGGGAACAGCGTGATCGGCAGGTTGCGGAAGCTGACGATGCCGAGCGCCGTGAGCACCAGGAACAGGACGATGGGCGGGATCGGATTGCGGATCGCCCAGGCGGAGATGTCGAGCCTCATGGGGCGATGCTCACGGAACTGGCCTGACCGCGTCGCCGTCGCGCAGGAAGGCGCCGGCGCGCAGGATCGCCACATCGCCCTCGCGCAGCCCCTCGCGAATCTCCGCGCGCCCGCCGGCGATGCTGCCCAGACGCACCGCGCGCAGCCGCACGCGACCGTCGACCACGAGTTGCACCGCCGCGCCGTCGCGCTCGAACCGCACCGCCGACAGCGGCAGCGCAATTGCCGTCCGGCGTCCTGTCTCGATCGCGCCGCGCGCGAAGCGTCCGACCGCGAGGCCGGGCGCCGGGTCGAGGGCGACACGCATGCGCCCGAGCCGGGTCGTACGATCCACCTCCGCCGGCAGCAGCCGCACGCGGCCGGTCACGCGGCCCCCGCCGGTCAGGTCGATCCGTGCGGGTTGGCCGATGGCGAGCGCGGCGAGATGGCTTTCCGGGATCTCGGCCTCCAATTCGACCTCGCCGCCCGCGACGATGCGAAACAGGGCGTCCGCGCCCATCCCGGCGATGGCGCCCAACCGTCCCGACCGGCGGCTTATCAGCCCGGCCAGCGGAGCGCGGATCTCGGTTCGCGCCAGACGCAGTTCGATGTCCCGGCGTTGGGCCGCCACCTGACGTCGGTCGGCCTCGGCGACGGCGAGCCCGTCCTGGGCCGCGGCCAGCCGCGCCGCGGCACCGCGCGCCGCCGCGATGCGCTGGTCCAGTGTTTCGCGCGACGCGATGCCCGTGCGCGCCAGCGCCTGGCTGCGTTCGAGCCCGGACATCGCCTCCGCGTTCGCCGCGTCGGCCTGGGCGATCTGGCTGCGCGCCTGAGCGGCCGCCGCATCGGCCCGCGCGATCGCGGCGTCGTTCTGCGCGAGTTGGACGTCCAGCGCGCTGCGATCGAGCCGGGCGAGCACCTGACCGGCGGCGACGGTGTCGCCCTCGTCGGCGAGGATCTCGACGATGCGCAGCCCGTCGATCTGAGGGCCGACGAGGACTTCCTCGCGCGCGACCAGCGTGCCGTCGACGAGCACGGTGTCGACGATCTCGGCGCGCGTCGCGACGACGGTGCCGACAGCCATCGGCGGGGGCTCGCCGGCCATGGCGCGGGCGCCGGACAGGAGGGGCGCGGCTGGAAGGATGCCGACCGCGAACGTGCCGAGCAGGCGTCGGCGGGTCGGGTGCGCGGTCATGGTCGTCTCCGGCGGCGGCGAGGTGTGACCGAAGCCTGCGCAGGAACCAGGATCCGCCGCACGAGATCCATCGCGGCGGCGAGGAGGGCTTCGGGATCGGCGTCCGGTTCGACGGCGCGGCGGTGGAAGAGACCGTCGCCGAGCAGGCGCAACACCACGACCAGCGCGTCGAG
>CAIOSQ010000139.1 GCA_903860935.1 uncultured Rhodospirillales bacterium | reverse complement strand
GGATAGCGGTGGCCAGAGCTGCGAAATCGTCCAGCAGGTGCAGGCCGCGCAGGGCGGGCAGGTGGCAGCCCTGGCGACACTCGCGATCGGCCGCGCCGCGCCGCAGCAGCCGTTGATGATCACTGCCGTGCTGCCGGTCAATGTCAGCTTCTCGGCGCCTGCGAGTTTCGGCGCCGAGGGCGGCCCGGTCGCCGAATTACGGTACGTGCGCTGCGTCGCCGCGGCGTGTTTCGCAGCCGCTCCTGCGCCCGACGCGCTTCTCGCGCGGCTGCGGGACGCGGGGGAATCGGGCGCCCGCGTCCAGTATGCGAATGCCGGCGAGGCCGCGGTCGCAGTTCCGGTGTCGCTCAACGGCTTCGCCCAGGCTCTCGACGCGCTGCGGGGACCGGCGCGGCGCTGAGCCAGGTGAGGCTGCGGCTCGCCGCCGGGCGCGGCGTCGCGGGGTTTCCGGCGTGCGCAGGTTTCCAGAGGACGGTGTTTCGATCTCGTCCGGCGCGAGGGGCTTCGCGGGACGTGTCCGATTTTGATCGGGGGGTGGCGTATGGTCGGGGGAGTTCCAATCCTCCGGACCGGACCCTCCGCCGATGCGCATCCATTCCATTCCCGCCGGCGCGCCCTTCGCCGACCTGCTGGTCGCGGGGATCCTGCGGGCGTTCTGTCCGACGCAAGATGCGCTCGCCGATGCGCTGATCCTGCTGCCGACGCGGCGCGCCGTGCGCACGCTGCACGCGGCCTTCCGCCGCGCCGCCGGCGGCGCGACGCTGCTGCTGCCGCGCATGGAGCCGATCGGCGACATCGACGACGACGAGCTGTTGCGCGATGCGGGCGTCGCGCTGCCCGACCTGCCGCCGGCGATTTCGCCCACGCGGCGGCGCGCGGTGATGACCGAGTTCCTGCGCGGCCGGGACGGACATGACGATCCGGCGCTGGCCTGTCGCCTCGCCGAGTCGCTGCTCGCCCTGCTCGACTCGGCGGCGCTGGAGGACGTGTCGCTCGACCGGCTCGACACGCTGGTCGATGGCGAGCTCGCCGCCCATTGGCAGCGTTCCCTCGACGTCCTGAAGCTGCTGCGCGAGGCCTGGCCCGCCTTTTTGGAGGCGCAGGGGCTGGTCGATCCCGCCATCCGCCGGATCGCGGCGCTGCGCCGACGCATCGCCGCCTGGCAGGCCGACCCGCCGCGCGGGGTCGTGATCGCCGCGGGATCGACGGGCAGCATCCCGGCGACCGCGGATCTGCTCGGGACCGTCGCGCGGCTGGAGCGCGGCGCCCTGGTGCTGCCGGGTCTCGACGAGGCGCTGGACGCCGAGAGCTGGGACGCCGCGCGCGACGATCCCGCCCATCCGCAGCACGGCCTCGCCCGGCTGCTCGATCGTCTTGGCGTCGATCGCGCGGCGGTGACGCCCTGGCCGGGCGCGGCGCCCGCCCATCCGCGGCTCGGCCTGCTGCGCGCCGCCCTGCTGCCGGCCGCGACGACGCCTTCCTGGGTCGGGATGGAGCGGCCGGGCGCCGAGGCCTTCGCCGGCCTCGAGCATCTCGAGGCACCGACGCAGCAGGACGAGGCGCTGGCGATCGCGCTGGCGCTGCGTGCGGCGATCGAGACGCCCGGCCGGACCGCGGCCCTGATCGCCGCCGACCGCGCGCTCGCGCGGCGCGTGGCGACGGAACTGCGCCGCTGGGGTCTCGCCATCGACGATTCCGGCGGCACGAAGCTGTCGCGCACGCCCGTCGGCGCCTTCCTGCGGGTCACCGCGGCCTGGGCCGTCGATCCCGCCGCGCCGGTCCCGATGCTCGCCGCGCTCAAGCATCCCCTCGCGCGGCTCGGCCTCGACCGCGACGTCCTGCTGGCGCGGCTGCGTCGGCTCGAGCGCAGGGCGCTGCGCGGATTGCGGCCCGGTCCTGGCCTCGCGGGGCTGCGTGCCGCGGCGACGGCAGCCGACGAGCCGGATTGCGTCGGCCTCGTCGACCTGATCGCGGAGCGCCTCGCGCCCTTCGCCGAGGCGCTTGCCGCGCCCGCCATCGCGCCAGCCGCGATCCTGGCGGCGCATGTCGCCTGCCTGGAGGCGCTGGCCGCGCCGGTAGCGGACGAGTTGTGGGCGGGCGAGGCGGGGACGGCGCTGCGCGCGGCACTCGACGACCTCGCCGCCGCGCTGGGCGGGATGACCCCGGTGTCCGGCGCGTGCTGGCCGTCGCTGCTGGAGGCGCTGCTCGACGACACGGTGGTGCGGCCGCGCCTGCCGGCCCATCCGCGGCTGTCGATCTGGGGGCCACTCGAGGCGCGTCTGCAGGGCGCCGACCTGATCGTGCTCGGTGGCCTCAACGAGGGCGTCTGGCCGCCGGCGCCGCGCGAGGATCCCTGGCTGTCGCGGCCGATGCGCAAGGCGCTCGGCCTGCCGCCGGCCGAGCGCCGCGTCGGCCTCTCGGCGCATGATTTCGTCCAGGCCGCCGCGGCGCCGCGGGTGCTGCTGACCTGGAGCCAGAAGATCGACGGCGTCCCCGCAGCACCCGCGCGTTGGCTGCAGCGGCTGACGGCTTTCCTCGGCCGCAGCGCGGCCTGGGAGGGGTGCGCGGCGACGGACCTGCTGGAACTCGCCCGTGGCCTCGATGCCGGGGCACCGCCGGACCGGCCGCGCCGTCCGGCGCCGCGCCCGCCGGTGGAACTGCGTCCCGTGCGCCTGCCGGTGACGGCGATCGAGACGCTGGTGCGCGATCCCTATGCCGTGCATGCGCGGCGCATCCTGCGCCTGAAGCCGCTCGATCCGCTCGACCAGGAGCCGGGCGCCGCCGATCGCGGGACGATCGTGCATGAGGCGCTGCGCGACCTGCTCGGGGCCGGCGGCGACCTGCCGCCCGATGCGCTGGAGCGGCTGCTGGACCATGGCCGGCGGCATTTCGCGCCGCTGCTGGACCGGCCAGTGGTCGCGACGATCTGGTGGCCGCGCTTCGAGCGGCTCGCGCGCTGGTTCGTGACCTGGGAGCGTGCGCGGCGCGCAGCGGGGATCGTGCCGGTGGGCGTAGAGACGACGGGCAGCCTCGAGATCCCCGGCGGCTTCGTGGTCGATGCCCGGGCCGACCGCATCGACCGGCATGCCGACGGCACGCTGTCGCTGATCGACTACAAGACGGGCACGCCGCCGAGCCGCGAGCAGGTGCGGACCGGCTTCTCGCCGCAGCTGCCGCTCGAGGCCGCGATCGCGCGGGCGGGAGGTTTCAAGGACCTCGCCGCCGCGCCGCCGGAGGCGTTGCTCTATTTGCATCTCAGCGGCGGCGGCGAGGGCGGCAGCGAGGTCCGGATCGATGGCAAGGGGCACGGCGCGGCCGACCTCGCCGATGCCGCGCTGGCGGGTCTGGCGCGGCTGATGGCGCGCTACGCCGATCCGGCCCAGCCCTATCTCGCGCGTCCGCGCATGCGCTTCGTGCGCGAGGGCGGCGCCTACGACCACCTGGCGCGCGTCGCCGAATGGGCCGCCGCCGAGGGCGGCGCGGAGGAGTGACCATGATCCAGACGAATGCCGAGATCGCGCGCGCCCAGGGCGCGCAGCGCGAGGCCGCCGATCCTGCCGCCTCGGTCTGGGTCTCCGCCAATGCCGGTTCGGGCAAGACCCGCGTGCTGGTCGATCGCGTCGCGCGGCTGCTGCTCGCGGGCGCCGCGCCGCACACGATCTTGTGCCTGACCTTCACCAAGGCCGCGGCGGCGGAGATGCGCGGCCGGCTGTCGGCGCGGCTCGGCAGCTGGACCTCGCTCGACGACGACGCCCTGACCGCGGCGCTCGTCGATCTGTCCGGGCCGGAGGCGGTGATCGACGCGGCGACGCTGGCGCGCGCGCGCCGGCTGTTCGCGCTGACGCTCGACGCGCCCGGCGGCATGCGCGTGCAGACCATCCATTCCTTCTGCGAATCGCTGCTCCGCCGCTTCCCGGTCGAGGCCGGGCTGGGCGTCGACTTCGCCATCGCCGACGACATCGAGACGGCATCGCTGCTCGCCGCCGCGCGCGACCGGTTGCTCGCCGCGACCGACACGGATCAAGCCGCGCGGGCCGCGCTCGCCGAACTGGTCCTGCGCGCCGATGCGAAGGGCATCGACGATCTGCTCGGCTCGCTGGCCCGCGACCGCCGCCGGCTGCGGCGGCTGGGCGCCGCGCATGGCGGCGCTCCCGAGCGTGCGGTCGCGGCGCTGG
>CAIOSQ010000138.1 GCA_903860935.1 uncultured Rhodospirillales bacterium | reverse complement strand
GCGCTCCTTGCCGAGCAGCCGCGCGATCATCGCCTCGGCGGCGCGCACGACATCGCCCTCGCCGTATTTGTCTGCGGCTGCGCCGGCAAGCTGCGCCGCAACAGCAAGTCGCGCCGCGTACTCGCCTGGCGCCGGATCGTCGCTGTCGGTGTCGAGATGGATCATCATGTCTCCTGCGGCGGCTCGGCGCCCTTGCGCTCGACGATCAGGCGATAGGCCTGCGGCTCTCGGTGGCGCGCGAAGTTGAAGGTCGAGCGCTTGTAGCTGAGCCCGACGTCGAGGTCGCAGCGCGCGACGACCAGCTCGTCGTCCTGGGTCAACGCCTGAGCCACGACCTGCCCCGTGGGCGCGATGATCGAGGAATTGCCGATCATCTCGCAGCCCTCCTCGACGCCGCATTTGGCGATGCCGACGATCCAGGTCGCGTTCTGGTAGGCGCCGGCCTGCATGACCAGCTGGTTGTGGAATTCGCTCAGCCGGTCGTGGTCGGGGGCGGGCGGATTATGGCGCGGCGTGTTGTAGCCGATGAACACCATCTCGACGTCCTGCAGCCCCATGACGCGGTACGTCTCCGGCCAGCGCCTGTCGTTGCAGATCGCCATGCCCATGTTCGCGCCCATCGTCCGCCACACGCCCCAGCCGAGGTCGCCGACCTCGAAATAGCGTTTTTCCAGGTGCTGGAAGGCGCGCCAGGGCTCGTGCTCGGCGTGGCCGGGCAGGTGGATCTTGCGATAGCGCCCGGCGATGCGTCCGTCCCTGTCGACGAGGATCGCGGTGTTGAAGCGGCGTATGCGGCCGCCCTGTTCGGTCCGCTCCGCAAAGCCCAGCTGGAAGCCGATGCGCGCCTCGCTCGCGGCCTCGAACAGCGCGCGCGTCTCCGGGCCCGGCATCGCGCGCTCGAAGAAAGAGTCGATCTCCGCCTGGTCCTCCATGAACCAGCGCGGGAAGAACGTGGTCAGCGCCAGTTCAGGAAAGGCGACGACGTCGCAGCCATGCGACTTCGCCTGACGGATCAGCTCGACCATGCGCGCCACGACGCGTGCGCGGCCGTCGGCGCGCTGGATGGGGCCGAGCTGCGCCGCACCGACAGTCAGGATCCTGCTCATGCCGCGGCCCTCGCCATCACGTCCTCGGCGCTTTCGCCGACGAGCTCGGCGTAGAGCGCCGGATCCGTCGCGCCCTCCGTGCCGAAGAGCAGCACGCGCGAGGTCGCGTCGAGGCCG
Source organism: uncultured Rhodospirillales bacterium (assembly GCA_903860935.1). GTDB lineage: Bacteria > Pseudomonadota > Alphaproteobacteria > CACIAM-22H2 > CACIAM-22H2 > CAIOSQ01. The sequence continues at coordinate 1,453 of CAIOSQ010000138.1, read as the reverse complement.
AGCGTCGCGCGCATCGCCGGATCGCGCGACGCGATCTCCAGCCCCGCGAGCCCGGCCACGCCGGACTCGCCCCCGACGACGCCCAGCGCCGCGAGGCTTCGCATGGCCGGCGCGATCGCCGCGTCGCCGATCGCCATGAAGGCATCGGCCCCGGGATCGAGCACCGCCCAGGCGAGTGGCGAGGGCTCGCCGCAGGACAGCCCGGCCATGATCGTGTCGAGATCGCCCGCGAGGTGCACCACGCGACCAGCCTCGGCCGAGCGCGTCAGGCAATCGGCCTTGTCGGGCTCGACCACGATCACGCGCGGCCGCGTGGCACCAAAGCGTTCCCAGAGATGCGCGACCGTCGCGGCCGCGACGCCGCCGACGCCGCCCTGTACAAAGACATGGGTGGGTGGACGGGCCGCGCCGCCGCCCTGCGCGATCGCCTCGCCGACCATCACGCCATAGCCCTGCATGACGTCGCGCGGGATGTCCTGATAGCCCTCCCAGGAGGTGTCGGACACCACGGTCCAGCCTTCGCGCGCCGCATCGGCCGCGGCGATGCGCACGGAATCGTCGTAATTGCCCGGCACGCGCCGGACCTCGGCACCGAAGGCGCGGATCGCCTCCGCCCGGCCCTCGCTCACGCCTTCATGGACATAGATGACGCAGCGCAGTCCTGATGCCCGCGCGCCCCAGGCGACCGAGCGCCCATGATTGCCGTCGGTCGCGCAGCAGACCGCCGCCGGCGGTCCGGCGGTCGCGGCCGCGAGTTTCTTGACCGCATAGGCCCCGCCCAGCGCCTTGAAGCTGCGCAGCCCGAAGCGGTGCTGCTCCTCCTTGAACGTCACGGCGCCGATCCCCAGCGCGTGCGCGAGGCCGGGCAGGTCCCGCAGCGGCGTGGGCGCATAGCCCGGCCAGGACGCGACCTCCCGCGCCGCCACGGCCTCCGCGTCGAGCGACAGGATCGGCCGCAGCGCGGCGGGATACTCCGAACCCCGGTCGACCCGGGGGTTCGGAACGAGGCGCGCCGGCCAGGGCGCGCCGCTGGGCGTGAAGAGCACGGTCATGCCGCGAAACTACCCCAAAATCCAATCCAGATTACTATTTCCGGCCCGCTGACGGTCCCGCCTGCGAGGCCCGCCTGCGAGGCCCGCCGCGCGGTGTCGGCCACCGGCTTTGGTTGTCTGGATCCGATTTTTGGTGCCGGAATTCATCGGGCAGCGGTGTCGGGCGATCTGGCGTCGCGCGTGCGGTCGGCTGCGCCGTCGCTGGAAAGACTGAAAGATTCGCGCTGGCACGGCGCTTGCGAAGATCTGCCCGACGGCCACCGACCGCCGGCGGCATAGCGGCCGCGCATCTCACGCGGAGGACAGCGATGACACGCACGACAGGTCTGATCCATGCAGCGGCGCTCACCGGCGCGCTGGTTTCGGCGGGTACGGCCATGGCATCGACCGAGGCCGAGAAG
>CAIOSQ010000137.1 GCA_903860935.1 uncultured Rhodospirillales bacterium | reverse complement strand
GACGTCGTGGCGCATGAGTTCGAAGCGCTTGTCGTCGAGCAGATGGGCCACGTTGCCGCGCCGGCCCGTGAAGTAGTTGTCGACGCAGAGCACCTCGTGGCCGGCGGCCAGGAGCCTCTCGCAGAGATGCGAGCCGAGGAAACCGGCGCCGCCGGTGACGAGGATACGTTTGGCGAGGGCCATGAGAATGAAGCTCCTGAAGAACCGCGCTTGTGGCGGCGCGGCGGGAAGGAACCTCGCCCGCCGGCGCGGGTCAAGCCTGCGGCGACGAGCGGGGGGTGTCAGGCCGGCGTCTGCAGAATGCTGAGCTGCGCACCGTCGACCACCAGCGCCGTCAGGACGCCTGATTCGTAGGCGCCCGTGTCGATGCAGATGCGGTTGTGACGGATCTCCGGCTCGGCGCAGACCGTGTGGCCGTGGACAACGACGAAGCCATAGTCGTTATTCGCGCTGAGGAACGGCTCGCGGATCCAGAGCAGGTCGTCGTCGTCCTGCATCGCCAGCGTCGCTCCCGGCCGGATCCCGGCATGGACGAACAGGTAGTTGCCGACCCGGTGGGAGGTCCGCAGGCCGCGCAGGAAGACGCGGTGCTGGCGTGGCAGCATGCCGAGCAGGTCGCGGTACATCTGGTGCAGGGCAACGCGCCCGACACGCGAGGATGTCTCCTCGCTTATCAGGCCGTAGCTGGCCATCGTCTTCAGCCCGCCATTGGCGAACCAGGGCAAGCCGCGGTCGACATCGCCCATGAATTCGAGCATCAGCTGCTCGTGATTGCCGCGCAGATGCACCGTCTCGAAGCCAGCCAGCGGCATGGTGATCAGATGATCGAGGACACGCTGAGAGTCCGGTCCACGATCGATGTAGTCGCCGAGATAGACCAGCACGCGCCGCTTGGCGGCGCGCCTCGCCGCGTCTTCCTCGATCATCCCCTGCAGCCTCAGCAGCCTGTCGTGGCGGCCATGAATGTCGCCGACGGCATAGATGACCGTGTCGGCGGGGCCGTTGCGCGGTGCGGGAAAAGTCGTCGTCTTCATGCGACCTTGTCGTCCTGCGGGCTGGCGAAGCGCGTCCGCCCGCCGCGGTTCTCGACGAGATTGACCAGCGCCGCCACCACGCGCCGATCGACGGTCTTGCCGGCAGACACTTGTACCTGGGCCATCGCCTCGTCAAGCCCCGCGCCGGGCCGATGCGCGCGCGGACTCGTCATGGCGACGAAGGCGTTGGCGACGGCGATGATGCGGGCCGACATCAGGATCGCCTCGCCGGCAAGCCGGTTGGGGCCGGTGCCGTCCCAGCGCTCCTGGGCCTGACGCAGCGTCTCGACCACCGGGCCGCCGAACTCGATCCCGTCGAGCATGTCGATGCCCTGGCGAAGCGCCTCGCGGACCTGGGCGTGTTCCTCGTCGGTCAGCCTGCCCTGGCGGGTGAGCAGCGCCTCGGGGACCAGGGCCTTGCCGAGGTTCATCAACCGGCCGGCCGTCTCCGTCGCCTCGATCGTGTCATCGTCGAGATCCAGCTCGACCGCGATCTCGCGGGCGATGGCGGCGACGCGCTTGGAGTGGTTGGCCGCGAAGGGGTCGCGCAGGTCGACGAGGCGCACCAGCACGTCCACCACCTCCTGCAGGATGCGCGCGCGTTTTTCGCGCTCGACCACCGCCTGGGTGATGTCCTCCTCGACGACCAGCATGCCGAGCCCGTCGTCGCCGGTGACCGGCACGTGTTCGGAACGCATGACGCGGACAACACCGTCCTGCTCAGTACGTTCGGTCACGCTATGGCTGGTGCGGCGCTGCATGACGGTGCGCAGCGCCTCCTCGTAGCGCCGCGCGCCGGCTGGTCCGAAGACCGCGCCCAGGCGCTTGCCCTCGAGCGCGGCGCCGCTCTCGCCGAGATCCTCGCACAGGCGGCGATTGGCGAAATGGACGCGGCCATCCTGGCCGACGATGAAGATACGCGCCGACTGGCTGTCGGTGATGCTGCGGAGCAGATCGCTCTGCGCCGCGAAGCGCCGCGCCAGCGCTGCGGATTCGGCCGCCGCCGCACAGGCGCGTTCCGACGCACCGTGCCGCCATACGGCGATCACCGCGAGGCCGAGCGCGAGCGTCCCGAGGCTGAGCAGGATCAGCCAGCGCCGGAGGCGCCTGTCGACCTCGCCCAGCGCCTCGGCGCGGTCGATCTTGAGCGCCATGGTCCAGTTCGTGCCGGGCACCGCGCGCGCGGCGATCACGACCTCGACGTCGCGCAGGTCCGGCAGGATCGCGAAACCCGCCGGTGAAGCGACCGCGAAGGTCTCGGCGATCCCGCCCGGCGCGATGCCGATGCGGCGACCGAAGGGCCGCGTCCCGTCGCGCAGCGGCGACAGCAGGTCGACCGCGCCGTCGCCGCGCCGCAGCAGCAGGGCCTGCGCGGTCTGTTCGGCCATCGGCGGCCGGTCGAGCAACTGGAACAATTCGGGTTCGACGTCGCGCAGGCCGAACACCACGCCGACCGGCGCGGCGCCGCTCTCGCCCTGCAAGGCGGCGACCGGCGACGCGGCGATGAAGAGCGCCCGGCCGCCAGGTCCGGGCACGAGGTCGAAGGCCGGACCCGCCAGCCCCCGCTCGGCGACCGCCCGCACCGCGCCCTCGAGCGCGGGCGGGTCGCCGGTCGACAGCAGGATTCGCAGCGACGGGTCGAGGACGGAGAAACCGACCCCCGCGGCGCCGCGCATGACATTGGCGTTGATGCCGCCGGCGATCCGCGGCGCGGCAAAGCCCAGGCGGTCCGCGGCGACGGCGAGCAGGCTGCGTACGAAGCCGATCTGGGCCGCCTCGTCCGTGACCTGGCTGCGGTCGCCGTCGGCGGCCGCGAGTTCGGACAGGTAGAGTTGCAGCGTCTGGTTCTCGGCCAGTCCCCGGGGCGCGTCGACCTGCCGCGCGACCCAGTCGCCGATGGCGCCCGCCCGGGCATCCGCCGTCGAGCCGAGGCGCAGCGCCAGGGCGCGCTCCTCGCGCGCGCGCTGACCCTCGATGAACCAGAAGGCGCCGAGCGTACCGGCGACGACGATCGCAAGCAGCGTCGCCGCAGCGGCAAGCACCCAGGTCGGCCTGGACCGGTCCAGCGTCGGTATGGCGGTCATTTAGTAAACTCCGTGGGACGCATTGTCGCGCGCGACGCGCCGGAGGGGAAGAGGTAACGCGCCGAGGCGGCACGGGAAATCATGGCGCCGCCGTCCGGGGCGCGGTAGTTCTTCGCCGCGTTTCCACAGCCCCCGACATCTGGCCATGGCCCGTCGTCTCGTCGCCGCCGACCTGATCACGCTCGCGACCGGCGTTGTGCGCGCGCTCGACCCTGCGGCGGTCGCGCTGGCGGCGTGGCTGGCCTACTGGGCGCGCCACGGCAGTTGGGTCCTGCCCGATCTCTACATGATCGCGATCGTCGTCGCGTGCGTGCTCACCCTCAACGTGATGCAGCTGGCGCGCGTCTACGCCTTCGAGAACCTGTCGCGCATCCCCAACCAAGTCGGCCGCCTTGCCTGGGGCTGGGGGGCGGTCGTGCTGATGCTGATCGCGCTTGCCTATTTCACGCAGACATCGCTCGCCTTCAGCCGCGCCTTCGTCGTCGGCTGGATCGTCATCAGCTTCGGATTGCTGCTGGTCGTGCGCGTGCTGTTCCTGCTGCGCATCGACACCTGGCGGCGCGACGGCCGGCTGTCGCTCGAGGTCGCGATCATCGGCGCGGGCGAACTGAGCCGCCAGCTGATCCGCCAACTCCAGCAGGATGGCACCGGCCGCTACCGCATCGCCGGGCTGTTCGATGACGCGCCGCCTGGCGGCGTCACGTCGGTCGAGGGCTATCCGGTGATCGGCCCGATCGACGATCTCGTGCGGCTCGCGCAGGTCCGCACCTTCGACGAGGTCGTCGTCGCGCTGCCCTGGGCCGGCGGTGGCGCCATCCACGGCGTTCTCAAAAAGCTCAAGACCGTGCCGGTCAACGTCAAGATCTGCCCCGAGCATGTCGGCTGGTCGCTGCCGACGATCGGCTTTCATGCCCTCGGCGGCATTCCGATGCTGACCGCGCTGGAGCGTCCGCTCTCGGGCTGGTCGCTGGTGGCCAAGGCGATCGAGGACCGCGTCCTGTCCGCGATCGCGCTGCTGGTCTTCGCGCCGCTTCTCGGCGCCATAGCGCTCGCGATCAGGATCGACAGCCCTGGCCCCGTGCTCTTCCGCCAGAAGCGCTACGGCTTCGCCAACAACGAGTTCACGGTGTTCAAGTTCCGCACCATGCGCCACCGTCCGGTGGAGGAGCCGGGCGTGCCGCAGGCCCGGCGCAACGATCCGCGCATCACGCGGCTGGGGGCCTTTCTGCGCCGGACCAGCCTCGACGAACTGCCGCAATTGCTCAACGTGTTCCGGGGCGACATGTCGCTGGTCGGGCCGCGGCCGCACGCAGTCGCGCACAACGTGCAGTTCGCGCAGATCATCGACGACTATCTCAGCCGTCACCGTGTGAAGCCGGGGATCACCGGCTGGGCGCAGATCAACGGCCTGCGCGGCGAGACCGACACGCCCGAGAAGATGCGCGCGCGGGTCGAGCACGACCTCTACTACATCGACAACTGGTCGCTGCTGCTCGACCTCAAGATCCTGCTGCTCACGCCGCTGCGCGGCTTCGTGAACAAGAACGCGTATTGAGCGCCGCCGCGCGCGGATCGCGCGGCGGCTTCGCGGTTCAGACCTGCTCGCGCGGGGCGTGCTTCGCCAGGATGCGCTGCAGCGTGCGCCGGTGCATGTTAAGCCGCCGCGCCGTCTCCGACACGTTGCGGTCGCATTGTTCGAAGACGCGCTGGATATGCTCCCAGCGCACGCGATCCGCCGGCATCGGATGGTCGGGCGGCGGCGGCAGCGCCTTGTCGCCGCCGCGCAGCGCCGCGTCGACCGCGTCCGCTTCGCAGGGCTTGGGCAGATAGTCGATGGCGCCGGTCTTCATCGCGGACACCGCCGTCGCGATGTTGCCGTAGCCGGTGAGGATGACCATGCGTGCCGACGGCGCCACCTTGCGCATCTCGGTGACGAGGTCGAGACCGTTGCCGTCGCCCAGGCGCAGATCGACGACTGCGTAGCGGGGCGGTTGCAGCGCCGCCAGTTCCAGGCCCTCGCGGAAGCTGCCGGCGAGCCGAACGCCGTAGCCGCGCTTTTCCATGGCGCGGCCGAGGCGCCCCCGGAACGGCTCGTCGTCGTCGATGATCAACAGATCTTCGGGCCTGGACATCTCGCTGTTCACGATTGCATCTCCTGCGGTTTCACGTAACGCGCACGCGGCCAGCGGATATGGACCGACGCGCCGCCTTCGGCGCGATTGCCGAATTCCAGCGCGGCGCCCGAGCGCTCCAGCAAGGTGATGGCGATGAAGATGCCGAGCCCCATGTGGCTGCCATCTCGCGCCCGGGTCGAGATATAGGGCTCGCCCAGGTGATCGAGAATCGCTGCCGGGAAACCAGGCCCATCGTCCGTGATCGCCATGTCCAGAGTGTCGGGATGGGCGGTAATTTGAATATCCACCCGCGTGCGAGCGAATTGGATGGCATTTTGTAGGACATTCGCAAGCCCGTGTAGAACCTCGGGTGTGCGCGGAAGCACTGGAACGTCGTCGCCGACGGTCACGATTTCGACCTCGACGCCGTCACGCCGATAGCGCTGAACCACCGATTCCACAAGGGCTGCAGGCGATAGCCGCGACAGCGGCGCGTGCAGATCTTCGGGCTCCGTGCGCGCGGAAAGCTGCTTCAGTATGTCGCGGCAACGTGCGACCTCGCCGACAAGCAAGGAGACGTCCTCGGCGAGCGGATCGTCCGGTGTGATCTCCGCGGCGATCTCGTTGGCGACGAGATGGATCGTGCCGAGCGGCGTGCCAAGCTCGTGGGCGGTCGCGGCCGCGAGGGCGCCGACAGCGGCGAGACGCTGCTCGCGGCCCAGCGCGGCCTGCGCCGCCGCAAGCGCCTGCGTCGCGCGCCGCGTCTCGGATGCGATCCAGCCGGCATAGGCCGCGAAGAAGGCCGAGCCGAAGGCGAGCGCGGCCCACATGCCGACAAGGTATCCCTGGTGGATGTCGATCCGCGCGTCGTCCCATCCCAGCGGCACCGAATCCAGCGCGAGCGCGGTCGCCGCCACGATCGCCAGCGCGCAGAGCGCGGCGGTGTGGACGCGCGACAGGACGGTCGCGGAGACGGTCACCGGCGCCAGCAGCATCAGCGCGAAGGGATTGTCGAGCCCGCCGGCGAAAAACAGCAGCGCCGCGAGCTGCGCGATGTCCCAGGCGAGCAGCACCGCGGTCGCGCCCTCGTTGAGGCGCGGCACGGGACGCCACAGCGACAGCGCCAGGTTGAGCACCGCGGAGGCACCGATCGCCACGAGGATGGGCGCGAGCGGCACCTCGATGCCCAGCCCCAGCGTCACGACCACCACCGTCGCGAGCTGTCCCGCTATGGCGATCCAGCGCACGAGCACGAGTGTGCGCAGGCGGATGCCGCCGACGATCGCGAGTTCGAACGGACGGGGTTCGATGGTCATGACGTATCACCGTCGCTGGGGTGGCGGGGCCGGAACGCGCCCAGTATAACGCCGCAATGAGCAAGCCCATCATCGAGGTTCGCGACCTTCGCAAGAGCTTCGCAGGCGCAATCGCCGTCGACGGGATCTCCTTCGTCGCCGCGCGTGGCGCGATCACCGGCCTGCTGGGCGGCAACGGCGCCGGCAAGACGACGACGATCGGCATGCTGCTCGGGCTCATCCTGCCCAGCTCCGGGTCGATCGCGGTCATGGGCGAGGACATGGTCCGCCATCGCCATCGCGTCCTGCCGCGGATGAATTTCTCGTCGCCCTATGTCGATTTTCCGGCGCGGCTGAGCGTGCGCGAGACGCTGGAGGTCTTCGGCCGTCTCTATGGCGTGCGCGACCGCGCGGCGCGCATCGCGCGGCTCGCCGGCGATCTCCATCTGCGCCGCTTCCTGGAGCAGCGCGCGGGATCGCTCTCCGCAGGGCAGAAGACCCGGCTCGCCCTCGCCAAGGCGCTTATCAACACGCCGGAACTGCTGTTGCTGGACGAGCCGACGGCCAGTCTCGATCCCGACACCGGCGACTGGATCCGCGCCTATCTCGAGGCCTATCGCCGCGAGACCGGCGCCACGATCCTGCTCGCCTCCCACAACATGGCCGAGGTCGAACGGCTCTGCGACGAGGTGCTGATGATGCGCGCCGGACGGATCGTCGATCGCGGCACGCCGGACGCGCTGCGCGCACGGTTCGGTCGCGACAACATGGAACAGGTGTTCCTCGACATTGCCCGCGCCGGCGAGGCGACGCCATGACCGGAGCCGTGGGGCGCGTCGGCGCCATCCTGATGCGCCACGTCTATCTCTGGCGTGGCTCGTGGACGCGGCTCTTCGACCTCGTCTACTGGCCGCTGCTGCAGGTCATGGTCTGGGGGTTCATGACCGAGTTCCTGGCCGGCAAATCCTCCTGGGTCGCGCAGGCGGGCGGCGTGTTCATCGGCGCGGTGCTGCTCTGGGACGTTCTGGTGCGCGGCCAGTTCGGCATGACGCTGTCGATGCTGGAGGAGATGTGGTCGCGCAACTTCGCGAACCTCTTCGTCAGCCCGCTGCGCCCCTGGGAATTCGCGACCGCGCTGATGTGCCTGTCGATCGCACGCTCGCTGATCGGCGTGATCCCGGCGGCGCTGCTCGCCATACCGCTCTTCGGCTATTCGATCTTCGGGCTCGGCCTGCCATTGCTCGCCTTCTGGACGCTGCTGCTGGTCTTCGGCTGGGGTGTCGGGCTGGCGCTGTGCGGCCTGCTGGTGCGCTTCGGCCTCGCCGCGGAGAGCTATGCCTGGGCGTCGATCTTCGTGCTCGCGCCGTTCAGCGGCGTCTACTACCCGATCTCGACGCTGCCGGCGTGGTTGCAGCCTTTCGCCTGGTCGCTGCCGACCACGTACATCTTCGAGGGCATGCGCGCGGTGATGATCGGCGGCGCGCTCGACTGGCGCATGCTCGTCGGCGCCCTCCTGCTCGACCTCGTCTATGTCGCGCTCGGCTATGCCGTCTTCCTCTGGGCGTTCCGCCGCGCGCGCGAACGCGGCACGCTGCTCGCCAGCGGCGAATGACCGGGCAGCCGCGCCGGGATCAGGCGGGACCGCTGACTCGCGCCTCGGCGAAGGTCGCCATCTCGCCGTGGCAGGCGACCGCGGCGCGCACGACGCCGATCGCCAGCGCGGCGCCCGACGCTTCGCCGAGCCGCATGCCGAGGTCGAGCAGCGGTCGCTTGCCCAGCGCCGCGCAGAGCCGCGCATGGGCCGGTTCGGCGGAGAGATGCGCGACCTGGCAATGGTCGAGCAGTCCCGGATCGATCGCGTGCAGCGCCGCGGCGGCGGCTGTGGCGGCGAAGCCGTCGAGCAGCACCGGAACGCGCGCGACCCGCGCCGCGATCACCGCGCCCGCGAGCGCAGCGAATTCGAAGCCGCCGAGGCGGCGGAGCGTCTCCAGCCCATCCCCGGCCCCGGCATGGAGCGCGGCGCCCGCGGCGACGATGTCGCGCTTGGCCGCACGCCTGGCGCCCGCCACGCCGGTTCCCGGGCCGGTCCAGTCGTCGGCCGTGCCGCCGAACAGCGCGAGGCAGAGCGCGGCCGCGGCGGTGGTGTTGCCGATCCCCATCTCGCCGAGCGCGATCAGGTCGATGCCCTGCTCGACGGCCATCATCCCGTAGGCCATGGCCCGCGCGCAGTCGTCCTCGGCCATCGCCGGGCCGGTGGTGAAATCGGCGGTCGGGATCTCCAGCGCCAGCTCGTAGACCCGCAGATCCGCGTCGACGCTGCGGCAGATCTGGTTCACGGCCCCGCCCCCGGCGACGAAATTGCGCACCATCTCGGCGGTCACCTCCGGTGGATAGGCCGACACGCCGCGCGCCGCGACCCCGTGATTGCCGGCGAAGACGGCGACGCGCGGCCGACGCAGGCTGGGCGGATGGCGGTCCTGCCAGGTCGCCATCCAGGCGGCGAGCTCCTCGAGCCGGCCGAGCGCGCCTGCGGGCTTGGTCAGCGTCGCCTCGCGCGCATCCGCCGCGGCGCGCGCGGTCGCCGAGGCGGTGGGCAGGGCGGCGAGGAGCGCACGGATCTCGGCGAGCGAGGCGGCGGGGCGAGGATCGTCGGTCATGACCGGGCGGAATGTCCCTGGAGGTGGAGCCGGTAGTGGAGCCGGACGCGGCCGTGGCTTATACACGGTTTCCATCTTCCGCGATTCGGGCAGATGCCAGACGAGACCAGGGTCACGACCCCGCCTTCCGAGCCCCCACCTTCCGAGCCGCCGCCTTCCGAGCCGTCTCCGACCGAGACGCCCGCACCTGGCCGGCCTTGGAACTGGCTGGGCGAGATCCGGATAGCGCTCGTGTTCCTCACGGTGCTGCCCGTCCGCCTGCGGCCGGCGGATCTTGTCTTCGGCGTCTCCCATGGCGTGCGTGCGTTTCCGTTCGCCGGCATCGCCATCGGCGCTGGTGCGGCCTTTGCCTTCACCCTTGCCGACCTTGCCGGTCTCGCGCCCCTGATCTCCGCGTTCGTCGCGCTGGCGGCGTCGGCGCTGCTGTCCGGAGGCCTGCACGAGGACGGGCTCGCCGACACCGTCGACGGGCTGAGCGGCGGCCGCACGCGCGAGCGCAGCCTCGCGATCATGCGCGACAGCGCCATCGGCGCCCATGGTGCCCTCGCGCTGGTGCTCGCGATCGGAGTGCGGGCGAGCGCGCTCAGCTACACGGGCGTCACGCTCGACACCGTCTGCGCGCTGATCGGGGCCGCGATCGCATCGCGCACCGCCATCGTGCCGGTGATGTATCTTCTTCCGCCGGCCCGGCCCGACGGCGCGTCCGCGACGGCCGGAACGCCGCATCGCAGCCGCGCGGCCGACAGCGTCGCCATCGGCACGCTGCTGACCGCGCTGGCCCTGGCGCCGGTGCTGCAACCGCTGACCATTCTCCTGGTCATCGTCGGCGCGGGGCTCGGCGCGGCCGTGCCCGCGTTGCTGGCGCAGCGACGCCTCGGCGGCCAGACCGGCGACGTGCTCGGCGCGGTTCAGCAATGCGCCGAGATCGGTTTCCTGCTGGTATTCATCGCCGATCCATGAACGGCGGCGCGAGGGAAGGGATGACGATGGCGAAGACGACGGTGACCCGGTGGTGGCTCATTCGCCACGCCCCGGTGGTCGGCACGCATGGCCGGGTCTATGGCCAGATGGATGTCGGCTGCGACGTCTCCGACACGGCGACTTTCAAGGCGCTCGCCGCGCGCGTTCCCGACGACGCGCTGTGGTTGACGACGCCGCTGTCGCGCACGCTGCGCACCGCCGAGGCGCTCGGCGAGCAGATCCGCGCCGCTGGCCGACCGGCGCCGCCCGATCCGGTCGTCGATGCGGCCTTCATCGAACAGAGCTTCGGCGCATGGCAGGGCCTGACCTATCGCGAGATCGGCGCCTATGGGCAGAGCGAGACCGCGCATCGCTTCTGGCTGGCGCCGGCCGTCGAGACGCCGCCGGGCGGGGAGAGTTTCGCCATGGTCGTCGCGCGCGTCTCGGGCGCGCTCGCCGCGCTGACGGCGCGACATGCCGGTCGCGACATCGTGCTGGTGTCGCATGGCGGGACGATCCGCGCCGCGATCGCCCATGCCCTGGCGATCGCGCCGGAATCGGCGCTGTCGCTGTCCATCGATACGCTGTCGCTGTCGCGCATCGACCATGTCGGCGGGCCGGGCAAGGGCCATGACTGGCGGGTCGGACTGGTGAACTGGGCCGCGCCGTGACCTTGACCTTGACCTTGACCTGAGCGATCGGGGAGACGCCGCGTTGCGCTTCTTCGCACCGTTGTCCTACAAGCCGATGGCCGCGCTCTGGGGCGCATCGATGCTGGTGGAATTCGGCGGCCAGATCGGCAGCTTCGCGCTCGTCTGGATGGCGGTGGAGCAGCTCGGCGACAACGCGTCCTATCTGCAGTCGCTGCAATACGGGGCGGTGCTGCTGGGGGCCGCGCTGGGCGGCCGGTTGCTGGACGAGCGCGATCCGCGCGCCGTGCTCATCGGCGCATTCCTCATCCGTGGCGCGGTGGGGCTTTGCCCGCTGCTGGCGGCCTGGACGCTCGGATCGCCGCTGGCAGGGTTGGTCGTGGCCGCGATCGGGCTTGCTCTTGCCCAGGCGCAGTCGGAGCCGGCCATGCAGGCCAGCATGACCACCATGGCCGACGATCGCGCGCAGCGCGAGGCCGCCAACGCACTTCTCTACGGATCGTTGCGCGTGGCGCGGCTGTGCGGACGCGGGGCGCCCGGGCTGCTGACCGTCTTCGTGCCGGTGCTGATGCTGTTCAGCCTCAACGCGGCGCTGATCCTGGCCGCCGCGCTGCTGCTGGTCGCGCTGCCACGGGCGCCCAGGCCGGTTCGTCCGCAGGGCGCGCCGATGCGGGGGCTGTCGGCCGGGCTGCGCGCCATGGCCGCGCATCGCGAGCTGCGCGTGCTTCTTGTCGTCACCGCTTTTTCCTCCATCGCCTGGGCGCTGTGCGTCAGCCTGGGGCCGGCGCTGATCGTCCATGATCGCAACGTCACCTGGATGGGGGTGCCGCCGGCCGGCGGCTACAGCCTTCTGCTGGCCTCCTACGGGGTCGGCAACGTCTTCGGATCGGGACGCACGTCGCCCACGGTCCGCGCGGTCTTCATGGGGCAGGGCGCGTTCGGCATCGGCGGGATTCTGGCTGCGCTGGCCGGGCTCTTCGCCGGGGACGGGATGCTCATGCCGCTGATGATCGGGGCGATGTTCGTCTGCGGCGTGGGGGCGGTCGGGCACGACCTGCGCCTGGCGAACCTGATCCAGGCGGCCGGCCCGGCCTCCGTGGTGTCGGCGCTGGCGCGCACCCGCATGGTCGTCGGCTGGGCATCGATGTGCGCGGCCGCGGTGACGGCACCCGGGCTGTTCGCGCTGCTCGGGGTCGAGGCTTGCGTCGCGCTCGCCGGTGGCCTGCTGGTCGCGGCCGCGCTCTGGGCCTATCTGAAGCTGCGCTAACCGGGGCGCCGCTCAGGCGCCGGCCCGGTCCAGGAAGCGGTCGAGCGCCTCTGGCGTCGCGTCGATCTCCGGCACCTGCGCGCCTTGGGGCATGTGTTCGGTCCAGCGGATGCCGCTGGCGGTCAGAACGCACACGACCGCGTCGTCGCGCGCGACCGTCCCGCGCGCGATCAGACCGGGCAGGCAGGCAAGCGGCAGCGCGCAGGATGGCTCGACGAACAGGCCGTTGCGGGCAAGCTCGGCCTGCGCGGCGAGAATGGCGGCGTCGGGCGCCGACACGGCGCAGCCCCCCGATTCGGAGATGGCCGCGAGTGCCATCGCGTCGGCCTGACGCTCGCGCGTTGAGAAGGCGACGCTCGAGGAGGGCGGCAATTCGAGCGGCTCGGCGACACCTGCGGCCAGACTCGCCTCGAGCGAGTTCGCGCTGTCCGGCTGGCAGGCGATCAGTCGCGGGCGCGGCCCAGGCTGATCCTTCAGCCCAAGCCACGTGCCGTAGAGGCCGTTGCCGCGCGCGCAGGGAAAGAGCACGACGTCGGGCGGCCCGCCCGGCGCGGCATGCAACTCGGTGCCGATCGCGCGATAGCCCTCGACCCCGAAGGGATTGTTGACCCGTCGCTTCATGCGCAGCCCGATCGGGAACCAACCGCGCGCGAGGGCCGCATGTTCGAACAGGATCTGGCGACGCTCCGGATCGGTCATCGCCACAAGTGCGCCATGCGCCTGCGCCTGCGCCAGGGCCG
>CAIOSQ010000136.1 GCA_903860935.1 uncultured Rhodospirillales bacterium | reverse complement strand
TGGCGGCAGGAGGTCGCGGGGCCGATGGCGGTCGATTACGGCTTCTGCCGTCCGGCCGAGGACGATTCGCGCTGCGCCGATTTCGTCGAGGCACGGCCGGCATCGCCGCCCGATCCCGACAGCCTTCCCGTGCGCATCATGTCCGGCCTCGACCGGCCCGAGGACCGCAACTCCGCCCGCCATCGCCGCGCCGAACTCTACGCCATCAACGGGCATGGCAACGCGCGGGCGCTCGCGACCATCTACGGCGAACTCGCGGCGGGCACGCGGCTATGGGACGCCGATCGGCGCGCCGAGGCGACGCGCACCGCGTGGCATGCGCGCGAGGCCGTGACCGGCAAGATCGTTCGCATGGGATGGGGGTTCCGTCTGCCCGACGCGGCCGGGATCTCCGGCGGGCCGAACGCCTTCGGCCATGGCGGGCGCGGTGGCGCCACCTGCTTCGGCGATCCCGACGCGCGGCTCGGTTTCGCTTACGCGCCGAACCGCGCCTTTCCCGGCGGCAGCGCGGAAAGCCCGCATGCGCGGCGGTTGCGCGACGCGGTCTATGCATGCCTGGGGGGTGGGACATGATCACGAAACGATTGCTGGCGCTGGCCGCCGCCTGCGGGCTCTGGGCCCAGATCCATGCGCCGGACGCGCTGGCCAGCGACGAGCTGAGGCTTGGCGTCAAGCTGCCGCTGACCACCATGGATCCGCATTTCTTCGCCACCTTCGCGACGGCGTCCGCGCACGCGTCGATCTGGGAGCGCCTGGTCGAACTCGATCCCGATGGCCAACCCGTCCCGGCGCTCGCCGAATCCTGGCGGCTCGAGGACGATCTGACATGGGAATTCGTTCTGCGCCCCGGCGTACGGTTCCATGACGGCACGGCGCTGACGGCGGCCGATGTCGTCTGGAGTTTCCAGCGTATCCGCGACGTCCAGCGCAGCCCGAGCTCCTTCGCGCGCTACATCGCCGGGGTTCGCGCCGAGGCCGTCGATGCGCGGCGGGTCCGCCTGGTCACGGACAGGCCGAAGCCGCTCCTGCCTTTCGATCTTGCCTATGTGATGGTCGGTTCGTCGCGCACGCCGGACGGCGCGGGTGTCGAGACCTTCAATGCGGGCCAGCATGTCAACGGGACCGGACCCTATCGCTTCGCCGGATGGACGGCGAACGAGAGCCTGACGCTCGAGCGCCATGACGGTCATTGGGCGGGCCCAGCCCCCTGGCGGCGGATCGTCGAGCGGACCATCGCCGACGATGCCGCGCGCGGTGCCGCCCTGCTGGCCGGAGACGTCGACGCGATCAATGCGCTGGCGCCATCCGCGATCGAGGGGCTGCGCGGTCGCCCGGGCATCGCCGTCGCGCTGGCGCCATCGACGACGACGCTCGCGATCGCGCTCGACCTCGTTCGTGCCGACACCCCGTTCGTGCAGACCCGCGATGGCGGCAGGCCCGCGCGCAATCCGCTCGCCGATGCGCGCGTGCGACGGGCGTTGTCGCTCGCCATTCCGCGCGATGCGATCGCCGAGCGGGTGATGGCGGGCGCGGCGCTCCCCGCCGCCCAACTCTCCGCGCCGCGTCTGCATGGCGCGGTTGCGGACGCCGTGCCTGATCCCCACGACCCTGCGGCGGCGCTCGCGCTGTTGCGCGAGGCCGGCTGGGGCGAGGGGTTCCGTGCGACCATCCATGTCGATGCCAACGGCTTCCTGCGCGAGCCCGCGGTCGCGCAGGCGATCGCGCAATCCTGGGCGCGCATCGGCGTGATCGCCGAGGTCCAGTCGCTGCCGGCGGCGGTGTTCCTGACCCGCGCCGGCAGGCAGGAATTCAGCATCGTCCTCGCGGCGCAGGGCGGCATCAACGCCGGCGTGTCGCTGCGCAGCATGGTGGCGAGCTGGGACGAGCGCGCGGGCAGGGGCCTGACCAACCGCATGCGCTACGCCAACGCCGCGCTGGACGACCTGATCGAGCGGGCGATCGCGACGACGGATGGGCGCGCGCGCATCGCGCAGTTCCACGCGGCGAACGCGATCGTCGCGGCGGAGGCACCGGTGCTGCCCATCTTCCACGCCGCCAACGCGGCGGCGTCGCGCACGAACGTCGCGATGACCCTGTGGCCCGATCGCCGCTTCAACGCCTTGATGATGAGACCCGGATCCCGATGACGACCCCTTCGCTTCTCACCCAGCGCCGCGGCAATGCGCGCGGTATCACCGTCAGCGACGGCATCTTCTCGGCGGCGCGGCGCAC
>CAIOSQ010000135.1 GCA_903860935.1 uncultured Rhodospirillales bacterium | reverse complement strand
CGCCGCACCGTCGCGATGGCCGAGGCGATCGCCGTGCGGGCCGCCCGGGGCCGTTGACGCTGCGGCCGGACAGGTCTAAGTCCTCGGCGAAGCGCGAAAAACCGGAAGCGCGCCCAAGAGAGTTTTCAGCCCGCATCGTCGTCCGAGAGGCCCGGTCCAGACATGGCGTCACAGACATCGCCGGGGGCGACCAAGCGCCCTCGCCCTCTTTCGCCCCACCTCCAGATCTACAGGCCGCAGATCACTTCGGTGCTGTCGATCACCCACCGTGCGACCGGGGTCGCGCTGGCGGCGGGGACGCTGCTGCTCGCGGCGTGGATCATCGCAGCGGCGATCGGGCCCGGGGCCTATGCGCGGGTCGCCGGCTTCGCCGGCAGCTGGTTCGGGCAACTGCTCCTGTTCGGCTGGAGCGTTGCGCTGTTCTATCATCTGCTCAACGGCATCCGGCACCTGGTCTGGGACACCGGCCGCGGCTTCGACCTCGCCACCATGGAGAAATCCGGCAAGGCAGTGGTCGCGGGCACCGTCGTCCTGACGGCGCTCGCCTGGATCCTGGCGAAGGCGGTCTGACCATGGCATCGCTCCGCTCCCCGCTCGGCCGCGCACGCGGCCTCGGCTCGGCCAAGGACGGCACCCACCACTGGTGGGCCCAGCGTGTCACCGCGATCGCGCTCGTCCCGCTCGTCCTGTGGTTCGTGGTCAGCGCGATCGGTCTCGCCGGTGCGTCTCACGCCGCCGCGCTCGCCTGGATCGGCCATCCCCTCAACGCCGTCCTGCTCGCGGCGCTCGTGGTTGCCGTGTTTCATCATGCGCAACTCGGTTTGCAGGTCGTGATCGAGGACTATGTTCATTGCGAGGCGATCAAGATCGCGGCGCTTCTGGCCGTGAAGGCCGCCTGCTGGCTGCTCGCCGCCGCCGCCCTACTCTCGATCGTCCGGATCTTCGTTTCCGCCTCCTGACCGAATACTCCCTCCTGATCAAACGCCCCGAAGGGTCATCCCGATGCCCGACGCTTCCTCTCCCGCCAAGGCCGGCCCGGCCTATCCGATCGTCGATCACAGCTACGACGTCGTCGTCGTCGGCGCCGGTGGCGCCGGCCTGCGTGCCACGTTCGGCATGGCGATTTCCGGACTGAAGACGGCCTGTATCACCAAGGTGTTCCCGACCCGCAGCCATACCGTGGCGGCGCAGGGCGGCATCTCGGCTGCGCTCGGCAACATGGGCGACGACGACTGGCGCTGGCACATGTACGACACCGTCAAGGGGTCCGACTGGCTCGGCGACCAGGACGCGATCGAATACATGTGCAAGGAGGCGATTCCTGCCATCATCGAACTCGAGCATTACGGCGTGCCGTTCAGCCGTACGCCCGAGGGCAGGATCTATCAGCGGCCGTTCGGCGGCATGACGACGGGCTACGGCAAGGGCGTGGCGCAGCGCACCTGCGCCGCCGCGGACCGTACCGGCCACGCGATCCTGCACACCCTCTATCAGCAGTCGCTCCGCAACAACGCCGAGTTCTTCGTCGAGTATTTCGCGCTCGACCTGCTGATGGACGACGATGGCGCCTGCCGCGGCGTCATGGCGTGGAATCTTCTGGACGGCACGATCCACCGGTTCCGCGCCCATAAGGTCGTGCTCGCGACCGGCGGCTATGGCCGTGCCTATTTCTCCGCGACCTCGGCCCACACCTGCACTGGCGACGGCAACGCGATGGTGCTGCGCGCCGGCCTGCCGTTGCAGGACATGGAATTCGTGCAGTTCCATCCCACGGGCATCTACGGCGCGGGCTGTCTGATCACCGAAGGGTCGCGTGGCGAGGGCGGATACCTCACGAACTCGAACGGCGAGCGCTTCATGGAGCGCTACGCGCCGTCGGCCAAGGACCTCGCCTCGCGCGACGTCGTGTCGCGCTCTATGACGATTGAGATCCGCGAGGGTCGTGGCGTCGGTCCGAACCAGGACCACATCCATCTGCATCTCGAGCATCTCGACCCGAAGCTTCTGCATGAACGTCTGCCGGGTATCTCCGAGACGGCGCGCATCTTCGCGGGCGTCGACGTCACCAAGGAACCGATCCCGGTGCTGCCGACCGTGCACTACAACATGGGCGGCATCCCGACGAATTATCACGGCGAGGTCGTCACCAAGCGCAACGGTCGGATCGAGACCGTGCCCGGGTTGATGGCGATCGGCGAGGCGGCCTGCGTATCCGTCCACGGTGCCAACCGCCTCGGCTCCAACTCGCTGCTCGACCTTGTCGTGTTCGGTCGCGCGGCGGCCAAGCGCGCGGCCGAGACGACCCGTTCCGGCGAGGCGCACAAGCCGCTGCCGGCTTCGGCCGCCGATCCGGCGCTGGCCCGGTTCGATCGCCTGCGCAACGCCAAGGGCGCGGCGGCGACGGCGCGGCTGCGCGCCGACATGCAGCGCGTGATGCAGAACAACTGCGCGGTGTTCCGCAGCGCCGACGTGCTCGAGGAAGGTTGCCGCGAGGTCGATTCGATCTTCGCGCGCGGGGAACAGATCGGCGTGTCCGACCGGTCCCTGATCTGGAACTCGGACCTCGTCGAGACGCTGGAATACGACAATCTGATCGCCCAGGCCGTCGTTACGCTGCATTCGGCGAACAACCGCAAGGAGAGCCGCGGCGCCCATGCGCGCGAGGACCATCCCGAGCGCGACGACGTGAACTGGATGAAGCATACGCTGGCCTGGATGGACGGGGCCGGGAAGGTCGCGGTCGATTACCGCGACGTCGTGCTCACCTCGATGACCAACGAGGTCCAGGCCTTCCCGCCCAAGGCACGCGTCTACTGACCCTTGCATCGACGGATCCAGACCCATGGCCGAGTTCACGCTGCCGCAGAATTCCAAGGTCGTCCCGGGCAGGGAGCATCCAAGGCCCGCCGGCGCGACCCGCACCAAGACCTTCAAGGTCTATCGCTGGGACCCCGATACGGGGGACAACCCGCGCGTCGACACCTACCATGTCGACATGGATAGCTGCGCGCCGATGGTTCTCGACGCGCTGATCAAGATCAAGAACGAGATCGATCCCACGCTGACGTTCCGCCGCTCCTGCCGCGAGGGCGTGTGCGGGTCCTGCGCCATGAACATCGCCGGCACCAACACGCTGGCCTGCACAAAGGCCATCGAGGAATGCGGCGACGAGGTACGGATCTATCCGCTGCCGCATATGCCGGTGGTCAAGGATCTCGTCCCCGACCTGACCGACGCCTACGCGCAACTGCGCCTGGTCGAGCCGTGGCTGAAGAGCGACTCCGCGCCGCCGGACCGTGAGCGGCTGCAGAGCCCGGAGGAGCGCGCGAAGCTGGACGGCATGTGGGAATGCATCCTGTGCTTCTCCTGCACGACGTCCTGCCCCAGCTACTGGTGGAACGGCGACCGCTATCTCGGCCCTGCGGTCCTGCTGCAGGCCTATCGCTGGATCGCCGACAGCCGCGACGAGGCGACCGGCGAGCGTCTCGACGCGCTCGAGGATCCGTTCCGCCTCTATCGCTGCCACACGATCATGAACTGCACGAAGACCTGCCCGAAGGGCCTCAACCCGGCGAAGGCGATCGCCGAGATCAAGAAGCTCATGGTGGCGCGCCGGTGAGGCGCGGGGTGGCCACGTCGTGATGAATCCCCGCATCGTCCTCATCCATGCGCTGCGCGAGTCGGTGCCGCCCGCGATGGCGGCGATGGCGCAGGGCTGGCCCGAGGCGCAGGTCGCCAATCTCCTCGACGATTCCCTGTCGGCCGATCTCGCCGCGCGCCACGGGGTCATCGAAGACTCGATCGTCGCGCGTTTCCTGTCGCTGGGCCGTTACGCGCGATCCACCGGCGCCGACGGGATCCTGTTCACCTGCTCCGCCTTCGGCAGCGCGATCGAAGCGGTGAAGGCGGATCTGCGTCTGCCCGTGCTGAAGCCGAACGAAGCCGGGCTCGAAGCAGCCCTGGGTGCGGGTCGCCGGATCGCGTTGCTGGCGACCTTCGCGTCGACCATTCCCTCGATGACCCATGAACTGGAGACGCTGGCGCGCGCCAGGGGCATCGTGCCGACGATCATGACCCGCGTGGTCGATGGCGCGCTGGCGGCGCTCCAGGGCGGCGATGCCGCCCGGCACGACGCCCTGATCGCCGAGGCCGTGCGCGTCTTCGCCAGCGCCGATGCGGTCCTCCTGACCCAATTCTCGATGGCGCGTGCGGCTTCGGCATTGTCCGAGGCCGAACGCGCCCGTGTCCTGACGACGCCGGGCAGCGCCGTCGCCAAGCTGCGCCGCCTCGTCGAAGGCGTCTGAGCCGTCGGCTTCCCCGGGGCCGACGGCCAGTCGCGACGACGCCAGGCCGTCGCGCGCGGTCAGTCGCGCTGGCCGACCCTCATATCCGCGCCGACCTGGCATGCGACGCCGGTGCCGCCGAGGCCGCAATACCCGTTCGGATTGCGGGCGAGATATTGCTGGTGATAGGCCTCCGCGTAGTAGAACGCGGGCATGGTCAGGATCTCGGTGGTGACCGCTCCGTATCCGGCGTCGCGCAGCGCGACCGCGAACGCGTCGCGTGATGCGGTCGCCGCGCGGATCTGGTCCGCGTCGGCGCAGTAGATCCCGGAACGGTACTGCGTCCCGATATCGTTGCCCTGGCGCATGCCCTGGGTCGGGTCGTGGTTTTCCCAGAAGATGCGGAGCAGCGAACCGTAGACGATGCGTGCCGGATCGAAGACGACCAGCACGACCTCGTTATGACCGGTCATGCCCGAACAGACCTCCTCATAGGTCGGGTTCGGCGTCAGGCCGGCGGCATAGCCGACCGCTGTCGTGAAGACCCCGTCGGCCTGCCAGAACTTGCGCTCGGCGCCCCAGAAACAACCCATGCCGAACATCGCCTGTGCGTATCCGACGGGAAAAGGTGGCTGCAGCGGTCCGCCCAGGACGAGGTGTCGCGCCGGGACGGTCAGCGCAGTGGCGCGGCCGGGCAGGGCCTCGCCTGGTCCGGGGAGAGCCAGTTTACGGTGCAACGTGAAGGGCATATTCGGTCCTCATGGGGCGGGGCGTGGCGGCCTGGGCCCTTGAAACTGCGTCGGATCGGGCGAGATTCCAGGGTTCCGGCGCATAGGCTACGCGATTGAGGCTGACGATCGGGGCGGTTTGCGTCATATAGAGCCCTCGTTCTTCCACAGGGTGACAGGAACGTGACCATGGCTGCTGCAAAGCGCGCGTCGTCCAAGAAGTCCGCAAAGCCCTCCAAGCCCAACGCTGCCAAGACCGGCAAGACGCCACCGAAGGCCCCGGCGGCGCCAAAGCCAGTCGCGGTGACCAAGCCGAAGGCGGCGCCCGCGGCGGCGAAGCCCGCGCCCGCGACGAAAGCCGCGCCCGCCAAGCCCGTCGCGGCCAAGGCCGCTGCGGCCAAGGCCCCCGTGT
>CAIOSQ010000134.1 GCA_903860935.1 uncultured Rhodospirillales bacterium | reverse complement strand
GCGCAGGAAGGTGTCACGATGGCCCGCAAGCTGCCCGACCGCCCGCTTCGCCCCGCCACGCAGCTCGTCCGCGGTGGGCAGATGCGCTCCGGCTTCGACGAGACCTCGGAAGCGCTCTTCCTCACCTCCGGCTTCGTCTATGAAAGCGCGGAACAGGCCGAGGCGACCTTCCTCGGCACCCAGACGCACTACCAGTATTCGCGCTTCGGCAACCCGACCGTCTCCATGGTCGAAGACCGGCTGGCGCTGCTGGAAGGGGCGGAAGCCTGCCGGATGACCGCGACCGGCATGGCGGCGGTGCATGCCTCGATGCTGTCGCACCTCAAGGCCGGGGATCGCGTGGTGGCCAGCCGCGCGCTGTTCGGCTCCTGCCACTGGATCGTCTCGACCCTGCTGCCGCGCTACGGCGTCCGCACGGAATTCGTGGATTGCGGCGACCTGGCGCAGTGGAAGCAGGCACTCTCGACGCCGGCGGACCTCGTGCTGCTCGAGACGCCGTCGAACCCGATGCTGGAGCTGGTGGACCTCGCCGCCATTTGCGACCTGGCGCATGCGGCGGGTGCGATCGTGGTGGTGGACAACGTCTTCGCCACGCCGCTGCTGCAGAAGCCCATGCAGTTCGGCGCCGATGTCGTCGTTTATTCCTGCACCAAGCACATGGACGGCCAGGGCCGCGTGCTGGGCGGGGCCGTGCTCGGCCGCAAGAAGTGGGTGGACGAGGTGCTGCAGCCCTTCATCCGCAACACCGGCCCGTCCATCTCGCCCTTCAACGCCTGGGTCATTCTGAAGGGGCTGGAGACGCTGCATCTGCGCCTGCCGGCGATGTGCCGCTCCGCGGCCGCGATCGCCGATTTCCTGGCGGAGCGCAGCGAGATCGCGCGCGTGCTTTATCCCTTCCGCGCGGACCATCCGCAGGTGACGCTCGCCAAGGCGCAGATGGCGGCGGGCGGGAGCCTGGTGACCTTCGACGTGAAGGGCGGGAAGGAGGCGGCGTTCCGCTTCATGAACGCGCTGCAGATCGTGGATGTGTCGAACAACCTTGGCGATTCGAAGTCGCTGGCGACGCATCCGGCGACGACGACGCATATGCGTGTGGGCGCGGAGGAGCGCGCGAAGCTCGGCATCACCGACGGCACCGTCCGCATCTCGGTCGGCCTCGAGGATGTCGAGGACATCGTCGCCGACCTGAGCCAGGCGCTGGGCGGCTGACGCCGGCAATCGGGGCAAGGAATGGCGCTTTCGGCCGACCTGTGGGCGGCGAATTCCGACCTGGCGTCACGCATCCTGTCGCACGGCTTCGTGCGCGGGCTGCGGGACGGCTCGCTGCCGATCGAATGCTTCAAGGGCTATGTCGCGCAGGACGCCTATTTCCTCGAAGCCTTCGCCCGTGCCTATGCCTTCTGCCTCGCCAACTCGCGCTCGCGCGAGGACCTGTACGGGTTCGCCGGCCTGATCGCCGGCGTGCTGCAGGAGCTCAAGCTCCATAAGGGCTATGCCGAACGCTGGCGGGTCGACCTCGACGGCGTGGCCCCCATCGAGGCGACCCGCGCCTATGTCGACTTTCTCCTCGAGACGGCGCGACGCGGCCATCTCGGCGAGACGATCGCCGCGATGACCCCGTGCATGCGGCTCTATGCGTTTCTCGGCCGTTCGCTGGCCGCCAACAGCGTCGCCAAGCTCTATTCGGAATGGGTCAAGACCTATGCCGATCCGGGCTTCGAGGCGCTGGCGGCACAGCTCGAAACCCTTCTCGATCTCCATGCCCAGGACACCGAGGCTGTGCGCGCCAACTACCGCCGCGCCATGGAACTCGAACTCGGCTTCTTCGCCGCCCACGCCTAGCAGGCGCCGGCAGGCAAAATCAGCGGTATCAGGATACCTGTCTCAGGGGTGCGACTCTCGCTTCGATTGATTCGTTTATTTCGTCGCCCGTGAAGAACGGCCAAGTGGTTGAAGGCGGGTCGTTTTTCGGGGTGGGAGCAGATTTTGGATTGCAAGGTTTGGCGTCTCGAGAGCCTGGAACCTTGCGATTTCGTTTGGGGATTCCCTCTTCCGGCGAGCCG
>CAIOSQ010000133.1 GCA_903860935.1 uncultured Rhodospirillales bacterium | reverse complement strand
TCTCTGCGTGTTCCCGGGTCTTGCCACCTGGCTGCCCGATCTGCTGATGGGCCCGGTTGCGCCGCGCTGAGGTCGCGCCGCGCCGAGGTCATGCCGCGCCGAGGTCATGCCGCGCCGAGGTCATGCTGCGCGGAGGTCACGTCGTCTGCGCGATGCATCGTCGCCCGTCGGTCAGAACAGGTCGAGTTGGGGCGACGGCGCCGCTGGGACGCGGAACAGGGAGGTGTCGAGCGCCCAGTCGTTGCGCCCCAGCCCCAGCCGGTCGCAGGCGCGGCGGACGCGGGCGGCGATCAGCCTGGCGTCCTCGCCTTCGCCGGTCAGGCGCGAGCCAAAGCGCGGGTCGTTCAGCTTGCCGCCGCGCAGCCCAGCGACCCGGGAGAGGACATGGGACGCGCGCAGCGGCGCGTGGGTCTCGAGCCATTCGCGGAACAGGTCCTTGAGCTCGAAGGGCAGACGCAGCACCGTATAGCCGGCGGATGTGGCGCCCGCCGCCGCCGCCGCTTCCAGCAGCGATTCGATCTCGTGGTCGGTGAGCGCGGGAATGATCGGCGCGGTCATCACGCCGGTCTGGACCCCCGCGGCGGCGAGTTCGCCGATGGCGGCGAGGCGCAGCCGCGGGCTGGAGGCGCGCGGTTCGAGGCGTCGTGCGAGCTCCGGGTCGAGTGTCGTGATCGATACGTAGACCTTCGCGAGACGCTGGCGCGCCATCGGGGCGAGGATGTCGATGTCCCGCGTCACGGCGGCGGATTTTGTCACGATGGTCAGCGGATGGCGATGCGCCGCCAGGACTTCGAGGATCTGCCGCGTCACCCGTAAGCGCCGTTCGATGGGCTGGTAGGGGTCGGTGTTGCTACCCAGCGCGATCGGCCGCGGTCGGTATCCGGGCCGGGAAAGTTCGGTCCGCAACAGGCGTGCCGCCTCGGGCTTGAAGAACAGCCGTGTCTCGAAATCGAGCCCCGCCGACAAGCCGAGATAGCCGTGGCTGGGCCGCGCATAGCAATAGACGCAGCCATGTTCGCAGCCGCGATAGGGGTTGATCGATTGCTCGAATGGAATGTCGGGCGACTCGTTGCGCGCGATGATCGTGCGGCTGGCATCGACCGTGAGGGTGGTCGCGCGCGGTGGCGGGTCGTCTTCTTCCGGACGCGGCCACCCGTCGTCGACGGCGATGCGCCGCGCCGCCTCGAAACGGCCATCGGGGTTGGAGATCGCACCGCGCCCTTTCTGGGCGCGCGCCGCCACGGGATCGACCATGCAGCGAGCATAGCTCCATGCACGAACAAATCAAGAACACCGCGTCCGGTGCGC
Source organism: uncultured Rhodospirillales bacterium (assembly GCA_903860935.1). GTDB lineage: Bacteria > Pseudomonadota > Alphaproteobacteria > CACIAM-22H2 > CACIAM-22H2 > CAIOSQ01. Next base: position 4,831 of record CAIOSQ010000133.1, on the reverse strand, counting down.
CTCAATAAAGGCGCGGCCGCCAGATCGTGGTGTGACGGACCTCGCGATCCTCGAGTTCGAGCGATGTCGGAACGGCGTAGGTCGCCAGTTGATCGACGCCGTGCGTGGGCATGTATCCGCGCCCGGGATCGGCGAGAATGACGTCCGCGCCCCCCAGCATGCAGCGTCGCAGCCATGCGGTGGTGCGGTCACCCATTTCGGGTTCGTAGTAGACGTCACCCGCGATGATGACATCGGCGCGCGTTCCGCGCGCGCCCAGCGGATCCTCGCCGGAGATCCCGATCTCGACACCGTTGAGTCGCGCGTTGAGAGCGATCGCGACACGGGCGAAAGGGTCGATGTCGCAGGCGACGACATCGGCCGCGCCAGCCTTCGCGGCGGCGATCGCGTCGATCCCGCTGCCCGCCGCGAACACGAAGACCCGCTGGTCGCGGACCGTCTGCGGGTGGTCCAGAAGATAGCGCGCAAGCGCCAGACCGCCGGGCCAGGCGAACGCCCAGTAGGGTGGCTGGAGGCCGTTATGAGACAGGCTGTCCTCGGTCGCGTGCCAGAGAGGCGTCATCTCCGAGGCGAGCAGCAATTCGATCTCGGGTACCAGGTCGGATCGTCCGGGCGCGGTGTTCGCACGGACGAAGGCTTCCTGTTCGGTTGGTGTCATACGATATGTCCTGAGATGATCCCGGCGAGAACGATCCAGCCGACGATCCGGTTCGAGCGAAACTTGACGAGGCAATCGGCGGGCGCATCGATGTCGATGCGCGCGACCTGCCAGCCCAACTGCACCGCCGCGGCCGCGAGCGCGATCCAGAAGGGCCAACTCAGCGACGACGCGGCGCCGGCGCCGGCGAACAGCGCGATCGCGAGGCCGTAGAACACGACGAGCGCCGGACGGGTGCGCGCGCCCAGGCGGCGCGCCGAGGATTTGACCCCGATCAACGCATCGTCCTCGCGGTCCTGGTGCGCATAGATCGTGTCGTAGCCCAGGGTCCAGGCGATCCCGCCCGCGTAGAGCAGCAGCGGCGCGGCCGCGAGACCGCCGGTCACGGCGCTCCAGCCCATCAACGCGCCCCAGTTGAAGGCGAGGCCAAGGAAGAATTGCGGCCACCAGGTCACGCGCTTCATGAGCGGATAGGTGAAGACGAGAACCAGGGAGGCGACGCCAAGTGCGATCGTCGTGGCGTCGAACAGGATGAGGATCGCGAAGCCCGCGGCCAACTGCGCGGCCAGGAAGACCATGGCCTGACGGGGCGTGACGGCGCCGGACGGGATAGGCCGATCCGCCGTGCGCGCGACCCGGCCGTCGATGTCGCGATCGACGATGTCGTTGTAGGTGCAACCGGCACCGCGCATGACGAATGCGCCAGCCGCGAACGCCATGATCAGCCACAGGGATGGCAGGCCAGGCGTCGCGAGCGCGATCCCCCACCAGCACGGAAACAGCAGCAGCCACGTTCCGATCGGCCGGTCAGCCCGCATCAGCCGCGCATAGGGCAGCATCCCGGGCGGCAGCCAGGTCGCGAGCCAGCCGGCGCGCGGGATGTCGGAAGCCGGGTGCGTCGTCACGCGCGGGAGAAGACCTCGCGCGGGTCCGAATTGCCAGCGCTTTCGCGCCGCACTTGTCTGGGGGTCACCCCGTCGTCTCGCGATGCTGGACCGGCTTGCGGTTCGGGAACAGCGCCAGGACCGCCGGGTCGAAATCGCCGGCCGGCACGGGATCCCGTCGGAAATAACCGAACCGGTCCTGGCCGCGCACGAGCGTAGCATAGGGCATGTCGCCGCGCTGGCGGACATGCGGCGCGACGTAGCGGATGGCATAGCCGTAACGCCGGCCGGGGGACCGGTTCGGGGGCGAACCATGCACGATCTTCACGTGGTGGAGCGACATCTGGCCCTCGTCGAGCAGCAGGCTGACGCCTTGCCCGTCATCGACCTCGACCGCGATCTCCTCGTGCGTGAACAGCATGTTCGCGCTGTCGGGCGACGAGCGGGCATGCGGAAACTGCGGCGCCAGATGCGTGCCTGGGATCACCTGCATCGCGCCGTTCTCGAGCGTGCTTGGCGCGAAGGCGACCCAGGCCGACACCACGTCGTCGGGCTCGAGCCCCCAATAGAACGAGTCCTGGTGCCAGGCCACGAAGGCTGGGTCGTTGGGTTCCTTCACGAAAGGCTGGACGACCAGCACATGATGTCCGGTCCGATCACCGACTCCACGGCATCGAGGATGCGCGGATCGTGGACGAGATCGTAGAGCAGACGCAGCTTGAGATGCCCCTTGTTGCGGATCACGAGCGTCGCCTTTTCGCCGGCCTCGGCCTCGTAGGCCTCGATCCGCTCGCGGTACCGGCGCGACTCTCCGTCGGCCAGGCACGCCACGGGATGCACGTAGCCGTCGCGCCGATACGATTCGACCTGCGCCGGCGTCAGATGATTGCTCATGATGCTCTCCTCCCCAGGCACCGCACATTGCCACGTCGCGGCACCGCCGTCTTGCCTGGAACCATCGCGGCCTCCGCGCGTTGATGCGTCCGGTCCTGGGCGTTGCGCCCGGGCGAGCGCAAGACGGAGGGCATCATGCCGGTCGGCAAGGTCAAGTGGTTCGACGCACGCAAGGGCTTCGGTTTCATCGAGCCCGAGGCCGGCGGCAAGGACGTGTTCGTGCATATCTCGGCGGTGGAACGCGCCGGGTTGCAAGGACTGATCGAAGGCCAGCGCGTTTCCTACGACGTATCCGAGCAGCGGGGAAAACCGGCTGCGGAGAATCTGAAGACGCTGTGAGCGGCCTCGCGGAGCCCACCGCCGCGGTTCCGCGGCGGTGGGCGTCCGGTCTATACCTGCGTGCGGCGCGCGCGGCGGGCGGGGCATGGACGCCTCCCGGTCGGCGCGGGCCACAGCAGGATGTGCGATGGCCGGAACAACGCGACCGCGCGTACTCGTCGCGGGGATGCAATATGAATTGAACAGCTTCGTCGCCGGGACGGCCGGGCTCGAGCGCTTCCGCCAGTTCCGGCTCGCCGAGGGCGAGGATGTCTGGTCCATCGCGCGGGGCGAGGAAGTCGCTGGTGCACGCGATGTCGCGCAAGCGTGCGGGATCGACCTCGTGCCGGCGATCCTGGGCTTCGGCGGCGCCGGTCCGATCCTCGAGGACGGGGTCTACGAGTTCTTCCGCGACCGCATCCTCGCCGCCCTCGAGGCCGAGAGCGGCCGGATCGACGGTATCTACCTGCCGCTTCACGGCGCGATGGCCACGGTCGGGACCCCGGATGCCGAGGGCGATCTCATCGGCAGGATCCGCGCGCGTGTCGGTCCGCGGCTTCCCATCGTCGCCTCCTTCGACATGCATGCGAATTTCACCGCGGCGATGGCGCGCGGTCTGGATGCTGCGGTGGGGTTCAAGACCTGCCCGCATGTCGACTATATCGAGACCGGTCGTCATGCGATGGAGATCCTCGCTGGCGCCGTCACCGGCCGGACGCGACCGTGTCTCGTCCATCGCAAGATCCGGATGATGACGCCACCCGAGGGGCACGACACGACGACAGGACCGATGCGCGAGGTCGTGGCGCGGTTGCGTGCCATCGAGACGCTGCCCGGCATCCTCGCCGCCACCGTCATCGCGCCGCAGGCGTGGATGGATGTGCCCGAACTCGGCTGGTCGGTGATCGTCGTCGCCGACGGTGCTTCGGCCCTGGACCTGGCCTCGGCGGAGGCCGACCGGCTGGGCCTGTTCTGCTGGTCGCAGCGCGAGCGGTATCTCGTGCAACGGACGGCGCTCGACGAGGCGCTTGCCATCGCGGCCGCGAACCCGCCCGGCAACCCGCCGGTGGTGATGACCGACGCCGCGGACGCGCCGTCCGCGGGAAGTTATGGCGACTCCGCGGTCGTCCTCGCCGCGCTGCTGGCGCGCCCGCCGATGCGCGGCCCCGTCCTGATGACGATGACGGATCCGGAGGCCGCGCGCGCCTGCGCCGCGGCCGGTGCGGGCGGGCGTCTGCGTATCCGCGTCGGCGGCGCGTTCCAGCCGCGCTTCTTCGCGCCCGTCGATGTCGAGGTGCGGGTGCGGGCGGTGCTGCGGGAGAGCTACGAGTCCTGCCTGCCGCCGGGGCGGATCGATCCCGGGCTCCGTGCGGTGGTCGAGATCGGCGGCTTCATCCTTATGGTGATCGCCGAGCGCCAGATGGCGACGCTCGACCTGCGGCCCTTCGAATCCTCCGGCCTCGACCCGCGCGCCGCCCAAGCGGTGCTGGTGAAATCGGCCGGGCAGTTCCGCGGATTTTACACCGCGATCGCCGCGCGGATCCTCGAACTCGACACGCCTGGTCCGGTCGACGGGGTTCTCACGCGACTGCCCTTCCGCAACCTCACGCGCCCGCTTTGGCCCTTCGATGCCGGACTGGAGACACCGTGGTGACGCCGCCGGTGGCGCGAATCGCCACGCGCATCCATTGCCCCGAACCGCTTCGCGAGGCCGCGTGCATCGATCTCGGCGAGGGGCCGGCCCATTACCTCCGGCATGTGCTGCGCCTGCCGACAGGCGCCGAGATCGCCCTCTTCAACGGCCAGTACGGGGAGTTCGCGGGGCGGATAGACGGCTTCGCGAAGGCACGCGTGACCATCGTCCTCGGGGCATGTCGTCGCGCGCCCGGTCCCGAGCCGGATCTCTGGTTGTGCTTCGCGCCCATCAAGCGGACCCGGCTCGACGCAATGGTGGAGAAGGCGACGGAGCTTGGCGTCGCGCGGCTGATGCCCGTGTTCACCCGGCATACCGTGATGGAAAGGGTCAATCGCGAGCGTCTCGCCGCGATCGCGGCCGAGGCGGCTGGGCAATGCGAGC
>CAIOSQ010000132.1 GCA_903860935.1 uncultured Rhodospirillales bacterium | reverse complement strand
GTGGTCGGCAGGCTCAGCGGCAATCCCCGCAGGCTGCGCACCGCCAGATAACCGAAGCACTGCGCTTCGATGAAGTCGCCATCCCAGCCCACGGCCTCCGCAGGCTCCACCGGCACGCCGAGACGCGCCGCGAGTGCCTCCATGAAGAAACGATTCTGGCGGCCGCCGCCGCAGACGATCCAGCGTCCGGGTGCGCGCGGCACATGCACCAGCGCCGCGGCCACCGAGTCGACCGTGAACGCCGCGAGCGTCGCCGCCCCATCGGCGAGGGCAAGCCCCTCGACGATCCGGGCGCGCGCGTGGAAATCGTTGCGGTCGAGCGACTTCGGCGCAGGGAGAGCGAAATACGGATGCTCCATCAAGGTCGCGAGGATCGCGCGGTCGACGCGCCCCGACGCCGCGATGGCGCCGCCGGCATCGAAGGCGGCACCGGTATGGCGCGCGACCCAGTCGTCGAGCAGCGCGCTCGCGGGACCCGTGTCGAAGGCGATCGTCGTGTCCTCGGCGATATAGGTGACGTTGCCGACCCCGCCCAGATTGAGGACCATCAACGGCCGCTCGAGGCGCGCGGCGAGCGCCCGGTGATAGAGCGGCGCGAAGGGTGCCCCCTGTCCGCCCGCCGCGACATCGGCGTGCCGGAAGCGGTCGATCGTGTCGATGCCCAGGCGCGCCGCGACGCGCGCGCCGCTGCCCAGCTGGCGCGTGAAGCGGCGTTCGGGACGGTGCAGGATCGTCTGGCCGTGCAGCCCGACCAGATCGATCGACGCGGCCTCGATGCCGTGATCCGAGAGGAACGCTTCGACGGCGCCGGCATGCGCGTCAGAGACCGCGTCGTCCTCCGCAACCAGCGCCTCGTGCTCCGCGCGCGCCGGATCGGCGGCGATCGCCAGCAACGCCTGGCGGAGCCCGTCCGGATAGGGATAGGTCCTGCCTGGACCGGTCGTCAGCGCATCCTCGCCATCCGTCTCGACCAGGGCCACGTCGATCCCGTCCATCGACGTTCCGCTGATGATTCCGATCGCGCGCATGGCTTCTCCTCCGGGCATCGCTTGGACCCCGTCCGTACCCTATGGCAGAGCCGCGTCGCAGGCCATAACCGCCATGGTCGGCGGGCGGTTTCTTTGTTACGACTTCAGCACCGCCATTCCCCGGGAGGATCGATCGTGACACGCACCCTCGCCCGCGCGGCTTCCGCCGCCTGCCTTTTCGTCGGCGTCGGCGCCGGCGCCCAGACGCTCGAGATCGGGTACGACCAGTCGCCCGCTGGGCTCGATCCGCATATCGCGACCGCGTTTTCGACCTTCGCCGTGATCAACGGCACGATCTACGAGGGCCTGACGGCGATCGACAAGGACCTGCGTCTTCGCCCAGGCCTCGCGGAATCCTGGACCGTCTCGTCGGACGGCAAGACCTATCGCTTCAAGCTGCGCGCGAACGTGAAGTTCCACGACGGCACGCCCATGGAGGCGGCCGACGTCGTCGCCTCGATCGAACGCGTGCTGAGCAAGGACATCGGTTCGCCGCTCGCCAGCCGCCTTGCCGCCGTCGAGGGCGCCAGCGCCATCGACGCGAGCACGGTCGAGCTGCGCCTCAAGGAGGCCCAGGCACCGCTGCTGCTGTCGATCGCGACCATCGCGATCGTCCCGCGCCGCATGCAGGCCGACAAGGACGCGCTGCAGAAGCAACCCGTCGGCACCGGCCCGTTCGCCTTCGCCGAGTGGCAGCCCAACAGCTTCATCCGCCTCGCCAAGCATGCCGGTTACTGGGGTGCCGGCCAGCCGAAGCTCGACGGCGTGAAGTTCAACCTGGTCCCGGAATCGGCGACCCGCCAGGTCGGCCTGACGAGCGGCACCTACGCGATGCTGCCCAACATCGATGCCGCGACGGCGCTGCAGCTCCAGGGCAAGCCGAATGTCCGCATTACGGAGACGCTGGAGCTCGCCTATACGCTGGTCGGTCTCAACGTCTCCAAGCCGCCCTTCAACGACGCGCGCGTGCGCCGCGCCCTCAACCACGCGCTCGACCGCGCGGAGATCGTCCAGGCCGCGCAGTTCGGCAAGGGCGTTCCCGGCGGGCCGCTGTCGCCGGCGCTCAAGGACTGGGCGGTCGACACCAAGGAATTCGGCTGCTACGCGCATGACCCCGCCAAGGCGCGCGCGCTGCTCAAGGAGGCCGGGCTCGCCGAGCCGGTGACGGTGACCATGAACGTCCTGCCGCGCCAGGACATCAAGGACATCGCCCAGGTCGTCCAGGCGCAGCTGGCCAAGTCGGGCTTCAAGGTCGAGCTCAAGAACCAGGAACTGGGCCAGTTCATCCAGGACTGGCGCAACTCGAATTTCGACATGTTCGCCTCGACCAACGCGGGCAGCCCCGATCCCGACGATTATTTCTTCCGTACCTTCCGCAGCGGCGGGTCGACCAACGTCTTCAAGTACAGCGACGCGCGCATCGACGACCTGCTCGACAAGGCACGCGCCGCGAGCGACCAGGCACAACGCAAGGCGATGTACGACGAGGTCCAGAAGACGCTGGCCTGCGACGGGCCGATCGCGCATCTGACCTATGGCCAGCTCTTCACCGCGCTGCGCGGCACGGTGCAGGGCTACGAGATCATGGCCAATCGCTCGCTGTCCTATCTGCGCGACACGGGCGTCGCGCGCTGAACCGACCGGGCGTCGCGCCGCCACGCGCGGCGGCACGACGCCCGTACGACCTCCACGCCCAAGCCATGCCGGTCCGTTTTCTCGCCGAGCGCGCCATCGACCTCGCGATCGTGGTCTTCGGCGTCTCGATCATCGTCTTCCTGATGATCCGGATGATTCCCGGCGATGCGGTCGCGATCATGCTGGGCGCCAACACCGAGATCACGCCCGAACGCCTCGCAAGTCTGCGCGCGCGGGTCGGCCTCGACCGGCCACTGGTCGAGCAATATCTCGTCTGGGCCGGACGCGCCCTCTCCGGCGATCTCGGCACCAGCCTGTGGACCGGCAAGCCGGTGGTCGAGGAGATCGCTGCCAATCTCGGCGTCACGCTGCAATTGCTGCTCATGTCGCTGACGCTGGGTGCAGGTCTTGCCGTGCCCGCCGGCTGCGCCATGGCGCGCGTGCGTGGCGGCGCCGCCGACATCGCGCTGCGCGTCGTCACCATCGCCGGCATCACGGTCCCTTCATTCTGGCTGGGGATCGTGATGATCCTGGCGCTGGCGACCCTCGCGCCCGGCTTTCCCAGCCTGGGCCACGTGCCGTTCGCGCAGGATCCGCTGGGTAACCTGCAACGCATGTTGCTGCCGTCGCTCGCGCTGGGCCTGCCGATCCTGGCCTCGCTGTCGCGCCTCGTGCGCACCGCGATGCTCGACGCGCTAGGCCAGGACTATGTCCGCACCGCGCGCGCCAAGGGTCTGGGCGAACGACGCGTGGTCTACCGCCACGCGCTGCGCAATGCGCTGCTGCCCTTCGTGACGAGCGTCGGCATCACGGCGGGATATCTGTTCGGCGGTGCGATCGTCGTCGAGCAGGTCTTCGCGCTGCCCGGTCTCGGCCGCCTGATCGTCGGCGCGATCGGCGAGCGCAACTACCCGCTGATCCAGGCCGCGATCCTGATGGTCACCGTGGGTTTCGTCGTCGTCAACTTCACGGTCGACATGCTCTATGCGGCGATCGATCCGCGCGTGCGGCGCTGAGCGATGCGCGCCTTCGTCCGCGGCCAGCCGCTCCTGTGCTTCGCCCTCGCGCTGGTCGCGCTGCAATTCGCGCTGGCGCTGCTCGCCCCCTGGATCGCACCCTACGACCCGCTGGCGCAGACCGTGATCCGGCGCCTCAAGCCTCCCAGCGCGCTGCACTGGCTCGGCACCGACCAGCTGGGCCGCGACGTGCTGTCGCGCATCCTCCATGGCTATCGCGGCTCGCTCGCGATCTCCGGCGGTGCGGTCGCGATCTCCCTGGTCGCGGGCGGTGCGCTCGGCATGATCTCCGCCTATCGGCGCGGCTGGACCGAGCGCATCGTCATGCGCGTCATGGACGTCGTCTTCGCCTTTCCACTCATGCTGCTCGCGATCGGCATCATCGCCATCCTCGGACCGCAGCCCTGGACCACCGCCGTCGCCATCGCGGTGGTCTACACGCCGATCTTCGCGCGCCTGATCCGCGCGCCCGCGCTGGTGATCGCCGAGAGCGAGTACGTCACCGGGGCCAAGGCGATCGGCGCCTCGGACACGCGCATCCTGCTACGCCACATGCTGCCCAACCTCGCGAGCATCCTGCTGGTGCAGGCGAGCCTGCTGCTCTCGGCGGCGATCCTGGTCGAGGCCTCGCTCTCCTTCCTTGGTCTCGGTACGCAGCCGCCGACGCCCTCTCTGGGTCTGATGCTCTCAGAGGGCCGCAATTTCCTGATGCTCGGGCCCTGGCCTGCGATCTTCGCGGGGTTCGCGATCCTGTTCCTGTCCTTCGGCTTCAACCTGCTCGGCGACGCGCTGCGCGACACGCTCGATCCGCGCCTGAGGAAATTGTCGTGAGGATCCGCCGCGTCGCGCCGGACGACATTCCCGCCCTGGCGCGCATCGCCGCCGCATCCTATCGCGTCGCCTTCGCCGCGATCCTCGATCGGCGTGCGCTGGCCGCGCGCGACGCAGGCTTCTTCGTGCGGCGTTTCCGGCGCATGCGTCGCCGCATGAGGCTGGCCAGCGTCGCCGGACACCCGGTCGGCTTCAGCCTGACGACGCGCCGTCATCTCGACATGCTGTTCGTCGATCCCGCGCGGCAGGGCCGCGGCGCCGGGCGCCGGTTGCTCGCCGAATGCGAACGGCGCGGGATACGCAGTCTGGAGTGCTTCCGCGACAATGGCGCGGCGCGGCGTTTCTACGAGAAGTCCGGCTGGCGGCAGATGCGCGCCTATGACCGGGTCTTCATCGGTCGACGACACGCCTTCCTGCGCTACGAGCGCCCGGCTTGACGCCCGCGCGCGACGCTCCCTACCCTCGGGAATGATCCTCGAAGATTCGACCTGGCCCGATATCGAGGCCTATCTGCGACGCGCGCGCGGCATCGTGATCCCGATCGGCTCGACCGAGCAGCACGGCCCCAGCGGGGCCATCGGCACCGACGCGATCTGCGCCGAGGCGATCGCCCGCGGCATGCCGCGCGACGGCGACATCCTGGTCGGGCCAACCATCGCGTTGGGCGTCGCGCAATTCAATCTCGGCTTTCCCGGCACCGTGAGCCTGCGCGCCGCGACCTTGATGGCGGTGGTCGCCGACTATGTCGGCTCGCTCGTCGCGCAGGGCTTTCGCGACTTCTATTTTCTCAACGGGCACGGTGGAAACATCGCGCCCTGCCAGGCCGCGTTCCAGGATCTCCATCTGGCGACGAGCCTCATGTCCGCGACGGCGGCGCAGGAGAAGGGCTTGCGGCTCAAGCTGCGCAGCTGGTGGGAATACCCGCAGGCCAACGCGCTGCGCCAGACGCTCTACGGAGCACGCGAGGGCATCCACGCGACGCCCAGCGAAGTCGCGATCGCCCTGGCCGCGCGGCCCTGGACGCGCCGGACGACAGCGATGACGCAAGCAGAGATCCTTGCCCCGGAAGCGCTGCGCGAGATGGGCGGCGACCGCCATCGCGACGCGCATCACCATCGCGAACGCTTCCCCGATGGCCGGATCGGTTCCGACCCCGCCCTGGCGACACCCGACGATGGCGCGCGGCTGCTCGCCGCCGCCATCGCCGATGCCCGCGACGATTATCGCGCCTTCCTGACCGGCGACTGAGACGCCGCGATCAGACCGCCAGCGCGCCCCAGGACGTGCTGGCCGGGCGAACGATCAGGTGATCCTTGACCGACCGCACGCCCTCGGCGCGTTGGGCGAGCACCACGAGCCCGTCGCGCTGGGCCGCGGACCCGACGGCACCCGTCAGCTCCACCATCCCGTCGCTGACGATGATCGACACGAAGGCGAGCGGCGCCCAATCCTCCTTGCGGATCTCCGCCTCGATCGCATCCCGGATCTCGGCATCGGGACGCGGGCGCGTCCCCGGCTCCGGCTGGCGCGTCAACGTCCTGACGATGTCGGAGCGCGTGATCACGCCGACGATCTTACCCATGTCGAGGACGAACACGCGCTTGATGCGCTTACGCTCGAGCAGATCCGCGACCGCGGTGAGCTCCGCATCGGGATCGACCGCGATCACGCCGCGCGTCATCACGTCGGCGGCGATCAGGCCATGGGTCTTCACGAAATCCCGCGCCGCGTCGTCGGCATCGGCGAGGATCGCCACCCACCAGGCCTTCTTGCCCTCCGTCCCGATCTCGACACGGCGAAGCAGGTCTCCTTCGCTGACGATGCCGAGCGGCACGCTGCCGGCACCGACGACCGGAACCGCGCTGATCCGGTGGTCGATCAGGAACGTGGCGAGGCTGCGCACGGGCGTCTCCGGGCTGATCGACAGGACCTTGCGGGCCATCACATCGCGCGCCTTGAGCGTGGTCGTCATCTTGTCCTCCTCTCGGCGCTCCCTTGCGCCGTGACCCGTAAACTGCGACCGCCGGACGCAGCGCGCCATGCGGCGACCCGCCGCGCGGCCTCACGCCGCGCGCGACGGGATGCCGCAACCGCCGCGGTCGCGCTACACTGCGGGCGCCATGAGCTTCACAACCCGTCCCGACCTCCAGGGTACGTTCGGTGCCGTCGCCGCGACGCACTGGATCGCCGCCGCCGCCGGCATGCGCATGCTCGAACGCGGCGGCAACGCCTTCGATGCCGCCGTCGCCGCGGGTTTCGTCCTGCAGGTCGTGGAGCCGCATCTCAACGGTCCGGGCGGCGAGGTGCCGATCCTGGCCAGCCGCGCGGGCGAAGACGCGCCGCGCGTGATCTGCGGCCAGGGACCGGCGCCGCGCACCGCGACGATCGCGCATTTCGCCGCGCTCGGCCTCGACACGATCCCAGGCACGGGTCACCTTGCCGCCTGCGTGCCCGGCGCCTTTGGCGCGTGGCTCACGCTGCTCCGCGACTGGGGCACCATGCGGCTTGCCGACGTGCTGGAGCCCGCGATTTTCCACGCCGGCGGCGGCCACCCGCTCGTCTGGCGGGTGCCGCAGACGATCGCGAGCGTCAAGACGCTCTTCGAACTTCACTGGCGCAGTTCCGCGGCGCTTTATCTTCCCGGCGGCGCGGTTCCGGAGACCGGCAGCCTGTTCCGCAACGTTCCGCTCGCGACGCTCTATGCGGCCATCGCCACCGACGCCGCGCGCATCGCCGGGCGCGAGGCGCAGATCGAGCGGGCCCTCGACTACTGGTATCGCGGCCCGGTCGCCGAGGCGATCGAACGCTTCGCGCGGATCCCGGCGATGGATTCGAGCGGCACGCCGCATGCCGGGCTGCTCTGCGCCGATGATCTCGCGCGCTGGATACCGCCCGTAGAGGCACCCATCCATCTCGATCTCGGCGGCCACCGTATCTTCAAATGCGGGCCGTGGACGCAGGGTCCGGCATTGCTGCAGACATTGCAGCTGCTGGACGGGCTGGACATCGCACGCTGCGACCCGCAAGGGCCGGATTTCGTCCATTACGTCGTCGAAGCGACGAAGCTCGCCATGGCCGATCGCGACGCGTGGTACGGCGACGCGCACCCCGTCGACATCGGCGCGCTGCTCGACCCCGCGCGTGCGGCCGCGCGACGCGCGTTGATCGGCGACGCCGCGTCCGATGCCTGGCGACCAGGCGCACTGAACGGCCTGGCGCCGACGGCTGTAGAGTTGCGGGAAACCGCCGCCGCGGGCGCACGGCGCGACGCCGGCATCGGCGAGCCGACCGTCGATCGCGCCGGCGAGGCGCCGCTGCGCCGCGACGGCGTGCCGCGCGGCGATACCTGCCATGTCGATGTCGCCGATCGCTGGGGCAACATGGTCGCCGCGACGCCCTCGGGCGGCTGGCTGCAATCGAGCCCGGTGATCCCGGAGCTCGGTTTCGGTCTGTCCACCCGCGCCCAGATGTTCTGGCTGCGCGAAGGCCTTGCGAGCAGCCTCGTGCCCGGTACGCGGCCGCGCACGACCCTGACGCCGACCCTGGTCCATCGCGACGGCGTGCCCTGGCTCGCCTTCGGCACGCCCGGCGGCGACCAGCAGGAGCAATGGTCGGCCTTGCTCTATCTCCACCACGTCCATCACGGCATGACCCTGCAGCAGGCCATCGACGCGCCCGCCTTCCACACCGACCATCTGGTCAGTTCTTTCTGGCCGCGCGGCTTCAAGCGCCGGTCGGTCACGCTCGAAGACCGCTTCCCCGCGGCGACACGCGCCGAACTCGAGCGCCGCGGCCATGCCGTGACGATGGCTGGCGGCTGGACCGAAGGCCGCCTCTCGGCCTGCAGCGCCGCGACGATCGACGGCGTGCGCGTGCTGGGCGCCGCCGCCAATCCTCGCATGATGCAGGGCTACGCGCTGGCGCGGTGACCGAGCAATCGGATCGAGACCGAGCTACGCCCGGATCTCCGCGTCATCCCTTCGGCCCGTTCGGGAAGAACAGCTGCTCGCCGCCGATCTTGTAGTCGGCGATCGTCTTCTGCCCGGCCGGCGAGACCAGCCAGTCGATGAAGCGCTGACCGGCCTCGGTCTTCACATGCGGGTGGCGCTTCGGATCGACCAGGATCACGCCATACTGGTTGAACAACCGGACGTCGCCTTCGACCAGGATCCTGAGCTGCCCGCGGTTGCGGAAGGCGAGCCAGGTCGCGCGGTCGGTAAGGACATAGGCATTGGCGGCGGAACTGGCGTTGAGGGCCGGGCCCATGCCCTGCCCGATCTCGCGATACCAGTCGGAGCGGATCGCGGCGAGGTCGAGCCCCGCCTGCTGCCAGTAGCGCAGCTCCGCGGCATGCGTGCCCGACTTGTCGCCGCGCGACACGAAGGGCGCCTTGGCGGCGGCGATCTTGCGCAGCGCCTCCAGCGTGTCCTTGCCCGCGGCCTTCGCCGGGTCGTCAGCCGGTCCGACGATGACGAAGTCGTTGTACATGACCGGGGTGCGCTTCACCCCGTATCCGTCGGCGACGAATTTCTCCTCCGCCGCCTGATCGTGGACGAAGACCACGTCGGCATCGCCGCGCCGCGCCACGTCCAGCGCCTGGCCGGTGCCCAGCGCCACGACCTTGACCTCGATCCCGGTCGCGACCTTGAAGGCCGGCAGCAGATGGCCGAACAGGCCCGACTGCTCGGTGGACGTGGTCGACGCCACCGTGATGCTGGTCTGTGCCGCCGCGGGCAGCGCGAGCAGCGCCGCCGCGGCGAGCGTCAGGAAACTCCCGCGAAGGACATCCATGGCAGTTCTCCCTTGAGATAGGCCCGCGCCGCTTCGCTGGCGGGGTGCTTGAGGATCCGGTCGACGGGTCCGTGCTCGGCGACCTTGCCGCTTGCGAGCACGACCGCGTCCTCGGCCAGGCGTGCGACCTGACCCAGATTGTGGGACACGAGCAGGATCTTGGTGCCGGCGTCGCGCAGGGCGACGACCAGACGCTCGATCTCTTCCGTCGCGGCGGGATCGAGGCTCGCGGTTGGCTCGTCGAGCAGCAGCAAGTCAGGGCGCCGCGCCCAGGCGCGCGCGAAAGCGACGCGCTGCTGCTCGCCACCGGACAGCCGCCGCGCCGCATCCTGCGCGCGGGCGGCAAGGCCGACGCGCTCGAGCGCGGCGGCGACCCGCGCGGCGCGCTCGGCCGCCGAAATCGGCTCCGCCTCGACGGCCAACGCGACGTTGCGCACGACGCTGGCACGGATCAGCGCGGTCTTCTGGAAGACGAAGGCACGGCGCGGCGCGGGCGACCGGCCGCCAGGACCGAACGCGATCGTCCCCCGGCCCGGCCGCACCAGACCGTCGAGCGCGCGCAGAAGCGTGCTTTTCCCGGCGCCGTTCGGACCGATGATCGCGGTGATGCCGCGCGTCGCGATCTCGGCCGTGAAATCGTCCAGCACCGCCCGGCCACCGGCGAGCAGTGTCAGCCCCTTGATGAGGATCGGGAGCATTCCGGGGTTCTCAGCCATAGCGTCGCGCGGCATGGCTGCGCAACGCCGCAGCGGCGGCGTTGACGACGATCACGATCGCGAGCAGGACAAACCCAAGCGCGAGCGCAAGCGGCAGATCCCCCTTCTGGGTCTCCAGCGAGATCGCCGTGGTCATTGTCCGTGTATGGCCGGCGATGTTGCCGCCCACGACCAGCACCGCACCGACCTCGGCGATGGCACGGCCGAAGGCGGCAAGCACCGCGACAGCCAGCGAAAAGCGCACGTCGAAGACCAGGGTTCGTGCGCGCTGCAAGGTCGACAGGCCCATCGCGCGCAGCTGTTCGCCCAGCTCGCCGTCGGCATCCTCGACGATCTGCCGCGTCAGGGCCGCGACCAGCGGGGTCACCAGCACCGTCTGGGCGACGATCATGGCGCCGGGGGTGAAGAGCAGCCCCAGATGGCCGAGCGGTCCGGAGCGCGACAGCGCCAGATAGACCACGAGGCCGACGACGACCGCCGGCAGCCCCATCAGCGCGTTCAGGACGACGACCACGACAGCGCGTCCGGGGAAGCGCGCGATGGCGACCAGCGCACCGACCGGGATGCCGATCGCGCAACCGATCGCCGACGCCGCGACGCTGACCCGTAATGACATCGTCGCGATCCCGGCGACCGCTGGGTCGAGGACGAGGAGCAATCGCGCGGCTTCAGCAAAGGTTTCAAGCATTCCGGCCCCAATCTGCCCTGGCCGGCTGCATGTTCAATATGCAATACGTTGCATATGCCATGGAAAGTCACACTGGAGGGCCGGATCGATCATGCCGGCGCCTCACTGCCGCTCCTGGAGACTCTCGCCATCCTCGAGGGCATCGCGGCGGACGCGGCACTGAAGGGAGCGGCGACCCGCACCGGGCTGTCGTATCGCGCGATCTGGGACAAGCTCGCGCGCATCGAGGCGCTTCTTGGCTGCGAAGCGGCGCACCGCGTGAAGGGGCATGGCACGCGGCTCACCCCGGCGGGAGACGCGCTCCGGAGCGCGCTCGACGCCTCGCGGCGGCGCCTGGAGCCAGTGCTTGCTCAGGAATGCGCCGACCTTGCGGCGGCTCTCGCGCCGCTCGCCCCGGCCGAGGAACCGGCCCGTCTGATCCTCGCCGCCAGCCATGATCCACTCCTGAGCGCGGCGGCCCAGGCTTTGGAATCGGTGCGGGTGAACATACTCGGCAGCGGCGACGCGATCGCGGCTCTGCTCGCCGGCCGCGCGGACGTCGCGGGGTGCCATTTCGGCGAAGATGCGCCCTCACCACCGCCGGAAACACGTGACGCCCTAGCCGCCGCCGGGTTCGATTGGCTTCGCATCTTCGGACGCGCACAAGGCCTCATGGTGGCGCCCGGCAACCCGCTGGGCCTTCGCGATCTGGCCGACGCGGTCGCGGCGAAGGCACGGTTCGTCAACCGCCAGCGCGGTTCCGGAACCCGACGATGGTTCGACCGCCTCCTGGCACAAGCCGCGATATCCCCAGGCGCGGTCCGCGGCTACACGGACGAGGAATTCACCCATCAGGCTGTCGCCGCGGTGATCGCCGCCGGCCGTGCCGATGCAGGTCTTGGCGTCCAGGCCGCGGCCGAGAAATTCGGCCTGGACTTCCTCCCGCTCGGCGAAGAAAGCTATTTCCTCGTCCTCGCCCCACACCTCCGAACGGCCCCTCAGATCCATGCCCTCCTCGACCTCATCCGACGCACGAAGCCAAGCTTCCCAGGGTACCGGTGAGGGGTGCAGCACAGAACAACAGGCCAATGCCCCTGAATACTCAGTAGGAGACATGGCATTTATAAATCGATTCATCGACGCAGTGAGACTAAGCATCACAAATCTTGGCTTTGAAGTTAAGGCGATCGACGATTTCGTGGACTTGTCGGAGCATCTAAAAACAAAAAATGCAACTGTTAATCCGACTTTCGATCCGAATGAAAACAAGATCCGCGATGGATTCTGGCTAAAAGTAACCAATTCCTCTGGTCAGATAATTGCCTGCCACGCCGAACGGATATTCTATTCGCACGACTTTATCAGAGAATTTATCGAGACGGGTCGCCTTTGGTGGGGCAACCGGGAGGACGACCCCAAACAATGGCGCGACGAAATCATTTCGCCGAGAAGCGCTATGGCCGGAACGATCGCCTACGCCGGCTCAATGCTAATCAACGAGGACCAAAGGGGCATAGGCCTATCCCTTTACCTCCCCTACTTAAGTCGCGCACTCTGCATGAAACATTTCCGCACTAATTTTCATACCGGTATCGTTCGAGAAAACCTCTCGAGAAGCAAGGTGCCGGGTGACCGATATGGCTTTCCGAACGTGGACAAAGTTTTTCGGGGAATTTTACCAGGCGTCCGCGGGCCAGCCGAAGATGTATTCCTTTGTTGGATGAACTATCGTGACGCAATGAACACCCTCAAACAATCCGCTCATCACTCTAAATTTCCAGTTCTAACTCGGGGGACTTAAGAGGCATAGACACCTTGTTTCTACCCAGTCGACACGCGATCCTCTGTTTTTTCGACTAAGATCAAAAGCAAATCAACGCGCCCGCCGCTAGTCGATAGCGGAAGTATCAGCCTGTAATAATCGTGTGGTGACGACGAGATCGTCCCCTTAAGGTGATGGAAAAGTGGTTCGGCAAGGTCTTTCGCCAACTGAAAATCTGCCCGCATCGCCATACGCCAAGAGGCATAACGAAAGTCACGCAAGTAGACGCCTCGCATACCTCGCACAAAAGCCCGATCGTCACGACCAGGACCATCAAATGCTAGTATTTCGTAGTCTTTCGACGATGCCGCCGCCACAGATACGACACCGGCAATGACCGGCGACGCGCGCTTCGCAAGGGGGGAGGCGAAGAAGGGGGCAAGGGAGGTGGGGACCTGATCAAGGCCCGGGCGGAGACCTTCCCAGAGCGAGATCCATTCCGCCATGCGATGGTTCTCGGGCGCCACGCGCCGCCAATCCAGCCAGGCCGTGTCGAATTTCTTTCGTGCGAGATCGCCGTCGCGACTGATCCTGTAGAGCGTGTAGGGCTGACCAAGCGCCGGGATCGCGCGGATGAGGCGGGCACTTGCATGCAGGTCGATCGCCTTGTCGATGCACGGGCTCGGGACGGGAACCGCCAAGCCCTGCTCCACCAGCCTCCGCACGATCTTCTTTGAGCCCGCGGGGGACATCTGGCGCGCGCGGCCCAGGAACTCGCGCGCCTCGCCGCAGGTCACCGGGCGCCGCCCCTGGGCATGGGCCTGTCGCAATCCGATCAGCAGCGCCAAGCCATGTGCCGATTTGACCTCCGGCAACAATTCGAGAACGGACGTCATCGCGCCCAGGAAATCCTGGGTTGCGACCCAGGATGCAACATCCCTGCGATCGGGATCCTCCGGTCCAGCGATGGCCACCGCCGCCCGCGCGGCTTCGGGGTCCTGGCCTCTGCGGGCCTTGTCCTCGACCGGCATGAGTCCGGTCGGCTTGACTAAGGCGGGTTCGTCCCCGGGCGCGGCCCCCTCCTCGCTCGTTCCAGAACCATTGCCGGCGGGCGGAAAATCGCGTCGATTCCCATCGCTCATCGCACTTCCCCGTCATGCGCACGCCGTTGCTCCGGCGCGTATTTTCGTTGTCCGGCGTGGCGCGTGGCGACCACACGCGTCCGGGCGGTTTCTCAGCGCCGCGTTCCCTCTGGATCTCCCGCCGGGAGACTGTCGATCGTCCGGCGTCCGGGAGTCAATCGGACGATCACGCCGCCCGGCTCGTATCCCTCGCCACCGGCCTCCAGCGAAGCCACCGCGTCGCCGGCGGCGCGCTCCGCCACGCTGCGCGCGGCGCGCGCGACCTCGGCGTCGAAGCCCGGATTACCGCGGGCCGGATCGGCCTGGATTGCCGCGAGCAGCGCCGACATGGCCAGCCGCGCGGCCAGTTCCGCCGTGTTGCGGAAGCGCCGCGCCTGGGCGTCCGCCTTGCGGGCCGCCGCGTCAGCCGCGCGCGCATCGGCACGCACACGCTCGATACTCGCATGCCCCCGGCCGCCCTGGGGCGCCATACCGATCCGGTCGCCGGCGGCCACAAGGGCGCGCCGAACGGCCTGTCGCGCGGCGGCAGCATGGCGCTGCATCGCCACGCTGCGCTCAAGCGCGGCGAGGGCGGCGCGCTGCGCCGCTTCGCGCATCGCCTCGGCACGCGAGGCCGCGCGCAGCGCCGCGTCGAAATCGACCAGACAGGACTCGATACGGGCCGCATGTCCCGCCTCGGCCGCGGTTTCC
>CAIOSQ010000131.1 GCA_903860935.1 uncultured Rhodospirillales bacterium | reverse complement strand
CGCGCAGCACGAACCGTGACCGCACCGCCACCCAAGCCCCGACGCCAGGCCTTCAAGCCGATCGACTGGATCCTGCTGGTGCTCGCCACCGCGGCGCTGTGCTGGTTCGTCTGGCGCGTGATGCATCTCAACAATTACCGCTGGAACTGGGCGCCGATCCCGCAATTCTTCCTGCGCTGGGACGAAGCGACCCAGAGCTGGGCGACGAACATCCTGATGCACGGCCTCTTCAACACCGTGCGCCTGACGATCTTCGGCATGATCCTCGCGACGCTTGCCGGTTTCGGCATCGGGCTGATGCGCACGGCGCGCGATCCGTTCCTGCGTCTTGTGGCGCGCAGCTATGTCGAGGTGATGCGCAATACCCCGCCGCTCGTCATCATCTTCGTCCTCTATTTCTTCCTCTCGAGCCAGATCGTGCCGCAGCTCGGGCTCGAGCAACGCATCTCCGGCCTTGATCCCGGAACCCGCGCGATCCTGACCTTCCTGTTCGGCGACCCCAAGCTGATCGAGAATTTCGCGGCGGGATTGCTGTGTCTCGCCCTGTTCGAAGCCGCCTACATCGCCGAGATCGTCCGCGCCGGCATCGAGTCGATCCCCAAGGGCCAATGGGAGGCCGCCGCGTCGATGGGGTTGTCGCGCGGCGCGACGCTGCGCAAGGTCATCCTGCCGCAGGCGATCTCCAGGACCATTCCGCCGCTCTGCAACCAGTTCGTGTCGCTGGTGAAGGATTCCTCGATCGTGTCGCTGGTCTCGATCCAGGAACTGACCTTCATGGCCACCGACGTCGCGGTCTCGACCACGCGCATCTACGAGGTCTGGATGACCATCGCGGCGGTGTATTTCGCCGTCTGTTTCCTGCTGTCCCTGCTTTTCGCCCGGCTGGAACGCCGCCACGCCGCGCGCCGCTGACGGCCGCGCCCGCGCTTACAGGCCGCGCAGGAATTCCTCGAACCAAGCGGCGTAGCTGCGATCGACGCGCAGGTCCCAGCGCTGCGCGCCGGTCCGCCGCAGCAGGACCGTCACGCCCCCCATCACCGTACGGGTCGCGTGCCCCGTCGCGATGCGCGGAATGTCGAGCGTGCAGCCGCGATTCAGAAGGTCCGCGGCCCCGGCCCCGGCCAGCGACCATCCGGCCCAGCCCTCGCCGACATCGATCGCAAGTGCGTCGGCGAGGTCCGGCAGATCCGCGACGCAGGCGTCGAGAACGAGATGTTCGCGCGCGCCCAGATGCAGGACCGTGAAGCCGGACAACGCATCCGGCGCAATCGCTCCATCGATCGCCACCAGCCGCTCCGGCGGCAGGGTGGCCAGCTCGACCGGTTTCATCCGCGCATCCTCGCGCCCTTGGGGTCGAAGAAGACCGGCTTGACCACCGTGGCGATCGTCTCCGTCCCGGAGGGCGCGAAGAGCCGGATCTCCGATCCGATCAGGCGGCGCCCATCCTCGACGAGGGCGAGCGCCACCGACCGGCCGAGCGCGGGGCTCATGCAGCTCGCCGTGACGTAGCCGCGGCCCTGGCGACCAGTCTCGGCGAGAACCACCGCACCTTCCGCCGGAACATGCGCGGGGTCGCGCGCCAGAAGCCCGACGAGTTGCGGCCGCGGCGCCGTATCGGCGCGGTTGCGGAGCAGCGCCTGCCTGCCGACGAAATCCGGCTTGCCCGCCGCGACGATCCATCCCATCCCGAGATCGTAGGGATCCGCGACGCCATCGGCCTCGTGGCCGACCGACACGAAGCCCTTCTCGATTCGCAGCACATGGTTCGCCTCGGAGCCGAGCGGCACGATGCCGTGAGGTTCGCCGGCCGCGAGCAGCGCGGTCCAGAGGTCGAGCGCGCGGCTCGCCGGCACATTGACCTCGAAGCTCAGCTCGCCGGTGAAGCTGACGCGCATCACGCGCGCCGGGATGCCGGCGACGCGTCCGGTCCGCAGCGCCATGAACGGGAATGCGGCGGAGGACAGGTCGATATCCGTTCCGGCTGCCGCCAGCACCTCGCGCGCGCGCGGACCGCAGATGACGATGTCGGCCCATTGCGTCGTGACCGGCACCAGCCGCACATCGAGGTCGGGCCAGACGATCTGCCGGTGATATTCGAAACGCGCCAGCGCGGTCTCGGCGTTGCCCGTCGTCGTCGTCACCAGGAACCGCTCGGCGCCGAGCCGAAACGCCACGCCGT
>CAIOSQ010000130.1 GCA_903860935.1 uncultured Rhodospirillales bacterium | reverse complement strand
GGCGTGCCGGTGTCCTCGCGCGCATAGAAGCCCGGTGTCAGCACCTTGATCAGCACATAGGCCGGCAGGCCGCAGGCATAGGCGACGAGCGCCGCAGCGGTCGCCGTCGAGACCGTCGCATCGAAGGCGCCGCGCTGGAACAGCACGACGATGATCGGTTCGGCCAGCACGAGCAGCGCCGCCGTGGCCGGCAGGGTCAGCACCATCGCCGCCTCGAGGGCGCGGTTCTGGGTCTCGGCCGCCGCCGCCGCCTCGCCCAGCCGGATCTGGCGCGACAGAAGGGGCAGCAGCGCCGTGCCGATGGCGATGCCGATCACCGCGAGCGGCAATTCGTAAAGGCGGTCCGCGTAGTAGAGATAGCTGACCGCCCCGGTCGGCAGCAGCGAGGCGATCATCACGTCGATCAGCAGGTTGATCTGGACGACGCCGCTGCCCAGCGCGGCCGGCAGCATGAGCCGACCGAGGCGACGGACCTCCGGCGTCAGACGGGGCCAGGGCAGGCGCAGGGCCATGCCAGCGCTACGACAGGCCGCCGCGAGCCACAGGAACTGCACCACGCCGGCGATCGCCACCCCCCAGCTCAGCGCCAGACCCGGCGAACCCAGCAGCGGCGACAGGCCGATCATCGCGCCGATCAGGCAGAGATTGAGCAGGATCGGCGTCGCGGCCACGGCAGCGAAGCGGTCCAGGCTGTTGAGGACCCCGCCCTGAAGGCTCACGAGGCTGATGAACAGGAGATACGGGAAGGTGACGCGCGTGAACTCGATCGCCAGCGCCAGCTTCTCGGGTTCGTCGCGAAATCCCGGCGCGGCAAGAGCCACGAAATGCGGCATCAGCGCCTCGATCGCCAGCGTCAGGGCCAGCAGCGCGGCCAGCAGGACCGCGAGCGCGTCCTCCGCGAAGTTCCGCGCCGCCACCCGTCCGTCCTTCGCCACCATCCCGGCGAAGATCGGCACGAACGCCGCGTTGAAGGCGCCCTCGGCGAACAGGCGCCGGAAGAAGTTCGGAAACTTGAACGCGACGAAGAACGCGTCCGCGACCGGCCCGGCGCCGAGATAGGCGGCGGCGAGCACATCGCGCAGGAAGCCGAGGACGCGGCTCGCGAGGGTGTAGCCGCCGACCGTCGCGATACCGCGGGCGAGGCTCACGCGCTCAACACCTGTCCGCCGTCGACGGCGATCGTCTGTCCGGTGACCCAGCGCGCGAAGGGCGACGCCAGGAACAGCGCGACATCTGCGACCTCCTCGGGCTCGCCCATGCGGCCGAACGGGATCGCACCGAGCACCCGGGCATAGAGCGGATCGCCGGCGAGGCGGCGCTGCTCCCACAGCCCGCCCGGAAACTCGATCGAGCCGGGGGCGATGCAGTTCACACGGATACCCTTGGCCGCGAGCATCGCAGCCTGGCTCTGCGTGTAGTGGATCATCGTCGCCTTGACGGCTGCGTAGGCCGGCGTGCGTGTCGAAGGCTTGAGCCCGGAAATCGACGAAATATGGATGATGGAACTGCCGGCCTGGCGCGACAGCGCCGGGATAGCGGCGTGCGAGGCGCGGACCATGGCCATGACATCGACCGCGAGCCCCGCGGCCCAACCGGCCTCGTCATCCGCCATGCCGAAGCCCGAGGCGTTGTTGACGAGAATGTCGATGCCGCCCAGCGCCGCCTCGGCCGCCGCGACATAGCGCGCGACAGCGGTGCCGTCGGCGAGGTCGCAGGGCTCGGCATGGACCTTGCGGCCATGGCGTGCCAACTCGGCCCGCGTCGTCTCCAGCGTCTGGGCGCCGCGCGCGCAGATCGACACATCCGCGCCCGCCGCGGCGAAGCCCGCCGCGATCGCCCGCCCGATGCCGCGGCTACCGCCCGCAACCACGACACGCTTGCCGTCGAACGAAAAACCCATCGCCTCGCCTCCCTGGACACCGATGCCGCCGACCCCTCGGGTCCCGCGCGCGTCACCGAGTGTAACGCATCCCCGTTGGACAAGCCGAGACGCGCCGCGCAGGATCGCGCGACGAAATGGCCTGGCAGGGACGGCGATCGGATGGCACGGCGCGGCGGCGGCATGGCTTGGTTGTTCGCGATCCCGCTGGCGCTCGCCGCCGCCGGGGGCGCGTTCTGGTGGCACGACCGCGAGCCGCCGCCCCCGCCCTATCGCCTCGCCAGGATCGATCGCGGCACCATCGTCGCCAGTGTCTCGGCCACCGGAACGGTCCAGCCGGTGACGACCGTCCTCGTCGGCTCGCAGCTTTCCGGACAGGTGCGCGAATTGCTGGCGGACTACAACACCGCGGTGCGCGCGGGCCAGATCATCGCCCGGCTGGACGACGACCAGCTCCGCGCGCGGCTCGCCGCGGCCCGCGCGGAGCTTGCCCAGGCGACCTCCGGCGTCGCGACGGCCCGCGCGCAGCTCGACAGGCTGCGCGCGGAACTGACCTCCGCCGAGGCCGGCATCGCCAGCGCCGACGCGCAGGAAACCCGCGCCCAGAGCCAGCTCGACGAGGCGATGCGCGAGCGCGAGCGCAAGCGCACGCTGATCGGACGGGGCGCCGCGACTGCCGCCG
>CAIOSQ010000129.1 GCA_903860935.1 uncultured Rhodospirillales bacterium | reverse complement strand
GCGGCCGAACTCCCCCACGCGCTCCTCAAGAAGACGGCGTCGCGCATCATCAACGAGGTCAAGGGCATCAACCGCGTCACCTACGACGTGACCTCGAAGCCACCCGGTACGATCGAGTGGGAATGATTCGGCGAGGATGACGCCGATCGAGAGACGAAGCGCGAGCGAAGGGCAGGTGGCGATGAGCAGCGATATCTTCCGCGTTCCGAACACGCGGATGCCGAGCAAGTCGTCGGTCGCGATCTACCGGCTTCCCGGGGGCGGGGGCTTTCTGTGGGCCGTGGCGGTGTCGCCCGATCGAACCCAGGACATCCGCGCCCAGACGCGCGGGACGCTGGAGGTCCTCGACCGCTACCTCGCCGAGGCCGGTCTCGACCGGACGCGTATCGTGAAGGCCGAGGTGGTCGTGACCGACCATGACAACAAGCCGGCCTTCGACGAGGTCTGGGCGTCCTGGATGCCGGCGGGACACGGACCGGTGCGCTCCTTCGTGGAATCGCGCATGCCGGAGGGCGATCTGATCGAGATCATCATCACCGCGGCCTTGCCGGCCTGAAGCCACGCAGGCGGGTTCGCGTTCCAGGACGATGAGAAGGGGACGACATGCGCGTGACGATGTACGGTATCAAGGCCTGCGACACGATGAAGAAGGCGCGGGCCTGGCTCGATGCCGCCGGGATGGCCTATGACTTCCACGACTACAAGCTCCGGGGGATCGACGAGGCGACGCTACGCCGCTGGGTCGCGCGCGTCGGTTGGGAGCGATTGGTCAATCGCGCGGGGACCACTTTCCGCAAATTGCCCGAGGACCGCCGCGCGAACCTCGACGGCGAAGCGGCGATCAGGCTGATGCAGGCGCATCCGTCGCTGATCAAGCGGCCGGTCGTCGAGGTCGGTGACGAACTCGAGATCGGCTTCCGGCCCGACGCCTATGCCGCACGTTTCGGCGGCTGAACGGGTCAGCGCCGCTCGCTCTCCAGGATAGCCCGCAACCGCGCGAGCAGGTCTTCGAGGCTGCGCGTCTGCGCCAGCCTGCGCTCGCCGCTGAACAGCACGAAGTCGCCGCGGCTCTGGGCGCGCGGGCGATACTTTGCGATCACGTAGAGCGGCCAGTCATGGCTGCTGCGGAAGACGGCGAAGCCCGCATAGCGCTGCTGTTGTTCGATGGCGTAGTCGCGCCACTCGCCGCGCGCGACGCGTTCCGCGTAGAAGGCCAGAATCGCGCGCAACTCGCGCCGATCGAAGAAAGGCGCGGCGCTGCCCTGCCTGAAGTCCTGTAGCCGGACGAGGGTGCCCATCTGCTCCTGCCGCCGGACCCGACGAACTCCGCCGGGCGGCAGTGCCGACGTTGCCCTGATCTCAGTAGGTCTGTCCAGGCGCCGGAAGCATGCGACCGCGCGACAGCAGCGGGTCCGGGGTCTCGAAGCAGGTCACGGCGGCGAGGGAGCGATAGCAGACGGGATCGACGGGCGGAGGCCCGGGATCGGCCTTGCAGACGGGTTTGCGGTCGATCCGCCGCATCGGATCGCAATCCTCGTCGGTGACGACCGACATCAGCCAGCCCGTCGCGCTGCGGCCATGCGTGCGGTAGTTGTTGGTCTCGATCAGACCGAGGACGACCGGCGCCTCGCAGGCGCCGAGCATCACGGACATGGCGAACAGGGGTAGCACGCGTACGAGCATTCGTGAACGCATCGCACGCGGCGGATTAACGAAGCCCTAAGCGCTCCGGACGCGGTCGGCGGAGGAGCGGGATTCCCAGGATTTCTCAAGGGTTTCCGTCATCGGCACGAACGCGAACGTGGTTTGCCTCACGGCGCGCCAATCGCTATGTTACACGCCCTTCCGCATCCCCAGCCGCGAGCATGCGCTTTGGCCGATATCTTCACCGAGGTCGATGAAGACCTCAGACGCGACCGCGCCGAAAGGCTGTGGAAGAAATATGGCAACTACGTGCTCGCCCTGGCCGTGCTGATCGTCATGGGTACGGGTGGCTGGACGTGGTGGACGGACCATCAGCGCAAACAGTCCGCGGCCGAGGGGAACCGCTTCTTCGCGGCACTCGCGACGATGGATCCGGCGCAGCCGCAGCCCGCGATCGAGAAATTCGCGGCCGTCGGGCGCGAGGCGAAGTCCGGATACCGGACGCTTGCCCTCATGCACGAGGCCGGTCTGAAGGCGCGCGCAAAGGACGTCGACGGGGCGCTTGCGCTCTACCGGGCCGTCGCCGCGGATACGGCGGCCGATGCCGATCTTCGCGATGCGGCGACCCTGCTGGGCGCTCTCGTGGCGGTCGAGAAACTGTCGCAAGCGGAGATCGACACGATGCTGGCGGGGTTGACGGCCGGCAGTTCGGCGTGGCGTTTCTCCGCCCTCGAGGTCAGCGCCGCGGCCGCGTTGCGGGGCGGCAATCGCGGCCGCGCCAAGGACCTCTACACGCGCATCGCCGACGATCCGGCCGCGCCGGCCAGTCTGCGTGCGCGTGCGGCCGAGATGCTCCAGGCGCTGGCCGGTTGACCACGATCATGCGCGCGCGCGTCGCCCTGCTGCTCCTGGCCGGTTTGTCGCTTTCCGGGTGCGATCTCCTCGACCGGTATATCGGCGGTCCGCCCAAGACACCCTTGCCCGGCGAGCGTCGATCGATGCTCCGGGGCGACGAGCGTGTCCAGGCGGATCCGCGCCTCGCCGGTGTCACGGTGCAGGTCCCGGATGCGGTTGCCATCGACGCGTGGCCGCAGCCGGGCGGTACGCCGTCGCATGGCATGCAGAATATCGCCGTCGCCGGCATCGGTGTCGCCTGGAGCACCGCGATCGGCGCGGGCGCGTCCAGGGATGGTCGGGTGACCGGTACGCCGGTCGTCGCGGATGGTCGGGTCTATGTGATCGACGCGGCGACGCTTCTGAGCGCGGTGGATGCGGGATCCGGGGCGCGTCTCTGGCAGGCCGACCTTGCGATGCCCGATTCGCGCTCGACCGCGGGCGGCGGCGGCGTCGCGGTTTCAGGCGGCATGGTCTATGCGACGACGGGCCAGGCCCAGGTCGTCGCGCTCGACGCGACCACCGGCAGGGAGGCTTGGCGCGCCGGACTCACGGCGCCGTCGCGATCCGGTCCGACCATCGTCGGGAGCCGGGTCTTCGCGATCTCCGTCGACAATCAGTTGCATGCGCTCGACGCGGTGAGCGGGCGCAAATTGTGGTCCCAGGCCGGGATCACCGAGAATGCGGGGCTTTTCGGGGCGTCGAGCCCGGCCGTCGAGGGCAACACGGTCGTGGCGGCGTTCTCGTCGGGCGAACTCTTCGCGTTGCGGGTCGAGAGCGGCCGGGTGATGTGGTCCGACAGCCTCGCGGGGTCGCAGCGTTCCGATGCCCTGTCGCTGCTTTCGGACGTCCGCGGGTTGCCGGTCATCGACCGGGGCGTCGTCTATGCCGTCAGCCATAGCGGTCGGATGGCGGCAATCGATCTTCGTGGCGGCGCGCGCATCTGGGAGCAGAATGTCGGGTCGTTCAACACGCCCTGGCTCGCTGGCGAGCATCTCTTCGTGACCACGCTGGACGCCGAGATCGTCGCGCTGCGTCGGCGCGATGGCCGCATCAACTGGGTGACGCCGCTCGAGCAATTCACCGACCCGCAGCGTAAGCGCGGTCGCATCGTGTGGACCGGGCCGACGCTGGTCGGTGGTCGCCTTGTCGTGTTCAATTCCGAGGCCCAGGCCGTCGCGCTTGCGCCTGCGACCGGACAGGTGACGGAGAGATTGCGGCTACCGGGCAGCGTCACGCTGCCTCCGGCGGTCGCGCGCGGCAGCCTCTATGTCGTGACGGACGACGCCCAGCTGGTCGCTCTGCGTTGAGCGATCGCCCCGATATGGACAAAGAACCCCAGGAGCAGCCTCTCGCCGAGGCGCCGCCGCTCGCGCGTATCGCGATCGTCGGACGCCCGAACGTGGGCAAATCGACCCTCTTCAACCGTCTCACGGCGCGTCGCGTGGCGCTCGTCGACGACACGCCAGGATTGACGCGTGACCGCCGGGAAGGCCGGGCACGACTGGGGATTCTACGCTTCCGCGTGATCGATACCGCCGGGTTCGAGGATGCCGATGGCCGGAGCCTCGAGGCCCGGATGCGTCGCCAGACCGAGACCGCCGCGTCCCAGGCCGACCTTGTCATGTTCGTCATCGATGCGCGGACCGGCGTCACCCCGCTTGATCGCGAATTCGCGCGCGTCCTGCGCCGCCTGGGCAGCCGGGTGTTGCTGGTAGCGAACAAATGCGAAGGCAAGGCGGGCATTCCCGGGCTCGCGGAAGGCCATGCTCTCGGGTTCGGCGATCCCGTTCCCGTCTCGGCCGAGCATGCGGAGGGATTCGACGCCCTCGCTGACGCGCTGCGCGCGGCCTTGCCGCAGACGGTGGCAGCGGCCGGCGACGAGGAGGTCGACCTCACGACATTGCCGCCGGAGCAGCGCCCCATCCGGCTTGCGGTCGTCGGACGCCCGAATGTCGGGAAATCGACATTGGTGAACCGTCTGCTGGGCGAAGAGCGCATGCTGACCGGGCCAGAGGCCGGTATCACGCGCGACGCGATCGAGACCGAATGGTCCTGGCGTGGTCGGCCGCTGCGACTGGTGGATACGGCCGGTCTGCGCAAGAAGGCGCGGATCGAGGATCGTCTGGAGCGGATGTCGACCGGCGACACGCTGCGTGTCATCCGCGAATGCCAGGTGGTGGCGCTCGTTCTCGATGCCGCGCTTGGTCTGGAGAAGCAGGATCTCCAGATCGCGCGTCTGGCGGTGGAGGAGGGGCGCGCCCTCGTCATCGTGGTCAATAAATGGGATCTCGTCGATGATCCCCAGGCCGTGCTGCGTGCGCTGCGCGACCGGCTGGAGATGTCGCTGCCACAGATCCGCGGCGTACGGTTCGCGACCGTGTCGGCGCTCCACGGCCGCAAGCTCGACTCGCTGGCCGAAGCGGTATTCGCCGCCTTCGACATCTGGAACACCGACCTGCCGACATCGAAGCTCAATCGCTGGCTGGAGGGCGTGACATCCGCGCATCCGCCGCCGATCGTACAGGGGCGGCGTCCCCGGCTGCGCTTCTGCCGTCAGACGACCACGCGCCCGCCGACCATCGCCCTGTTCGGAAACAAGCTCGTGGCGCTTCCAGACGATTATCTGCGCTATCTCGAGAACAGTCTGCGCGACAGCTTCGATCTGCCTGGCACGCCGATCCGCTTCGTGCTCCGCCAGACCGAAAACCCCTACGCCGAAAAGGCGCGACGCCCGCGGCGGGAGTGAACGCGTTCAGCGTGTCGCGACCACGGTCTCGCCGTTGCGCAGGCAACTGGCGAGCGCGAGCTCGACGAACAGATCGCAGAGATCCTCGGGCGGCTTCAGCGTCATCGGATCCTCGCCGGGAAAGGCGTTGGCGCGCATCGTGGTGCGCGTCGCACCCGGCGACAGGAGATTGGCTCTGACATTCGTGCGTTCGAGTTCGAGCGCCCAGACGCGGATCATCTGGTCGAGCGCGGCCTTGCTCGCGCAATAGGCGCCCCAATAGGCATTGGCCCGCGTTGCCGCCCCTGAGGTGACGAAAATCGCCCGCCCGGCATCGGCCCGGCGGAGCAGCGGATCCAGCGTGCGGATCAGGCGCCAATTGGCGTGGACATTGACGCGAAAGACCTCGTCCCAGAGCTTCGGATCGTGATGCCCGATAGGGCCGAGCGTCCCGAGCAGGGCTGCATTGGCGACCAGGATGTCGAGCCTGCCGAAGCGCTGGAAGAGTTGCGGTCCGAGCGGATCGATACGATCGAGATCGGCGAGGTCGACGGGCACGAGCAGCGCGGGTGGCGCGCCGAGCGCCTGGATCTCGTCGTCGAGTTCCTCGAGCCCGCCGACCGACCGGGCGACGGCGACGATCTGCGCGCCTTCGGCGGCATAGCGCAGCGCGACCGCGCGGCCGATCCCGCGCGAGGCACCGGTGACGAGGGCGATACGCCCAGAGAGCTGTCCCATCCCGGTCCTCATGCGGCCGGAGATGCCGTGCGCAGAAGCGGCGCAGGCGCTGCCGCGCCCTCCTGGTCGGTCAATCGCGTCGGGTATTCGCCGGTGAAGCAGGCATCGCAATATTGCGGTGCGGCGGGGTCGCGGCCCGGCTGGCCCATGGCGCGGTAGAGGCCGTCGATCGAGATGAAGGCGAGGCTGTCCACGCCGATGAACTTCGCCATGCCGTCGACGTCGTAGCGCGACGCGAGCAGCTTTTCGCGCTGCGGCGTGTCGATCCCGTAGAAGCAGGGATGCGCGGTCGGCGGGCTCGAGATCCGCATATGGACCTCGGCGGCGCCGACGCTGCGCACCATCTCGACGATCTTCTTGGACGTCGTGCCGCGCACGATCGAATCGTCGACAAGGATGACGCGCTTGCCTTCGAGCTTCGCGCGGTTGGCGTTGTGCTTCAGCTTCACGCCAAGATGCCGGATTTGGTCGGTGGGTTCGATGAACGTCCGGCCGACATAGTGGTTGCGGATGATGCCCAGTTCGAAGGGCAAGCCCGCGCCCTCCGCGTAGCCGAGCGCGGCGGGGACCCCGGAGTCGGGGACCGGCACGACGACGTCCGCCGCGACGCCGCTTTCGCGCGCCAGTTCGGCGCCGATTCGCTTGCGGGCGTCGTAGATCGAGATGCCTTCGACGACCGAGTCCGGACGGCCGAAATAGATGTATTCGAAGACGCAGAAGCGCTGCCGCGTCGCGCGACCGAAGGGTCTCGTGCACCGTGGGCCGTTGCCGTCGATGACGACCAGCTCGCCCGGCTCGATCTCGCGCTCGAAGCGCGCGCCGATGATGTCAAGCGCGCAGGTCTCCGATGCGAGGATCCAGGCCTCGTCGAGCCGACCGAGAACGAGCGGCCGGACGCCGAGCGGGTCGCGCACGCCGATGATCCGGTCGCGATCGATCGCGACGAGGGAATAGGCGCCCTCGACCTGGTTGAGGGCGGAGAGCAGGCGGGTCTCGACGTCTCCGTGGGCCCTAGCCATCAGGTGGTGGATGACCTCGGTATCGGTCGTCGAGTGGAACAGGCAACCCTGGCGAACCAGCAGGCGGCGGAGAAAGGCGGCGTTGGTGAGATTGCCGTTATGGCCGATGGCGAAGCCGCCGAAATCGAATTCCGCAAAGAGCGGCTGCACGTTGCGCAGGATCGTCTCACCCGTCGTCGCATAACGGTTATGGCCGATGGCAAGCCGCCCTGGCAGGGCGTCGATCACGCGCTGCGAGCTGAAATTGTCGCCGACCTGGCCGAGCGCGCGATGGCTGTGGAACTGGCGCCCGTCGGAGGTGACGATGCCGCAAGCCTCCTGGCCGCGGTGCTGCAGCGCGTGCAGGCCGAGCGCGGTCAGAGCGGCCGCATCCTTGTGTCCATGGACGGCGAAGATCCCGCATTCCTCATGCAGTTTGTCGTCGTCGAACGGATTGGTCGTCAGCCCGCCCTGGTGGTTCATCGTGTCTGCCCTCCGCTGGCTGTCCCCTGGCGGGTCTCGAAGAGATTGTCGAGCCGCCTCCGCTCGTCGGTCTTATATCCGGTTTCGCCTGCGGGCGGAGCCGCTCTTGGCGTGGGCGTCGCCGGCGCCTCGAGCGCGCCGCGGAACAGTTCCGCCTGACGCCCGCGGCGAGTCGCCTCGTCGGTGGCGTCGCGCATCGTGCCGCGGAGCTCGACCGGGAGCAGGCTGCGGACGAGTTCCGACAATTGCTCGACCATCGGCAGCGTCCGTGCGGTCTGAAGCACCTCGGGCATCTTGTCGCGCTCGATGAATGCCGCGGCGCCGAGCCACGCGACCGCCACCAGGACAGCGCCGAGCACGCCGCCGAGCACGAAACCCAGCGTTCGGTCCAGGAACGAGAGCGGGCTACCGCGCACCATCGACGACAGGACATGGCTGACGACGGAGAAGACGATCAGCGCTCCGATGAAAACGCCGAGACCAGCTGCGATGTCGGCGAGCAGAGGCGGAGAAACGTAATCGCGCGCGAAGGGACGGGCATAGGCGAAGCCCCAGACCGTGACCAGGGCGGCGCCGGCCCAACTGGAGAGCGCGAGGATCGTTCGCACGAACCCCATGATGAGCGATATCAGCGCGCAGAGCAGGATCGCGCCGAGGACACCGAGATCGACCGGGTTCATGACGCCGCCTCCGCCTTGTCGAGAGATTGGGGCCTTCTTGGGCCCGATAAACGCGCTACGAGCGTTCCGAGATCTTCGATCCCGTCGATACGGATCGCCGCTTCGCCGGAGCCGCGTGCCTGACGCCGACGCGCCGGAACGAAGGCTCTCGCGAAACCGAGCTTCGCCGCTTCCTTGAGCCGCGCGTCGCTTTGGCTGACCGCGCGGACCTCGCCGGCGAGCCCGATCTCTCCGAACACGACGGCATCCGGGGGAACCGGTTTGCCGCCGAGGGCGGAGACCAGGGCGGCCGCCACCGCGAGATCGGCGGCGGGTTCCGCGATGCGCAAGCCACCGGCCACGTTCAGGTAGACATCATGGTTTGCGAAGACAAGGCCGCAGCGCGTCTCCAGCACCGCGAGGACCATCGCGAGGCGTCCGGTATCCCATCCGATCACGGCACGGCGCGGCGTCCCTTGCACAGGCGGGCCGACCAGCGCCTGGATCTCGACCAGCACCGGGCGCGTGCCTTCCATGCCCGCGAAGACGGCCGCGCCGGACACGTCGTCGCGGCGATCGGCGAGGAAGAGCTGCGAGGGATTGGGTACCTCCACGAGGCCGCGATCGGTCATCTCGAAGACGCCGATCTCGTCGGTCGGCCCGAAGCGGTTCTTGACCGCGCGGAGAATGCGGAATTGATGGCCGCGCTCGCCCTCGAAATAGAGGACGGTGTCGACCATGTGCTCGAGCACGCGCGGGCCGGCGAGGACGCCTTCCTTCGTGACGTGGCCGACGAGCAGGATCGCGATGCCGCGCTTCTTGCCGAGGCGGATGAGTTCGCTCGCCGAGGCGCGGACCTGAGCAACCGTTCCCGGGGCGGATTCGAGCGTGTCCACGAACATCGTCTGGATCGAATCGATGACGATGACGTCGGGCGCGTCGCGCGCGTCGAGGCTGGAGAGCACCTCGCGGACCGAGGTCGTCGCCGCCAGCGCGACATTGGCCTTGGCCAGCCCGAGCCGTGCCGCGCGCAGGCGAACCTGGTCCATCGCCTCTTCGCCGGAGACGTAGGCGATTCGGCGCGTGCGGCCGAGCGCGGCCGCCGCCTGGAGCAGCAGGGTGGATTTGCCGATCCCCGGGTCGCCCCCCACGAGCACAGCGGATCCCGCGACGAGACCGCCGCCCAGGACACGGTCGAACTCGGCGACCCCGGTCAGCGCGCGCGGCGGGGTCTGCGAGGCGCCGTCGAGGCTTTCGAACTGAAGCGTCCGGCCGCCTTTGCCGGACAACCCGCCGGGATGGCTCGCCTCCACGGCTTCCTCGATGACGCTGTTCCATGCGCCGCAGGCCTCGCAGCGTCCCATCCATTTCGAGTGGATCGCGCCGCAGGATTGGCAGACGAAGCGGCTATCGCGTTTCGCCATGATTGTCCCGGCGCCTCAGGCGCGCACCTGCATCTGGATCGGCCCTTCGGCGCGCCCATGGATGAACTGGTCGACATAGGGGCTGCCGCTGCGGTCGATGTCGCCGATCGGTCCCGTCCAGATGATCCGGCCGCCATGGAGCATCGCGACATGGGTCGCGATCTTGCGCGCCGAATGCATGTCGTGGGTGATCGAAACCGTGGTCGCACCGAGATCCTTCACGCAGGCGACGATCAGGTTGTTGATGACGTCCGACATGATCGGATCGAGCCCGGTCGTCGGCTCGTCGAAGAAGATGATCTCGGGGCGGGTCGCTATGGCGCGCGCGAGCCCGACGCGCTTCTTCATGCCGCCCGATAATTCGGCGGGCGAAAGCTCTCCGACCTCCTTCGGCAGGCCGACGGACGCCAGGTTCTCGAGCGCGCGCGCCTTCGCCTCGGCGCGGTGCATCCCTTGGCCCTGCATCAGTCCAAAGGCGACGTTCTCCCAGACGGTGAGCGAGTCGAAGAGGGCCGCTCCCTGGAACAGCATGCCGAACCGGGCATTGATGCGCTCGCGCCCGGTCGCGTCGAGGCTGGTCGTCTCCTCGCCATCGATGCGGATGGAGCCCGCATCCGGCCGGATCAGGCCCAGGATCGTCTTGAGCAGGACCGACTTGCCGGTTCCCGATCCGCCGATCACGACCAGCGAGGCGCCGGGCGCCACGGAGATGTCGATCCCGTCCAGGACGCGCTTGGGGCCGAAGGCCTTCTTGAGGCCGCTCAGCTGGATCTTCGGGACGCCGTCCATCGCCGCCTCAGCGTGTCGCGAAGAAGAGTTCGGTCAGCATGTAATCGACGACCAGGATCATGATCGACGCGGACACGACGGAGTTCGTTGTCGCTCGTCCCACGCCTTGCGCGCCGCCGCCCGAGCTGTAGCCGTGGAAGCAGCCGAGCATGGCGATCAGGAACCCGAACACGGCCGCCTTCACGAGCCCCGAGATCACGTCCATCCATTCGAGGAAGTCGACGGTCTGCCGGAGATACGAGGACATGTTGAAATTGAGCTTGTAGACGGCGACCAGATAGCCGCCGAGCACGCCGATGACGTCGGCGACCAGCACCAGGATGGGCAGCATCGCCACCGCGGCGAGGACCCGCGGCACCACGAGATACTTGTACGGGTTCGTCGACAGCGTGACGAGCGCGTCGATCTGCTCCGTCACGCGCATCGTGCCGATCTCGGCGGCCATCGAAGCGCCGATGCGGCCAGCGACCATCAATCCTGCGATCACGGGGCCCAGTTCGCGGGTCATCGACAGGACGACGACCGTGGCGACCGCGCCTTCGGCCTGGAAGCGCGCGAAGCCAGTATAGCTTTGAAGCGCCAGGACCATGCCTGTGAACAGCGCCGTCAGTCCGACGACTGGGAGGGAGAAGAACCCGATATCCATCATCTGCCGCGCGATCAGCGACGGATAGAAGGGTGGGCGCACGCAGTGGGAGACAGTGTTCGCAGCGAAAAGTGCGATCCGTCCCAGCCCCGCGAGGAAGCCGATGAACACCCGTCCGATCGTGGCCAGAGGGTTCATGCGGCGGCGTAGACGCGGGAGAAGCGGCGGCCGAGACGCGTCAGCACCTCGTAGCCGTTGGTGCCGGCTGCATCAGCGACCTGATCCACGCCGATCGTGCTGCCGAGAAGCTCGACCCGGTTGCCGACCCGCAGACCGGGTGCCGCGGTCGCGTCGACCACGATCGTGTCCATCGAGACCCGGCCGAGAATCGGGAGGCTCAGCCCCTCGTGATGGACGGTTCCGCTGCTCGACAGGCTGCGCGGCCAGCCATCCGCATAGCCGCAGGCGAGCGTGGCTACGCGCATCGCGGCCGGAGCCTGGAAGGTCGCGCCGTACCCGATCGTCTCGGGCGGCGCAATGTCGCGGATCTGGAGCACAGGCGCGGTCAATCTCACGACGGCAAGCTGGGGATTCGGGCGTCCCGGTACCGGATTGATCCCGTATAGCGCGGCTCCCGGCCGCGCAAGATCGAAGTGGAAGGGCGCCCCCAGGAATATGCCGGAGCTGTTGGCGAGCGAGGCGCGTGCCGCGGGCCAGCGCGCGCGCAGGACGGCGAAACGCGCCAACTGCTCGCCGTTCATCGCACACGCCTCCTCGGCGCGTGCGAGATGGCTCATGACGAGGCGCAGGTCGATCGGGGCCGAGGCCTCACCCTGCGCGGCCAGGGTCTGCGCCTCGCGCGGCGTCAGCCCAAGGCGCGACATGCCCGTATCCAGGTGGAGGGCCGCGGGCAGGGGGTGACCGAGCCGGCGCGCCTGCGCGGTCCAGCTCGCGACTTGTCCCGGATCGTTGAGGACAGGCACGAGCCCGGCAGCGACGAAAATCTGCTCCTCTCCGGGCAGGCACCCGTTGAGGACATGGAGATACGCCGTCTCCGGAAGCAGCGGGCGCAGCGCGAGCGCCTCTTCGAGGTGGGCGACGAAGAACTCGGTGCAGCCGGCCTGCGCGAGCGCCGGGGCGACCTGCGCGGCGCCGAGGCCATAGGCGTCCGCCTTGACCACGCCCGCGCAGGTGGCGCCCTGCGCGAGCCGCGCTCCGAGGGCGCGCCAGTTGGCGACGATCGCGCGGAGATCGATCTCGAGGATGGATCGGGAGGGATGCGGGGCCGCAGCAGCGCCCATGGGTATCAACCCCCGTCGTCCTGGAACTGGTCGCCGGCGGCGAGATCGTCGAATTTCGTGTACGTCCCGTCGAAGAACACCCGAACCGTTCCGATCGGCCCGTGGCGCTGCTTGCCGATGATCACCTCGGCGACGTTATGGATCTCCTGGCCGCGCTGCTGCCATTTCTCGTAGCGGTCATGGAATTTGCCGTCGTCCTCCTCGGGGCGGCGCGCGGGCTCGGCGCGCGCGTGGTAGTACTCCTCCCGGAAGACGAACATGACCACGTCGGCGTCCTGCTCGATCGAGCCTGATTCGCGCAGATCCGAGAGCTGCGGGCGTTTGTCCTCGCGCAGTTCCACGGCGCGGCTCAACTGCGACAGCGCGATGACCGGCACGTTGAGTTCCTTGGCGATCGCCTTGAGGCCGCGCGTGATGGCCGAGATTTCCTGCACGCGGCTCTCCGGCCGGACATTGGCGGGCAGCGTCAGCAGCTGAAGGTAGTCGACGACGATCATGCCGAGCCCGCTCGTGCGGTGCAGGCGTCGCGCCCGTGTCCGCAGCGCCGATACGGAGAGAGCCGGCGTGTCATCGATGTAGAGCGGCAGGCGGTGCAACTCCTGCGCGGCCTCGACGAAGCGTGGGAAATCCTCGCCGCGCACCTCGCCGCGCCGGATCTTGTCGGAGGGCACCTGGGTGACCTCGGACAGCAGGCGGGTCGCGAGCTGCTCGGCCGACATTTCCAGCGAGAAGAAGGCCACCTTTGCACCCTCGACGACCTGCCTGGTTCCGTCCTCGCCGATGCTTTCCTTGAGCGCGCCGGCTGCGGCAAACGCCATCTTGGTCGCGAGTGCGGTCTTTCCCATCGAGGGGCGGCCGGCGAGGATGATCAGGTCGGAGGGATGGAAGCCGCCCAGCTTCTTGTCGAGGTCACGCAATCCCGTGGTGACGCCAGTGACATGGCCGTCCCGTTTGTAGGCCTGTTCGGCCATGTCGATCGCGGCGGCCAGCGCGACCCGGAATTCCTTGAAGCCACCTTCGTACTCGCCGCTGCG
Source organism: uncultured Rhodospirillales bacterium (assembly GCA_903860935.1). Taxonomy (GTDB): domain Bacteria; phylum Pseudomonadota; class Alphaproteobacteria; order CACIAM-22H2; family CACIAM-22H2; genus CAIOSQ01. The sequence continues at coordinate 1,353 of CAIOSQ010000129.1, read as the reverse complement.
CGCGAGGTCGAAGAGCTTCTGCTCCGCACCTTCCATCTGCTCGCGCGCGGATATGTCCTCCTCGAGGGCGTAGGCGTCATTGACGACGTCGCCCCCGAGGGCGATCAGCTGCCGGCGCAGATAGAGATCCTGGACGATGCGGGCATAGTCGCGGGCGTTGACGACGGCGACGACCGAGGAGGCGAGGCGGGCGAGGTACTGGACGCCGCCGATCTCGGCCAGGGCCTGGTCCTGCTCGAACCGGGTCTTGAGCGTGATCGGATTCGCGATCATGCCGCGGGTTACCAACTGGCCGATCGCCTCAAAGATCCGTGCATGCCGGTCGTCCGCGAAATGCTGCGGCAGGAGGAACTCGGAGACCCGGTCATAGGCCTTGTTGTTCGCAAGAAGCGCGCCGAGCAGTTGCTGCTCGGCTTCGAAGTTCACCGGCGGCGTGCGCTCGGGGATCTCTGTGGAACGGGCGATCGGCTTGGTGTCTGGCATAACGCAAGAGGACTACGCCCCGCGGCTCGGTCGCGCAATGGCACAGGGTCGCGCGCTGTGAGTCGCGGGGAAAAGACGGTGGGCGGCGGTACACGCGGCGCCCTTCAATGACGAACGCCGCCAGGGTTGCCCCGGGCGGCGTCCGCGTCCGCACCCCGGTAGTGCTGCACCGGGGCGCATCGTTGGTGGGCGCGTCAGCCTTCCTCGGCCGCCGCCTTCTTGGACTTCTTGCCCTTCTTGCCTGCGCCGGCATCGGCATCCGCGTCCGTATCCGCCGCCTCGGCTTGCTGCGCGTCCCCTTCGTCCGGGGCGGCTTCGGCCGCGGGCTCTTCCGTCGCGGCGGGAACGACCTTGCCGCTCTCCGCCTGCACCTTCGCCTCGTCCTCGGACTGCGCGACGTTCACGCGCACCTCGATCGAGACTTCCGGGTGCAGGGCGACACGGGTCGCATGGATGCCCAGCGCCTTGATGGGCTGCTGTAGCAGCACCTGCCGGCGCTCCACGGTGAAGCCGGCCGCGGTGATCGCGTCGGATATGTCGCGGTTGCTCACCGACCCGTAGAGCTGGCCGGATTCGCCCGCCTGGCGGATGACCGCAACCATGAGGTTCGCCATCTTTTGGGCGACTGCCTCGGCCTCGCCCTTGCGCGCGAGGTTCTGGGCGACCAGCTGGGCGCGCTGCTTCTCGAAGACCGCGAGGTTTTCCTTCGTGGCGCGCATCGCCTTCTTCTGCGGCAGCAGGAAGTTGCGGGCGTATCCAGGCTTCACCCGGACGACGTCGCCCATCTGGCCGAGGGACTCGACGCGCTCGAGGAGGATGACTTGCGTGGCGCTCATTGTTCGATCTCCGGTGTCAGGATCTCTGAGGAGG
>CAIOSQ010000128.1 GCA_903860935.1 uncultured Rhodospirillales bacterium | reverse complement strand
TGCCCGGTCGACGCGATCGTCGAGGGGCCGAACTTCGAGTTCGCAACCGAGACGCGCGAGGAACTGATGTACAACAAGGACAAGCTTCTGGCGAACGGCGATCGCTGGGAGACCGAGTTGCAGCAGAACATCGCCGCCGAAGCGCCCTATCGCTGACGGGTTGGTTCGGGGGAAGCGAGGTCACGCATGATCCAGGCGATTGCCTTTTACCTTTTCGCGGGCGTGATGATCGCCTCGGCCGTCATGGTCGTTTCGGCGCGTAATCCCGTTCATTCGGTGCTGTTCCTGATCCTCGCGTTCTTCAACGCCGCGGCGCTCTTCGTGCTGCTCGGCGCCGAGTTCCTCGCGATGATCCTGGTCGTGGTCTATGTCGGCGCGGTCGCGGTGCTGTTCCTCTTCGTCGTGATGATGCTGGACATAAACTTCGCGCTCCTGCGCGAGGGGTTCATGCGCTACTTGCCGGTGGGCGGCGCGGTCGGGCTTGTGCTTCTCGCCGAACTGGTCTTCGTCGGGATGGCGTGGATCGACGCGGCCGGGAGTGCGCAACTGCGCGCGGCGCCGATGCACGGCGGCGTCGACAACACCCGCGCCCTGGGGCGGCTGATCTATACCCACTATGCGCTTGTCTTCCAGGCGTCCGGACTTGTCCTCCTTGTCGCGATGATCGGGGCGATCGTCCTCACCCTGCGGCAGCGTCCCGGTGTGAAGCGCCAGGATATCGGCCGGCAACTCTCCCGGACCCGGGACACAGGGGTCGAGATCGTGAAGATCAAGCCGCGGACGGGAGTGTAAGCCAATGGAGATCGGGCTCGGTCATTACCTCACTGTGGCGGCGATCCTGTTCACGCTCGGCATTTTCGGGATCTTCCTGAACCGCAAGAACGTGATCGTCATCCTCATGTCGGTCGAGTTGATCCTGCTCGCGGTCAACATCAACCTGGTCGCGTTCTCGGCGCATCATGGGGACCTGGTCGGTCAGGTCTTCGCGCTGATGGTGCTGACGGTCGCGGCGGCTGAGGCGGCCATCGGGCTGGCGATCCTGGTCGTGTATTTCCGCAACCGCGGAACGATCGCGGTCGAAGACATCAATCTCATGAAGGGCTGACGGGGCGGGCTATGAAGACATTGGCACTGCTCGCGGTCTTCCTGCCGCTGGCCGGGTTCGCCCTCGCGGGGCTACCCATCGTCGCCGGACGCAAGGGGCATGGCGTCGATCGCTGGGCGCAGCTTGCGACCAGCATCTGCGTGGGGGTTGCGGCGCTCGCGTCGATGTCGCTGTTCTGGTCGGTCGGGCTCGGTCATCAGCCGACTAGCTTCGAACTCTTCACCTGGATCGATTCCGGTGCCTTTGAGGCGTCCTGGGCGATCAAGCTCGACGCGCTGTCCGTCGTGATGCTGTGCGTGGTCACCATCGTGTCCACCTGCGTGCATGTCTATTCGATCGGCTACATGAGCCATGATCCCGCCATTCCGCGCTTCATGGCCTATCTCAGCCTATTCACCTTCTTCATGCTGATGCTGGTGACGGCCGACAATTTCGTTCAGATGTTCTTCGGATGGGAGGGGGTGGGCCTCGCCTCCTATCTGCTCATCGGCTTCTGGTACGATCGCGAGAGCGCGAACGCCGCTTCCATCAAGGCATTCGTCGTCAATCGCGTGGGGGATTTCGGTTTCGCGCTCGGCATCTTCGGCGTGTTCATGATGTTCGGGTCGGTACATTTCGACACCGTGTTCGCCGCCGCGCCAGACCATGTGGGTGACCAGATCAGCTTCCTCTGGTTCGAGGGCCACGCGCTCACGATCCTCTGTCTGCTGCTGTTCGTCGGCGCCATGGGCAAATCCGCGCAGCTCGGGTTGCACACCTGGCTACCGGACGCGATGGAAGGCCCCACTCCAGTGTCGGCTCTGATCCATGCGGCGACCATGGTGACAGCCGGCGTGTTCATGGTGGCGCGCCTGTCGCCGATGTTCGAACTTGCGCCGGCGGCCTTGCACAGCGTTTGCATCGTCGGCGCATTGACGGCGATCTTCGCCGCCTCGGTCGGGCTTGTGCAGAACGACATCAAGCGGGTGATCGCGTACTCGACCTGCTCGCAACTCGGGTACATGTTCTTCGCGGCCGGCGTGTCTGCTTACTCCGCCGCGATCTTCCATCTCATGACCCACGCCTTCTTCAAGGCGCTGCTGTTCCTGGGTTCCGGGTCGGTGATCCATGCCCTCGAGGGCGAGCAGGACATGCGGCGCATGGGCGGTCTCGGTCCCAAGATCCGGATAACCTATTGGATGATGATGATCGGCAGCCTCGCGTTGGCAGGGATCGGCATTCCGTTCGTCTTTGGCCTCGCCGGGTTCTACTCGAAGGACATCATTCTCGAGAGCGCCTTTGCCGCGCATTCCGGCCCCGGCGCCTTCGCGTTCTGGTTGGGGATCGCGGCGGCGGGAATGACCGCCTTCTATTCCTGGCGCCTCCTTTTCATGACGTTCAGCGGCCATGCGCGCGGAGATCATCACGCGCACGAGCATGCCCATGAATCCCCCGCCGTGATGCTGGTGCCTCTCTACGTCCTTGCCGTGGGCGCGGTGTTCGCCGGCGTTCTCGGATACGAGTATTTCGTCGGCCATCATCGCGAGGCCTTCTGGGGGGCCGCCATCAAGGTGCTGCCGGAGCATGACTCCGTCGAGCACGCGCACCACGTTCCCGTCTGGGTCAAGGTGCTGCCGCTGGTCGTCAGCGTGGCCGGTATCGGCATGTCGTATGGGCTATACATCCGCAACCCGGCGAAGCCCGCGGAATTGGCGGCGCGTTTCGCGGGCCTCTACCGTTTCCTGCTCAACAAATGGTGGTTCGACGAGCTTTATGATCGGATCTTCGTGCGCCCGAGTTTCGCGCTCGGCATGGGCTTCTGGAAGAAGGGCGATGCGGCCGTCATCGACGGTCTCGGGGCGGATGGTCTTGCGGCGAACACGCTAGTGGCGGCGCGGCGCATGAGCGCTCTCCAGACAGGGTACGTCTACCACTACGCATTCGCGATGCTGATCGGGGTCGTTGCCTTCGCGACCTGGTATTTCGTGAGCCGGTGAGGGCTAGATCATGAACTCGTCCTGGCCGATCCTGTCCCTGGTGACCTTCCTGCCCCTGGTCGGGGCTGCCTTCATCGCTTTTGTGCGTGGCGACGAGCAGACCGCCGCAAGCAATGCGCGCTGGGTCGCCTTATGGACGACGCTCGCGACGTTCCTCCTGTCGCTGACCCTGTGGTTCGGTTTCGAGCGCGGGACCGCCGCCTTCCAGTTCGTAGAATATGCCCCCTGGTTCCCCGGAACGGGGATTGCCTATCACATGGGCGTCGACGGCATCTCCGTGCTGTTCGTTCTTCTGTCCACGTTTTTGATGCCGATCTGCATCCTCGCGTCGTGGGAAGCGATCGAGCACCGCGTCAAGGAGTACATGATCTCCTTCCTCGTCCTCGAGACGATGATGGTCGGGATGTTCTGCGCCCTCGACATGGTGCTCTTCTACATCTTCTTCGAAGCGGTCCTGATCCCGATGTTCCTGATCATCGGCGTTTGGGGCGGTGCGCGTCGGGTCTATTCTGCATTCAAGTTCTTCCTCTACACGCTCGCCGGATCGGTGCTGATGCTGGTGGCGCTGCTGTACATCTTCGGTACCGCGGGGACGACCGACATCACGAAACTGATGGGCTACGGGTTCACCCGGCAGGCGCAGACTTGGCTGTGGCTGGCGTTCTTCGCGTCCTTCGCCGTCAAGGTCCCGATGTGGCCGGTCCATACATGGTTGCCGGATGCCCATGTCGAGGCGCCGACTGCGGGGTCGGTGATCCTCGCCGGTGTCCTTCTGAAGATGGGCGCCTATGGGTTCCTGCGGTTCTCCTTGCCGATGATGCCGGACGCGTCGGTGGCCTTCACGCCTCTGGTCTACACGTTGTCCATCATCGCCGTGGTCTACACGTCGCTGGTGGCCTTGGTGCAGGAGGACATGAAGAAACTGATCGCGTATTCATCGGTCGCGCATATGGGATTCGTGACGCTCGGCATCTTCACGGGCACCCGTCAGGGAATCGACGGAGCGTTGTTCCAGATGCTCAGCCACGGGATCGTCTCCGGCGCGCTGTTCTTGTGCGTCGGCGTGGTCTATGACCGGCTTCATACCCGTCAGATCGCGCGCTACGGTGGCCTCGTCGAGCGTATGCCCCGTTACGCGGCCGTGTTCATGCTGTTCACCATGGCCTCCGTGGGCCTTCCCGGAACCAGCGGCTTCGTCGGCGAGTTCCTCGTCCTCGCTGGTGCATTCCAGGCGAATACCTGGGCCGCCGCCTTTGCCGCGCTCGGCGTGATCCTCGGCGCTGCCTACATGCTCTACCTGTACCGCCGGGTGATCTTCGGCCGCCTGACGCGCGACGATCTGCGGCAGATGCTCGATCTCTCACGGCGGGAGATCGCGCTCTTCGCCCCCCTCATCGTCGTCGTGCTGTGGATGGGGATCTATCCCAAGCCCGTGCTCGATGTCTTCTCGGCGTCGGTCGACCAACTCGTGGCGCGCTATCAGCAGGCACAGACGGATGCGCCCGCATCCGTGACGTCGCGCCGCGTCGCCTCTCTCGCGGAATGAATGCGATGAACGCTCCCGCCTTTTCCTTTTCCGCCGCCCTGCCGGAACTGTTCCTGTCGCTTTCAGGGCTCGCGCTGCTGCTGTTCGGCGCGCTCACTGGGGAAAAATCCTACCGCCGCGTTGCCGCTCTCGCCCTGATCGCGTTGCTCGTCGCCGCCGTGCTCGTTCTCTTCGGGGCGGGGGCCCGCAGCGTCGAATTCGGTGGCCTCTTCGTCGTCGACGGGTTTGGCGCATTCATGAAGGCGCTCGTCCTGCTCGGAGCGGCGCTCGGGATCGTCTTGTCCCTCGACTACAACCGACGCGAAGAGTTGGAACGCTTCGAGTTCCCGGTGCTGATCGTCTTCGCGACCGTCGGCATGATGCTGATGATCTCGGCGAGCGACCTGATCTCGCTCTATCTCGGGCTCGAGTTGCAGAGCCTCGCGCTCTATGTGATGGCCGCCTTTCGGCGGGATTCGGTCAAGTCGACGGAGGCCGGCCTCAAGTACTTCGTGCTGGGCGCCCTGTCCTCGGGAATGCTGCTGTACGGCGCGTCGCTGATCTATGGCTTCACGGGCAGCACCAACTTCGCGGCCATCGCGGGTGCGGTGTCGGGCGTCGTCAAGTCGGGCGCGCCAGTGCCGCTGGGCGTGCTCTTCGGTGTGGTCTTCGTCCTGGCCGCGCTCGCGTTCAAGGTTTCGGCTGCGCCGTTCCACATGTGGACGCCCGACGTCTACGAAGGTGCGCCAACGCCGGTGACCGCATTCTTCGCGGTCGCGCCGAAGGTCGCCGCCACCGCGCTTCTGGTCCGCGTCCTGATCGAGCCATTTGGGGCGATCGCGCCGCAATGGCAGCAGGTCGTCTGGCTGGTCGCCGTGCTGTCGATGATCGTCGGGGCGTTCGCGGCGATCTGGCAGACCAACGTCAAGCGTCTGATGGCCTATAGCTCGATCGGGCATGTCGGCTACGCACTCGTCGGCCTCGTGGCCGGCGGGCCGGGAGGTGTCTCGGCCATTGCGCTCTACATGGCGATTTATCTGTTCATGAACATCGCGGCGTTCTCGGTGATCCTCGGCATGCGTGTCCAGGGGCGCGCCGTGGAGCGCATCGGCGACCTTGCTGGCTTGTCGCGCACGCATCCGCTCGTGGCCGCCGCCCTGGCGGTGGCGATGTTCGCAATGGCCGGGATCCCGCCCTTGGCCGGGTTCTTTTCCAAGTTCTACATCTTCGATGCCGCTGTCCGCGGCGGGCATTACGTGCTGGCGGTGGTCGGTGTTCTGACCAGCGTCTTCGGCGCGTTCTATTATCTGCGGATCGTCAAACTGATGTATTTCGACGAGGCGACGGAAACCCTGGATCGGCCGTTTCCCGCCAGCCTTGGTGCTGTCCTCGCAGGTGCCACTCTGTTCACGTTTTTCTTCTTCCTCGCCCCCGGACCGCTTGTGCGCGCAGCGAACGCGGCCGCGGCGTCGCTCTTTCCGGGATGACGACCGGACTGGCGGCCTTGCCGCCGGGCTACTTGGCACGTTGCTACGCCGAGGTCGGGAGTACCAACGAGGTCGCGATGGAGTTGTTGCGCGGCGGTGCCCCGTCGGGGACCGTCGTGCAGGCGGCGGCGCAGAGCGGCGGGCGCGGGCGCGACGGGCGCAGATGGCAGAGCCCAAGCGGAAACCTCTACGCTTCGCTGGCGCTACGGCCTCCCGGCCGACCTGGCGAGGTGGCGCAACTCAGTTTCGCGAGCGCGGTCGCCGTTGCGCAGACAGCCGAACTGTTCCTCGGGGCAGCCGCACCCGTGTCCCTCAAATGGCCGAACGACGTCCTTCTGGCGGGGCATAAACTTGCAGGCATCCTTCTCGAGAGCGATGGCGTTCGCCCTGACGGGGTCGACGGCCTCGTGATCGGGATTGGCATCAATGTGGCCGTCAGCCCCGTGCTGACCGCCGATGGCGGTTTGTCGTCGACCTGCCTCGTGGAGCGCATGCCGACTGGCGTCGAGCCGCCATCGGTCGGCGCGGTGCTTGGCACGCTTGTGGGATGTTTCGACGGTCTCTATCGCTCCTGGTGCAATGGCGGCTTCGCGCCGATACGGAGCGCCTGGATGGCGCGCGCGCATGGACTGGGCCGCCAGATCACGGCGCGGCTACCGCGCGAAAGCATACGGGGCAGGTTCGTCGACCTCGATCCGGGCGGAGCGCTTATCCTGGAAACGCCCGCGGGGCGTCATGTGGTTCATGCGGGTGACGTGTTCTTCGATCCGGAAGCGTGCTAGGTATTCGCCATGCTGCTCGTCATAAATGCGAACAACACGACCACGGTGTTCGGCGTCTTCGACGGCGAGTCCAAGCGGGGCGCGTGGCGGATTTCGACGAATGTCAGTCGCACTGCGGACGAATACGCATTCTGGCTGTCCGGGCTCATGGGCCTGTCGGGTATCTCGCGGAGCGACATCGACGGGGTGGTGCTCTCCAACGTGGTGCCGCAGACGGCGTTTCAGCTGAAGACCCTCTGCCGGACCTATTTCGGTGGTGATCCGCTGGTCATCGGCGAACCCGACTGCGATCCTGGGATCAAGATCCTGATCGACCGGCCGGAGGAGGCTGGTGCCGATCGGATCGCGAACGCCGTCGCGGCCAAGAACCGTTACGCGACGCCGGCTGTGGTGATCGATCTGGGCACAGCGACCACGTTCGACGTGATCGATGGCGACGGAAACTATTGCGGCGGCGTGATCTCGCCGGGGATCGGGCTGAGCTTCGAGGCGCTCTATACGCGCGCGGCGAAACTGCCGCGCGTCGAGATCCGGCGCCCGCGGCGCGCCGTCGGACGCACGACCGTCGAGGCGATGCAATCGGGGATCTATTGGGGCTATATCGGCCTGATCGAAGGGACGCTCAAGCGCATCGAGGAGGAGACCGGGCAGGTGCATACCGTCGTCGGGACCGGCGGACTCGTTCCGCTGATTGCCGATGGGACATCCGCCATCCACCATGTCGACCAGGACCTGACCTTGCTGGGCCTCGTCGACATCTATCGCCGCAATCGCGGCTGAACCGCCGGCGCGAAGATCAGACCGGTGAGCGACTGGCTGGACCGCTTCCTCGATCCCCGCTCGGAGGAGATCTTCTTCCTTCCGCTCGGCGGATCGGGCGAGATCGGCATGAACCTCAACCTCTATGGCCACCGCGGCCAGTGGCTGATGGTGGATTGCGGCGTCACATTCGGCGGCGAGTCGATGGCCGGGGTAGAGGTGATCACACCCGATCCCGCGTATATCGAGGCGCATGCGGACCGTCTGGCCGGTCTCGTGCTGACGCATGCGCATGAGGATCATCTCGGCGCGGTGCAATATCTCTGGCGGCGTTTCCGTTGTCCGATCTGGGCGACGCCGTTCGCGGCATCGGTGCTGCGGCGCAAATTGGCGGAGTCCGATTTCCATGAGGATGTGGGCCTCACCGTCGTGCCGCTCGACGCGCGCCCGCGCATCGGCCCATTCGAGGTCGAATTCGTCCATCTGACCCATTCGATCCCCGAGCCGATGGCGTTGGCGATCCGGACCGCGGCTGGAACAGTTTTCCACACCGGGGATTGGAAGATCGATCCGTCGCCGATCGTCGGCGGCGACATCGAGATCTCGCGTCTCGAAGAACTCGGCCGGGAAGGTGTCCTCGCGCTGGTCGGCGATTCGACCAACGCGATGCGCGAGGGCGAGGCCGGCTCCGAGGCCGATGTGCGCGCAGCGCTCACCCGGCTCTTCGCTGGACGCGAGGGGCGGATCGCGGTCGCATGCTTCGCCTCCAACATCGCGCGCCTGGACAGCATTGCCGCCGCCGCGCGGGCCAACGGGCGCGATGTCGCGCTCGTCGGGCGCTCGCTCTGGCGCATGCTGGAAGCAGCGCGGGAGAACGGCTATCTCGACCCGGAGGCCAAGTTCCTGCGCGAGGAAGAGGCGGGATATCTTCCCTCCGACCGCATCGTTCTGATCTGCACCGGCAGCCAGGGCGAACCGCGTGCAGCGCTCTCGCGGATCGCATCCGACGAGCATCCGCATATCGTCCTCGAGAAGGGCGACTGCTGCGTGTTCTCGTCGCGCACCATCCCGGGCAATGAGCGCCCGGTCCTGCGGCTGAAGAACCAACTCGTCGCGCTCGGCGTCGCGGTCGTGGACGACGAGACGGTGCCGGAGGATCTCGGCGGACCGATCCATGTCTCTGGCCATCCCTGCCGTGGCGAACTCGCACGCATGTATCAGTGGGTCCGACCTGCGATCGCGATCCCCGTCCATGGCGAGGCACAGCACATGGCGGCACATGCGACCCTCGCGGCGGCATGCCAGGTCCGGCATACGTTGGTGCCGTCGAATGGCCAGGTGATTGCCCTGTCGCGGCATGGGCCGGCGCATGTGGGTGATGTCCATGCGGGTCGGCTCGCCGTGGAAGGCGACAGGCTGGTTCCGCTCGATGGCGAGGTGGTCCGCGCGCGTGGCCGCATGATGTGGAACGGCGCCGTTCTGGCAACCGTGGTCGTCGATCGCAAGGGACGGGCGGTGGGAGCGCCGCGGCTATCCGCACCCGGCTTGTCAGGCGACGACGAGGAGGATCTGATCGCGTCGTTTCAGGATGCGGCGGAAAAGGCTTTGCGCCAGGCCGGACGCAACGAGCGTGATGCGGGGCTCGAGGAAGCGGTGCGCCGCGCCATACGGCGTTGCGCCAAGGAACGCCTCGGCAAGCGACCGGAAGTGCGGGTCCATCTCGTCCGCGTCTGAGGTCGGCCCTATCTTTGTGGCCAGCGTCGCCGAACGGAGGTGTGACATGCTCGGTCGTCTCAATCACGTCGCAATCGTGGTCCCGGATCTCGCGGTTGCCGCGCGGGTCTACGCGGATACGTTGGGCGCGCGTGTCTCGGTCCCGGTTGATCTTCCGGATCACGGCGTCACGACGGTGTTCGTCGAACTCGGCAACACGAAGATCGAATTGCTCCATCCGCTCGGCGCGGCCTCCCCGATTGCGAAGTTCCTGGCGGACCATCCGTCGGGCGGCATGCATCATGTCTGCTACGAGGTGGAGGACATCGTCATGGCGCGCGACCGGTTGCGCGCCAGTGGTGCGCGGGTGCTCGGCGACGGCGAACCGCGCATCGGCGCCCATGGCAAACCGGTGCTGTTCCTGCACCCCAAGGATTTCTGCGGCACGCTCGTCGAACTGGAGCAGGCATGAGCCCGTCTATGGGGTGGGCGACCGGGATCGCCATCTACGTGACCATCTGGTGGGTGGTCATCTTCGCCGTGCTGCCTTGGGGGGCGCGTCCACCCGAGCAGATCGAGCGCGGCCACGCCTCGAGCGCGCCGGCTTCGCCGCGGCTCGGCCTGAAGGCGCTGGTGACGACGGGGGTGACCACGCTCATCTGGCTGGCCCTCGAACTTGCCGTGCGTTTCGAGGTCATGAGCTTCCGCGATCTGGCGGCGCCGTGAGCGCGTATTGCGACATCGCACCGGGGCATCCCATTCACGCCTCGTATCACGACACGGAATACGGGTTTCCGTTACGGAGCGATGACGGGTTGCTGGAGCGTTTCGCGCTCGAGATCAACCAGGCCGGGCTGTCTTGGGAGTTGATGCTCCGCAAGCGCAACGGATTTCGGCGGGCCTTCGCCGATTTCGACCTGGAGACGGTGGCGGGGTTCGGCGCGGAGGATACGGCGCGGTTGCTGGCGGATCCTGGGATCATCCGCAACCGCCTGAAGATCGCCGCGGTGATCGAGAATGCGCGGCGGATGCTGCGCCTCCGGGACACCCATGGATCCTTCGCGACCTGGCTCGACGCCCATCAACCGTCGACGCGCGACCAGTGGCGGCGGCTTTTCAAGAAGACCTTCGTCTTCACCGGCGGCGAGATCGTCGGCGAGTTGCTGATGAGTACGGGATACCTCCCGGGCGCCCACCGCGCCGACTGTCCGGCGCAGGCGCATGTCCTGCGTGCCGGCCCCGCCTGGATGCGCCATCCAAACTTTGCCTATTGAGACTTCGGAGCAGGGGCGCGCTAGCCCCGAAATTAAAGAAGCCCGGCATTCCATCGAATGCCGGGCCTCCGCGAGGCGTGTCGCTTCCCTAGACTCGGGCCTGCGTTATTGCCTTTTCGGCGCGCAGTTAAGGCTCACACCATAGGCACCCTGCCCGCCGGGTGTCCAGTTCGATTCGGCCGCGCAGACGGCCACCGGCCCTCCACATTGCCGCAGGCTGGCATTGGCGCGCGGTTCCGTCTATTGACGGCTGCGATGGCCGAAGCCGTAGACCGTCAGTCCGAGCAGGGTGCGCCCGGTCGCGCTCTTTTACCCGTCGTGGCCGCCGCCGGGCTCGTGAAGCGTTTCGGCCTCCTGACGGCGAATGATCGCATCGATCTGCGGGTCGACCCTGGTGAGATTCATGCCTTGCTGGGCGAAAACGGTGCCGGAAAATCCACACTGGTGAAGATGCTGTACGGGTTGCTGCAGCCCGACTCCGGTACCATCCAGTGGCGCGGCGAACCGGTCGTGATCGACGGGCCTGCGGCGGCACGGCGGTTGGGCATCGGCATGGTGTTCCAGCATTTCTCGCTGTTCGACAGCCTCACGGTTGCCGAGAACGTTGCCCTCGCTCTGGATGGCGGCGAAAGCCGCGCGGCCCTGGCGCGCCGCCTCGCGAAGGTATCGGCCGATTATGGGCTTGCGCTGGAGCCCGACCGGTATGTCCACACACTGTCGGTCGGCGAGCGGCAGCGTATCGAGATCGTTCGCTGCCTGCTCCAGGATCCGCGCCTGCTCATCCTCGACGAACCGACCGCGGTCCTCACACCCCAAGAAGCCGACCAGCTTTTCCGCACGCTCGGCCGCCTGGCCAGGGAGGGCAGGGCGATTCTCTACATCACCCATCGGCTGGACGAGGTGCGCCGCTTCTGCCACCGCGCGACGATCCTGCGCCATGGCAAGGTGGTCGGTGTCTGCGACCCGCGGCACGAGACGCCGGCGACGCTCGCGCGGATGATGATCGGCGCCGATGTAGGCAGCGTGCACGACCGCCGCGCGGATGTCGCCGCAGGACCGGTTCGGCTCGCCGTCCGCGATCTCACCAGCGCGCGCGAAGACCGGCATGGCGTGGCGCTTCGCGGCGTGTCGTTCGATGTTCGTGGCGGCGAGATCCTCGCGATCGCCGGGGTCGCCGGAAACGGTCAGGCGGAATTATTCGCGCATATCTCAGGCGAGCGCGCCAGCGACCGCAACGACATGGTTGCCATCAGTGGTTTGGATGCCGGCGACAAGGGGATTGGGGAACGCCGGAAGCTGGGCGCTGCCTTCGTGCCGGAAGAGCGGCTCGGCCACGCCGCCGCACCGCGGCTCAGCCTGTCCGACAATGCGATCCTCACCGGGCATGGCATCTCGCGTCTGATGTCCGGATGGCGGATCGACCGTGCTGCCGCGCTGGCGGTGGTCGACGCCGTGACCCAAGGTTTCGACGTACGAAAGGGGCGCCGGGATCCCGAGGCGGCGTCGCTGTCTGGCGGCAATCTTCAGAAATTCGTGGTCGGCCGCGAGATACTCCGCGATCCCGCGCTGCTCGTGGTGAGCCAGCCGACCTGGGGTGTCGACGCGGGGGCCGCCGCCATCATTCGCCAAGCGCTTGTCGATCTCGCGCGGCGGGGCAGCGCTGTCCTCATGATCAGCCAGGATCTCGACGAGATCTTCCAGATCGCCGACCGGATCGCGGTGATCCATGATGGCAGAATCTCCGCATGCCATCCGATAGCCGAGATGTCCTCCGAGCGCCTCGGCCTGCTGATGGGCGGTGCCGAGCAGGTGGATGCAGGAGCGCGCTGAGATGCTGCGTATCGTTCTGGAGCGCCGCGCCGAGCCATCGCTGGTGATGTCCATCCTGTCGCCGCTGCTCGCCGTCTGTCTGACCCTCGCAGCCAGCGCCGTGCTGTTCCTTGCCCTGGGCAAGGATCCGCTCAAGGCGATGCACGCCTATTTCGTCGCGCCGCTGATCGATCCCTGGTCGCTGCAGGAGTTGATCGTCAAGGCGACCCCGCTGGTGATGATCGGCGTAGGTCTGTCGTTCTGCTACCTTTCGAACAACTGGAACATCGGTGCCGAGGGCCAGTACGTGATGGGCGGGATCTTCGGCGGCTGGGCGGCGCTGCTCTTCCATCAATCGGGCTCGCCGCTCGGCGTTCCAGCCGTGATGGCGATGGGCGCCGCGGGCGGGATGCTTCTTGCCCTGGTTCCAGCGGTGCTCAAGGTACGACTTGGGACCAACGAGATCCTGACCAGTCTGATGCTGGTCTATATCGCGGAGTTGCTGCTCGACTATCTCGTGCGAGGTCCCTGGCGCGACCCTCGCGCACTGAACTTCCCGCAAAGCGTCACCTTCGATGTCGGGATACCTATCCTCGTCGAAGGCAGCCGTATCCATGTCGGAGCCGCGCTTGCCGTGGTGGCGGCGATCGGCGGATTTTTAGTGCTGCGCGGCACGCTGAAGGGCTTCGAGGTCAGGGTTCTGGGACAGGCTCCGCGCGCAGCCGCCTTCGCAGGGTTTTCGCCGGCCCGCACGACGCTTCTAGTCTTCGCGCTATCGGGGGCGCTGGCCGGGCTTGCGGGCGCGCTGGAGGTGGTCGGCACGATGAACCAGCTTCGGCCGACCATATCGCCGGGCTATGGGTTCGCGGCAATCATCGTCGCGTTCCTCGGGCGTCTGAACCCGATTGGCGTGATCGTCGCGGGATTGCTGCTCGCACTGTCCTATCTCGGGGGCGAGAACGCGCAAATCATGATGAAGATCCCGCTCAACGCGACGCGCGTGCTTCAGGGGTTGCTGTTGTTCTTCGTGCTGGCCTGCGACCTGCTGATCCTCTACCGGATCAGGATCCGTCCGTGGTCGCGCGCGGGGCAAGGGTAAGCCCAGGCGATGGATCTCGCGACCGCGATCATCCTCACCGTCGTGACGGCGTCGACGCCGCTTCTTCTGGCCGCGCTCGGCGAATTGGTCGTCGAGCGCTCGGGCGTCCTCAATCTGGGTGTCGAGGGCATGATGGTGATGGGCGCCGCCTGCGGCTTCGCAGCAGCCTTCACCACCGGGTCTCCCAGTGTCGGGATCCTGGCGGCGATGGCCGCGGGGATGGCGATGGCGGCGCTGTTCGCCGGTCTGGTGCTTGGTCTGGTCGCGAATCAGGTCGCCTGCGGTCTGGCGCTGACGATCCTGGGGCTTGGCCTGTCGGGACTGATCGGTCAGGGTTTCGTGGGACAGAAACTCGAACCGATGGCGAAGATCGCCATTCCGCTTCTGTCCGGGATACCTGTCCTCGGCCCGGTTCTGTTTCGCCAGGACCCATTTGTCTACACCTCCTTCGCGCTGGTCGGGTTCGCGGCGTGGTTCTTGTCCGCGACGCGCGCTGGCCTGATCTTGCGTGCGATAGGCGACAATCACGCCTCCGCCCATGCGCTGGGGCACGACGTTCTGATGGTCCGTTTCCTGGCGGTGCTGTTCGGTGGCGCCTGCGCGGGGCTGGCCGGAGGCTACTTGTCGCTGGTCTACACGCCGTTCTGGGTAACCGGGATGTCGGCGGGACGCGGCTGGATAGCGCTGGCGCTTGTCGTCTTCGCATCCTGGCGGCCTGGGCGCGTGCTGTTCGGGGCCTATTTTTTCGGGGCGATGTCGATCGGACAATTGCATCTGCAGGCCCTGCGCGGCGTGCTCCCCGAC
The DNA here is from genome assembly GCA_903860935.1 of uncultured Rhodospirillales bacterium. Taxonomy (GTDB): domain Bacteria; phylum Pseudomonadota; class Alphaproteobacteria; order CACIAM-22H2; family CACIAM-22H2; genus CAIOSQ01. The sequence continues at coordinate 5,634 of CAIOSQ010000128.1, read as the reverse complement.
TTTCTGGTCCTGCCCGGCCAGTTCTGGTCGGCATTGCCCTATGCCGCGACGATCGTGGTATTGGTCGCCATCTCGCGCGCCCGCGGACGAGGCGGCGCTGCCCCGGCCATGCTCGGCACGGTTTTTGCTCCTGACCGGTGATCTTACGAAGCTTTTTCCACGGAGGAAGACGACGATGAGACGTGAGTTCCTGAGGACGATCGCCGCCGCGGCCATGGTCGCCGGCGCAATGTCCCTCGCCGGTGGCGAGGCGACCGCCCAGCAGAAGATGAAGGTCGGCTTCATCTATGTCGGGCCGGTCGGCGATTTCGGCTGGTCCTACCAGCATGACGAGGGCCGTAAGGCGGTCGTCGCCAAGTACGGTGATCGCGTCGAGACGACCTTCGTCGAGAGCGTCTCCGAAGGTCCCGACGCGGAGCGCGTGATCGAGCAATTGGCCCGCTCCGGCCACAAGCTGATCTTCACGACATCGTTCGGCTTCATGGAGCCGACCCTGAAGGTTGCGCAGCGTTTCCCGAATGTCTGGTTCGAGCACGCGACCGGGTTCAAGCGCGCGCCTAACTTGGCGACCTACGATGCGCGCTTCTACGAGGGCCGCTACATCATCGGTCAGATCGCGGCGAAGATGTCGAAGGGTGGCACCATCGGCTATATCGGCTCGTTCCCGATCCCCGAGGTCGTGGCGGGCATCAACGCGTTCATGCTCGGCGCGCAGTCCGTGCGGCCCGACATGAAGATCAAGGTGGTGTGGGTCAACTCCTGGTACGACCCCGGCAAGGAAGCCGACGCGGCGAAGGCCCTCATCAGCCAGGGCGCGGACGTGCTGTCGCAGCACACCGACAGCGCCGCGGCGATGCAGGTCGCACAGGAGCGTGGCGTTCTGGCCTTCGGTCAGGCTTCGGACATGATCAAGTTCGGTCCGAAGGCGCAACTGACCTCGATCATCGACGATTGGGCGCCGTATTACGTCGAGCGCGTCGGTCTTGCTCTCGAAGGCAAGTGGGCGACCGGAGCGGTGTGGGACGGCCTCGACAAGGGTAAGGTCAAGATGGCGCCCTACACGAACATGCCAGACGATGTCCGTGCGATGGCGCAGGCGACGGAGGCGGCGATCAAGGCGAAGACCCTCCATGCCTTCAAGTGCCCGATCGTCAAGCAGGATGGCGCGACGGTCGAGTGCAAGGGCAATGGGCATCTCTCCGACGAGCAGATCGCCAGCATGAATTTCTACATCAAGGGGATCGACGAGAAGATCCCGAATTGACCGCGCATCCGCGGATCCGGATCGTGGCGCGAGGCCGGGGAGCGATCCCCGGCCTTGTCGCGTCCTGGGTCCTGTTTGCCGCGCCTGGGGGGGGCGCGGCGTCGGCGCAGACCGTCGTCGTCGACACGGCGGTCTGCCGGAACGTCACTCTCCATCAACCGGCTCCGGATGTTGCCTTCCGGCCTGGTGTCGATGTCACAGGTCGGCCGGTCGCACCGGCCGATCTCGGTGCCTCGCCCCAGGTCCTTCCGCAGACCTTCACTTTCGACCTCAATGCGGATATCCGCCGATTTCTGCCGCCGGGGTCGCCGCTCTTCCAGCCTCAGCTTTCGGTCGGGCGCGTGACGGTGGGCGGCGACGGGAGCGTGATGTTCAACGGCCAGCGCCTTGGCGGCGCCGATCAAGCGGCGTTGGCAACGCTCTGTCGTCGTCAGGCGCCTCGCTGAAGCCCTGACGCGGCCACGAAATTGCCACTGGCGCGGGGTTTCCCTAGATTGCGCGCCTTCCGCCGTCCTGCCCGCGAACAAGGAGTCCCGCCTTGCGCCTCAGCCAATTCTTCCTGCCCACGCTCAAGGAAACGCCGACCGAGGCCCAGATCGTCTCGCACCGGTTGATGCTGCGGGCGGGCATGGTCCGCCAGCAGGCTGCCGGCATTTATTCCTGGCTTCCGCTTGGGCATCGGGTGCTGACGAAGATCGCGCAGATCGTGCGCGAGGAGCAGGACCGGGCGGGGGCTCAGGAGATCCTGATGCCGACCATCCAGCCAGCGGAGTTGTGGCGCGAATCCGGACGTTACGACGATTACGGCAAGGAGATGCTCCGTATCACCGACCGTCACGAGCGCGAGATGCTCTATGGGCCGACCAACGAGGAGATGGTGACGGAGATCGCGCGGGCCTCGTTCCGGTCCTATCGCGACCTTCCGAAGAACCTCTACCATATCCAGTGGAAGTTCCGGGACGAGGTGCGGCCCCGCTTTGGCGTGATGCGTGGACGCGAGTTCCTGATGAAGGACGCATATTCGTTCGATGTCGACGCGGCTGGCGCGCGTCACTCCTATAACCGGATGTTTGTCGCCTATCTGCGGACCTTTGCGCGTATGGGGCTCAAGGCGATCCCGATGCGCGCCGATACCGGGCCCATCGGTGGCGATCTCAGCCACGAGTTCATCATCCTCGCCGAGACCGGCGAGAGCGCCGTCTATGTCGACAGCCACTTCCTCGACCAGAATCTGCTCGATCTGCCGGTCGATTACGACGATGTCGCGGGTCTGCAGGCGGCCGTCGACCGCTTCACGAGCTTCTACGCGGCGACCGACGAGAAGCACGACGCCACCGCCGCCGCGCAGCTCGGCGAACGCCTTCTCAGCGCGCGCGGCATCGAGGTCGGCCATATCTTCTACTTCGGCACGAAGTATTCCGCCGCGATGGGACTGACCCTTCAGGGCCCCTCCGGCGATAAGGTAGTGCCGGAGATGGGATCTTACGGGATCGGGGTGTCGCGGCTCGTGGGCGCCCTGATCGAGGCGAGCCACGACGACAACGGCATCATCTGGCCGGCGAGCGTGGCGCCCTTCGGGTGCGGCATCGTCAATCTCCGCGTCGGCGACGCGGCGTGCGACGCCATGGCAGGAGAACTCTACGCCAAGGCGAAGGCAGCCGGGCTCGACCCGCTCTACGACGACCGTACCGAAAGCGCGGGCGCGAAATTCGCAACGATGGATCTGATCGGTCTGCCCTGGCAACTGGTCGTTGGCCCGCGCGGCGCCAAAGCCGGAACGGTCGAGGTCAAGGAGCGTAAGGGTGGCGCGAAGTTGGAAATGAGCATCGAGGCGGCGCTCGCCCGTCTGGCGGGCGCTTGACGCCCCGGCGCGGCTGATAGTCCCCATGGCGGCTTTCGGCGCTTTCGAGCGGATGATGGCGTTTCGCTATCTGCGGGCCCGTCGTCAGGAAGGTTTCATTTCGGTCATCGCGTGGTTCTCGCTGCTCGGGATCGCGCTCGGTGTGGCCACGCTCATCATCGTGATGGCCGTCATGAACGGGTTCCGTGCCGAGTTGCTCGGTCGCATCGTCGGGCTCAACGGACATCTGACGATTTACGCGCAGCAGGGCGCCTTCACCGAGTTCGATGCCGTGGCCGGACGCGTCCGCAGGGTGGCCGACGTCCTGTCGGCCGCGCCGCTTGTCGAGGGACAGGTCCTGGCGACCGCGAATGGCGTGTCGTCGGGGGCGATGGTCCGCGGCATGCGGCCCGCCGATCTGCGCGCGCGCCGTCTCATTGCCGACAATCTGCGCGCAGGCACCTGGGAAGATTTCGACGGAGACGAGGTGGTCGCGATCGGCAGCCGGATGGCGCAGCGTTTCCGGCTCGCCATCGGGGATCAGATCACGCTGATTTCGCCTCAGGGCAACGTGACCGCCTTCGGAACGACCCCGCGCATGCGCGCCTATCGCGTGGCCGCGGTGTTCGAAGTCGGGATGTTCGAATACGATTCGAGCTTCGTCTACATGCCCATGCCGGCGGCGCAGATCTTCTTCCGGCTAGGCGCCGGGGTCACCGGGGTTGAGGTCATGGTGCGCGATCCCGACCGGCTTGCGCCCATGCGGCGCGCGATCGGCGAGGCCGCGGGCACGGATGTACGGCTCTTCGACTGGCAGCAGGCGAATGCGAGTTTTTTCGGGGCGTTGCAGGTCGAGCGCAACGTGATGTTCCTGATCCTCACGCTGATCATTCTGGTCGCGGCGTTCAACATCATCTCGTCGCTGATCATGTTGGTGAAGGACAAGTCGCGCGACATCGCGATCCTCAGGACCATGGGCGCGGCGCGCGGCTCGATCCTGCGCATCTTCCTCATGGCCGGGGCATCGGTCGGCGCGATCGGCACGATCGCGGGCCTCGTCCTCGGGGTCGCGTTCTGCGCCAACATCGAGACGATACGACAATGGTTGCAGAGCCTCATGGGGTGGCAGCTCTTTCCCGCCGAGATCTATTTCCTCTCGCGCATGCCCGCGAAGATGGATCCGGTGGAGGTCGCTTACGTCGTGGCCATGGCGCTCACCCTCAGTTTTCTTGCGACGCTCTATCCGTCCTGGCGGGCGGCACGGCTGGACCCTGTCGAGGCGCTCCGCCATGAGTGATCCGGCGCTGCAACTGCGCGACGTGCAGCGACGCTTTGCCCAGGGTGGTGGCGGGCTTCACGTACTGCGCGGCGCATCGCTGCGCCTCGAGCGCGGCGAGGCCGTTGCGCTCGTCGGCCCTTCCGGCGCCGGCAAGTCGACGCTGCTCCACGTCGCGGGGTTGCTCGAGCCACCGGATTCGGGCCAGGTCCTCGTCGACGGGGAAGACGGGGCGCGCCTCGGCGATGCCGGCCGCACGCTCATACGCCGGCGCAAACTCGGCTTCGTCTATCAGTTCCACCACCTGCTTCCGGAATTCTCGGCACTCGAGAACGTGATCGTCCCGCAGATGATCGCGGGCACGCCACGCGCCGTGGCGGCACGTCGGGCGGCTGAACTCCTGGAACGTGTCGGGTTGTCGGCGCGGGCCAGCCATCGTCCGGGACGTTTGTCTGGCGGGGAGCAGCAGCGCGTCGCCATCGTCCGTGCGATCGCAAACGCGCCGCGGGTGCTGCTCGCGGACGAGCCGACCGGCAATCTCGATCCGTCGACGGCCGGAACCGTTTTCGCCGAACTGATCCGGCTGGTGCGGGACACGGGGCTCGCCGTCTTGATGGCGACGCATAATCCCGAATTGGCGGCTCGCATGGACAGGACGCTGCGCCTCGAGGACGGCGTGCTGGTCTCCGCCTAGAACGAACGGCTATCCTGGGCCGATGATCCCGACCGGTCCCGGCAGATGACAGACCCCACCACCTATCGCACGCTGTTCGCGGACATTCCCGCGCCGACGCAGGCGCCATCCACGCGCGGGACCGGCGTCTTCGCCGATGTGGCGCTGCGCGAGCTGATCGCCACCAACCAGATCCTGGCGGACGAACCGATCGGCGAGGACCAGATCCAGCCGGCGAGCATCGACCTGAGGCTCGGACGCTACGCGTATCGGGTCCGTGCGAGCTTCCTGCCCGGCGACCGGACGGTGATGGACAAGCTCGGATCCTTCACCATGCATCGGATCGACCTCGAGGGCGGTGCGGTTCTCGAGCGTGGCTGCGTCTACATCGTGCCCCTGATGGAACGGGTCCAGCTCCAGGCCGGGATCTCCGGCCTTACGAACCCGAAATCTTCCACCGGCAGGCTGGACATCTTCACGCGCGTGATCGCCGACCGTGCGACCTCCTTCGACAAGATCGAGAGCGGCTATGGCGGGCCGCTTTTCCTCGAGGTTGCGCCGCGCACCTTCAGCGTTCTGGT
>CAIOSQ010000127.1 GCA_903860935.1 uncultured Rhodospirillales bacterium | reverse complement strand
GTCGGCAGCAGCGGGCGCGCCGAGATCTCCGGCGTCCCGGCCCGCGACGACCGACCCGTAGGTGAGGCCGCGCGCCGGATTGGCGGTTCCCGGCGCGGGGAGCGCGCCGGGGGGCAGGATTGTGCCGAGAGTGGCCGCGTTCGAACTCGCGCGCACCGTGCCGGTCCCATCGACCAGAGACAGGCTGCGTATCACCGGCGCGTCCGCGATGAGGTCGGCCAGCAGTCGGGTCGCCGCCGGCGCGGCGAGGTCGGCCTGCGTCGTCGTGCCCGCGCCGCGCAGGTCGATCATCGTTTCGGCGAGGAGCGCGCGCGCGGCCGCGACGTCGAGCGAGCGCGAGACATGGTCTTCCAGGACCACGATGCTGGCTTCGGCACGTTGCTCGAAATTGGAGACATGGCTCGCACGGGTGATCGCGAATTGCGTGGCGAAGCCGACCCAGATGAGCGCCTGGAAGGCGGCGAACGCGGCCGCGAATGACAGGCGGAAGCGCCGCGGATCGATACTCAGCCTCGGGCGCGCGGCCATGGTCAACGCCGCCGGACCGGTGCGCCGGGCCGGTTGCCGCGGCGCGTCGCCAGGGAGTGGAGTACCAAGGTCGCGAACCAGCGGCGCATGCGGGCGGGGGCCTCCAGGGGACGCTCGAAGACGCCGGAATAGATTAAATTTTAGTATACTGCAACCGACTTATTGCGCCTCACCCACCGACAGACGGGCGGAAAACCGGGAGAAATCGGCGATTCGCTCGATCCCGGCGGTCTCGGCGAGGAGTTCCGCCGCCCGCGCCGCGCCGAAGGCCGGGGCGGCGAGATCCAGGAACTTGGCCTCGATCGCGGCCTCTGGGTAGGGATCGTCGGCGTCGCCGCGATTGCTGGCGCGCGCGGCCTCCAGCACCGTGCCATCCGCGAGCGTGATCCGCACCCGCGCCGGGCGCTGCGCCGGCAGGCGCGCGGTCATCGCGGGGTCTTCGGCGACTGCGACGCGCGCGGCGAGGGCGCGTGTGGATGCATCGCCCAGCGCCTCGGTGCGGAAGGCCGGAACGTCGGCCACGCCGCGCAGCAGGAACGAGGCCGCCGCCCAGGGCAGGGAGAACCGCGCCGCGAGCGCGTTGTGCGGCGCGCGCGCGTCGAGTTCGGCGGCGGCGCCATAGGTCTCGATCTGCACCGCGGCTATACGGTCGGGATCGGGGCGGCCGTGGCGGGCGACCAGATCCTCGAGCGCGTCGAGCGCGGCGTGGTTGTAGCGGCAGCAGGCGTGGCGCTTGAAATAGTTGCGCGCGATCTCCCAGCGCGTGCCGAGCGCCTCGGTCATCAGCGCGGGCTTGAAATCCTGGCCGCTGATCCGGCCGAAGACCGTGGCGACGCCGTCGCGCTCGCCCGTGAAGCCCGATGCCGCCATCTCCCAGGCCATCAGCCCGAGCTGGTTGGCGACCCCGGCATAGGCGTTGCGTACGGTGCCGCCCTCGAGCGCGGTGCGCATCGAGGTGGCGAGCGAGAGCGCGGCCGCGATGTTGACGCAGCGCGCAATGGCGGCCGCGTCGGCACCAGCAAGGCGCGCGACGGCCAACGCCGCGCCGACCACGCCCCAGGTGCCGTGCGGATGATAGCCGGGGCGCAGATTGGCGGCCCCGCCGATCCGCGCCGCGATGTCGTAGCCGAGGCAGAAGGCGAGCAGGGCGTCGGCGCCGCTCGCCCGCGCGCGCTCGGCCGCGACGATGCAGGCCGGCAGGACATGGATCG
>CAIOSQ010000126.1 GCA_903860935.1 uncultured Rhodospirillales bacterium | reverse complement strand
TCACGCGCCGGCAAGTGAGAAGGGGCGGGTCTTGCGGTTTCTGACGGGATTGCGGGCGTCGGGCCTGCTTGCGTTGTTGTGCGTCGCCGTAGCGTGCGTCATGCCGGGGCGTTCGTCGGCTCAGGCCATCGCCGACATCCGCGTCGAGGGCACGCAGCGCATCGACCCGGCGACCGTCCGCTCTTATCTGCTGGTGAAGCCCGGTGACCAGTTCGAGCCGGAGCGTCTGGACCGGGCGCTGAAGGCGTTGTTCGCAACCGGCTTGTTCTCGGACGTGTCGCTCGACCGGGACGGCTCGGTGCTCGTCGCGCGGGTCGTCGAGAACCCGATCGTCAATCGCATCCAGTTCGAGGGCAACCGGCGGGTCAATGACGACCTTCTCAACCAGGAGGTTCAACTCAAGCCGCGCCAGGTCTTCACACGCACGAAACTGCAGGCCGACGCCAAGCGCATCCTTGACCTCTATCGCCGGTCCGGACGCTTCGCGGCCAGCGTCGAGCCGAAGATCATCGAATTGCCGCAGAACCGGGTCGATGTCGCGTTCGAGATCGTCGAAGGCGACGTCACGGGGGTGCGCAAGATCGCCTTCGTCGGCAACCAGCGCTTTTCGGAGGCGCGCCTTCGCGATGCGATCAATACCAAGGAGAGCCGCTGGTACCGGTTCCTCTCGACGGCCGACACGTACGATCCCGACCGCATTTCCTTCGACCGCGAGTTGCTGAGGAAATTCTATCTCTCGCAGGGTTACGCTGATTTTCGTGTCGTCTCGGCGGTGGCGGAACTCACGCCCGACCGCGAATCTTTCTACGTCACATTCACGATCGACGAGGGGGAGCGGTACAAGTTCGGGGCCGTCGACGTCGCGGCGCGCATGCGCGATCTCAAGGCGGAGCAAATCCTCGACTCGATCTCGACGCAGGCCGGCAGCTGGTACGATGCGGACAAGGTCGACGACTCGATTCAGAAGATTACCGACCGCCTCGGCGCGCTCGGCTATGCCTTCGTGGATGTTCGCCCCAGGGTTTCTCGCGACCGCGATCAGCGGACCGTCTCGATCGTCTACGAGGTGCAGGAAGGCCCGCGCGTCTATGTCGACCGAATCAACATCGCGGGGAATGTCCGCACACTCGATCGTGTCGTCCGCCGGGAGATGAAACTGGCCGAGGGCGACGCCTTCAACACGGCCAAGCTGCGTCGTTCGCGCCAACGTCTCCGCAATCTCGGCTTCTTCGACAAGGTCGATGTCGTCAACGTGCCGGGAGACACGGCGGACCGTACGGTCGTCAATGTGGACGTCCAGGAGCGCTCGACCGGCGAGGTCAGCTTCGGCATCGGCTTCTCGACGTCTGACGGTCCGCTCGCCGACATCCGTCTGCGCGAGCGCAACCTGCTCGGCCGCGGGCAGGATTTCATGGTCGGCTTCACTGTGTCCGGACGTCGGCAGGAGATCGATCTCAGTTTCGAGGAGCCCTATTTCCTCGACAGCAATGTCGCCGCAGGCTTCGACCTCTTCCGGCTGAAGCGCGACTTCCAGCGCGAAGCGAGCTACGACGTCGACAGCTATGGCGGAACCGTGCGGGCGCGCTATGAACTCAGCGACAACATCCGGCATACGCTGCGTTTCACCGGGCGCAGCGACACGATCGAGAACGTGAGCAGCAACGCGTCGCGCTTCATCAAGGAGCAGGTCGGCACGTTCACCACGATTGGTCCTGGTCACGATATCACCTATGACCGGCGCGACGATCGCTTCGATCCGACCGATGGGTATTTCGTGCGTCTGTCCCAGGATTACGCGGGGCTTGGTGGCGACAGCCACTGGTTGCGCAACCGCATCGCGACGGGGATCTACTATCCCTTCACCGAGGACAATGTCGGGAGTTTCACCACCGAGTTCGGCTACATCGCCGATTTCGGAGAGCCGGTTCGCATCAACCAGCGCTTCTTCGTGGGCGGCGAGAATCTTCGTGGCTTCCGCACCGCCGGTGCCGGTCCACGCGACACGGTGACGAAGGACTCGCTGGGTGGCAAACGCTACGGGATCGGGTCCGTCTCGATGACATTCCCGACCGGGATTCCGCGCGAGATCGGCATGCGCGCCTTCGCATTCAGTGACTTCGGGACGCTGTGGAGCACCGACGCGAAGGGCTCGACCGTCGCGGACGAGCCGACGCTGCGCGCCTCGATTGGTGTGGGCCTTGCCTGGCGCTCGCCGCTTGGACCGCTGCGGATCAGCCTCGCCTATCCCGTGAAGAAGGAAAGCTACGACCGCGACGAGATATTCCGGTTCAGTTTCGGCTCCAGGTTCTGAAGGTTGCTCAGATGACGTCTCCCAGGTCCATGATCGGATCTTTTCGCGGCCTGGCGATGCTCGCCGCGGTCCTCGTCGCGCTGCCCGGTCAAGCACAGATCCAACTCCAGGCGCCGGCTCCTCAACCCGCGCAACCCGCACCCCAGCCGGTTCCGCAGCCCGCGCAGCCGCGACCGGCTCAGGCGCAACCCGCCCAGAGCCAACCGGCACGCCAGCCGCAACCGCAACCGCAGCAGCCGGCGCGGCCCGCGCAACCGCAGCAAGCACAGCCCGTTCAACCCCGTCTGCCGCAATTCCCGGCCGAGTTGCCCGCGCCTGGAAGCGTGTTCGTCATCATCGACGGACGCCTGATCATGACGCAGTCCAATGCCGCGCTCGGACTGCGGCAGCAAGCCGAGCGTCAGAACCAGGCCCTGCGCGCCGAGGTTCAGAAGCAGGAGCAGGAGTTCAAGAACGCGCAGGCGGAATTGCAACGCCAGCAGCGCGGCCAGGTGCCGCAAGACCAGCTCGAAAAGCGCGTCCGGGACCTCCAGAAGCGGATGTCCGACGCGCAGACCAGCCTTCAGGAGCGAACCAGGACGCTCGACCGCGCCTTCGCGGAGGCGGAGCAGAAGATCTATCAGGCCATGCTCCAGGCGACGGTCGAATTGGCTCAGGAGCGCAACTACCAGGTGATCCTCGACAAGGCGCAGGTCGTCGTCGTCCAGAGCCAGTACGAGATCACCGGGGAGATTCTAAACCGCGTCAATCAGCGCGTCGCCAGCGTACC
>CAIOSQ010000125.1 GCA_903860935.1 uncultured Rhodospirillales bacterium | reverse complement strand
GCCTCGAGGCCGACGAAGGCGTCGGCGAGGGCGTCACATCGCCGAGGCCTGCCGTCGCCGCCTGATCTGTTCCGCATCCACCATCGACCGGAGATTTCCGATGCTTCGACGCGCCGTGCTCGCCGCCTGCCTCGCCATGCCCCTCGCCGCTCAGGCGCAGGGCTGGAAACAGACGCATCCCGAACTCGTCTTCGCGGTGGTGCCGTCCGAAAACGCCTCGGGCGTCACCGATCGCATGCAGCCTTTCCTCGCCTATCTGTCGGCCGAACTCGGCGTCAAGGCCACACTGCGCATCGCGACCGACTATGCCGCCGTCATCGAAGGCCAGCGCGCCGGGAACATCCATGTCGCCAACCACGGTCCGTCCTCGTATGTGCGCGCCTGGACGGTTACGAATGGCGGCGTCGTGCCTTTTGCGACGACCATCAACGGCGATGGCTCTATCGGCTACTACTCGGTGGCCTATGCGCGCGCCAACGACCCGGGCACCAAGCTCGAGGATTTCCGCGGCCGCAATCTCTGCCTCGTCGACCCGAACTCGGCATCGGGCAACAATGTGCCGCGCTTCTCCATGAGCAAGATGCAGATCGAACCGGAGAAATTCTTCGGCCGCGTGGTCTATGCCGGCAGCCACGAGAACGCCGTCACGGCGCTCGGCCAGGGAACCTGTGATCTTGCGTTCAACTGGTGGAACTCCGAGACGGATTCCAATCTCTCGCGCATGGCCAACAAGAGCCTCGTCAAGGCGGCCGATTTCAAGATCGCGTTCCGCTCCGACCTGATCCCAGGGTCTCCCTGGACGTTCCTGTCGAGCCTTCCCGCAGACCTCAAGGCGGCAATCGTCAAGGCCTTCGACGAGGCGCCGACCAAGGCGAAGGCGGCCTATGAGCGCCTGTCGGACGGCCAGGATCGGGGCTTCAAATCGGTCACACATGCCGACTACCAGACGGTAGTCGACCTGCAGAAATTCGTCGACGACATGCGTCGCCGGCGCGGATCCTGAGGGCAGCGGCAAGGAACACTGAAAAGACGGCGGCACAGCATGCGTTTCAAGCTGCCTGACTCCGCCGTCGCACCCTTGCTCGCCGGCCACGCGTCCGCCGTTGCGGCGCGGCGGCGGGATGCAACCCTGTTCGCGGCGGCGCTCGGTTGCGCCGTCGCGGCGGCATCTGTCGTCGCCGAGGTCGACATTGCCGTTCTCGCCGCCAATTTCCATCGCCTGCCCGATTACATCGCACGGATCCTGAGGCTCGACAGCGGCGCGCCGGTCTGGACCGATCCCGCCGAATGGCTGTGGGGCCTCGACCTTTGGCTGCTGCTGATGGGGGAGACGATCCTCATCGCCTATGTCGGGACGCTCACGGGCGCCATGGGTGGTTTCGTCCTCTGCTTCCTGTCCGCGACCAACCTCGTACGCAACCCGATCGTTCGGATCACGGCGAAGCGCGTGCTCGAGTTCTGTCGGACCGTGCCCGAACTCGTCTTCGCGCTGGTCTTCGTCCAGGCCTTCGGCCTTGGTCCGCTTCCCGGCATCCTCGCGCTCGCGATCCACACGATCGGTGCACTCGGGAAGCTGTTCGCCGAGGTGGTCGAGAACATCGACATGAAGCCCGTCGACGGAGCGGTATCCTGCGGCGCGAGCTGGACCCAGTCGATCCGCTATGCGGTCCTGCCCCAGGTCATGTCGAACTTCGCCAGCTATGCGCTGCTGCGCTTCGAGATCAATGTCCGCGGCGCGGCCGTCATGGGCTTCGTCGGCGCCGGCGGAATCGGCCAGGACCTGATCGAGGCGATCCGCAAATTCTACTATTCCGATGTCAGCGCGCTGCTGCTCCTGATCATCGTCACCGTCATGCTGATCGATCTCGCGACAGAGCGGATCAGGCACGCCTTGCTGGGTTGGGAGCGCACCAGGTGACCACGCGGCGTCCCGACATCGCGGCGCTGCGCCGCGATCATCCCGGCGCGTTCGAGAACCCGGTGCGGCGGCATCGCGTCGCGCTTGCCGTCGCCGTCGTGCTCATGGCCATTCTCGTCGCGGGGTTCTGGGCGCTCGGCGTGCCTGCGTCGCGCTTCGTCGCGGGGCTCGGCAAGCTGGGGGCGTTCATCGGCCACATGCTGCCGCCATCGACCGGGACCTGGGCGAAGTTCCTGGTCTATCTCCACGCGCTGGCGGAGACCGTCGCGATCGCGCTGCTGGGGACGCTGGCCGCCGCCGTCCTCGCCTTCCCCCTCGGCCTGCTGGCCGCGCGCAACATCGTGCCGCAGGCCGCCATCCATTTCCTGTCGCGCCGCTTCCTCGACAGCGTCCGTGGCGTCGACGAGCTGATCTGGGCTCTGGTCTGGATCAACGTCGTGGGTCTCGGCCCCTTCGCCGGCGCGCTGGCGATCGCGACGGCCAATTTCGGGGCCTTCGGCAAGCTCTTCTCGGAGGCCTTCGAAGCGGCGAAAAGCGGTCCGGTCGAAGGCGTGATCGCGGCAGGCGGAGCTGCCGCGCACGGCGTCCGCTACGGCGTCGTCCCGGAAGTGCTGCCGGTCCTCCTCAGCCAGATCCTCTATTACTTCGAGTCGAACACGCGCTCGGCAACCATCATCGGGATCGTCGGTGCGGGCGGGATCGGGCTCCATCTGTCCGAGCAGATCCGCATGATCGAGTATCAGCAGGTTTGCGCCCTGATCCTGATGATCCTGGTGGTCGTGGCGATGATCGATGCAATGTCGTCGCGCCTGCGCCTGGCCATCTCGGCGCCGCGTGTACGCTGAGACGCCACCGCGTGGCTACGGGACCTGCCGTGCCAGCAGGTCGAACTCGACGGCGACCTCCGCGGCGACGAACTGAAGCCCGGACCAACGGCCGCGGCCGATGCCATAGGCCGTTCGGATCAGGGTGGCGCCGCCGCGCGCCCGGGTGCCCTCGGCAGTTTCACGCAGCGCGAACCGCAGCACCACCGGACGGCGCTGGTCGCGCAGGGCAAGCGTCCCCGCCGCCTCGTAGACGCCTTCGCCGATGGGACGAAAGCCGGTCGCCGAGAACAGCGCGCGCGGAAAGCCCGCGGCGTCGAGCCACTCCTCGCCCCGCATGACGGCGTCGCGTCGGGTCTCGCCGGTGGTCGCCGAGGCGATGTCGACCTCGGCGTCTATGCGCGCCTCCTGCGGGTGCGCGGGATCGAAGGAGATCCGTGCCGTCCAGCGCGTGAAGCGACCCTGGAACGGCACGCCGGTCTCCGTCCCGACGAAGCCGAGCGTCGAGCGGTCACGATCGACCGTCCAGTCGGTCGCCCGCGAGACCGGCGACGCGAGCACGAGGCAGGGCACGAAGGCAAAGGGCAGCATCCGCCGCAGCGTCGCGTCGGCGCGCAGCACGTGGTGAAATATCGCCGCCGCCGCGTGCAGCGCCGACAGCGCCACGAGCCCAGTCGCGAGGACGACATGGGCGCGCGCGATGACGGGCTCCCAAAATGCCTTCGTCACCGGCGCGAGATCCGCAAGGACCGGGATGCGCGGCCAGACGAGGCCAGCGACGAGGTCGACGGGAATGTCGAGCCGGCTGACCGAGACCAGCGCCCAACCGGCCAGCGGCACCACGAGGGTGAGCGCGAACAGCGTCGCATGGACAAGCCGCGCGAGGCGGGCCGGTCCCGATGTCGCGGCGACGAGCGGCAGCGGCGGCGCAAACGGTCGCCAGGCGAGCCGAGCGAGAGAGACAAGCAGCACCGCGATGCCCGCGGCCTTATGGAATTGGTAGAGGGCGAATTGCGCCTCGCCGCCCGGAGGCAGCCGCGTCATCGTCCAACCGCTTGCCGCGAGGAAGGCGATCAGCCCCGCCGCGGCCCAATGGAACAGGATCACGGACCGGGGGTGGCGGGGGACCGGTATCGGTGCTGGACGCTCAAGGGTGGGCATCATCGGTCCCTGCTTATCCGGCTTCTGCGAAACACGAGTGTCGCTTCTATGTCAGCAAAGCGTCACGCCGGTCGCGTATCGATCGCGGCAATCCGGCGCGGTGTCGCCGGGCTCCACCTTACCCCCTGGAGGCCCCGACCATGAGCAACTACGAAGCGGATTATCCCGACCACACCAAGACCCCCGGCTACAGCCATGGCGACGAGCCGCCGTGCAATGCATCCGCGAATCCGACGCTCTACGACGTGATCGACGCGCGCGCCTCGCGCCGTGGGATCCTCGTCGGCGGCCTCGCCACCGCGGTCGCAGGCGTCTTCGGTGCCGGCGCTTCGGCGCCGGCCAAGGCCCAGGCGCAGCCGCTGCTTGGTTTCAAGGCGATCCCGGTATCCGAGGCCGACGGCGTCGTCGTTCCGGACGGCTACAAGGTCCAGGTCCTCGCGCCCTGGGGCACGCCGATCTCCGGGTCGATGCCGGCGTTCCGGGATGGCGCGAACAGCGGCGCCGATCAGGGCATGCAGATCGGCATGCATCATGACGGCATCCATTTCTTCCCGATCGGCGGCTCGTCGACCGACGGCCTGATCGCCATGAACCACGAATATGTCGAGGCGCGTTTCCTGCATGCCGCTTGGCGCGGCAAGGAGATGCGCGAGAGCAGCGTGCGGATCGAGAACGATCGGCGCGACGCCGACGAGGTCCTCAAGGAGATCAACGCCCATGGCGTCTCGGTGTTCCGCGCGCGGCGCGGCGCCAACGGCGACTGGGAAATGGTCCAGGATCCGCGCAATCGCCGTATCACAGCGGCGACGCCGATGACGTTTTCGGGCCCGGTGCGTGGCAGCAAGCACGTCGTCACCAAGTACAGCCCCGACGGCACGCGCACCCGCGGCACGATCAACAACTGCGCACATGGCTACACGCCGTGGAACACCTACATGACCGCCGAGGAGAACTGGGCCGGCTATTTCCGCAATACCGATCGCCAGGACCAGAAGCCCAACCATCCCCGCGAACATGCCCGCTACGGCGTCGCCACCGAGCGCTCGCGCTACGGGTGGGAGCTTGCCGCGTCGGGCGCCGACGAATTCGCGCGTTTCGACGCCTCCACCCGCGGGGCCAGCCCCGCCGAGGATTATCGCAACGAGCCGAACGGCTTCGGCTGGATGGTCGAGATCGATCCCTTCGATCCGGGCAGCGTGCCCGTCAAGCGCACGCATCTCGGCCGCTTCGCCCACGAGGGCGTGGTCTTCGCCCCGGCCGTCCCCGGCAAGCCCATCGTCTGCTATTCGGGCGACGATGCGCGCTTCGAGTACGTCTATAAGTTCGTCTCGGCCAAGCCCTACGATCCGGCGACGGCGAGCGGCGCGCTGCTCGACGAGGGCACGCTCTATGCGGCGAAGTTCAACGTCGACGGTACCGGCGAATGGCTGGCCCTGGCACCGGGCCATAACGGTCTCACCCCGGCCAACGGCTTCGCCGATCTCGCCGACATCCTGGTCAACACCCGTCTCGCCGCCGACCGCGCCGGCGCCACCAAGCTCGACCGTCCGGAGTGGGGCACGGTCGATCCGAAGACCGGCGAGGTCTATTTCGCGCTCACCAACAACACCTCGCGCACCGAGGCACAGACGGATCCGGTCAACCCACGCGCGCGCAACCAGTTCGGGCAGATCGTCCGCTGGACCGAATCGCGTGGCGAGCATGCCGCGGCGACCTTCCGCTGGAACCTCTTCGTGGTCGCCGGCGATGTGCGGACGAGCCGCGGTGCCGATGGCAAGGCGCTGGGTGCTGACAACATCTTCGCCTGCCCGGACGGCATCTGGTTCGACCAGGACGGTCGCCTCTGGGTCCAGACCGACATGGG
>CAIOSQ010000124.1 GCA_903860935.1 uncultured Rhodospirillales bacterium | reverse complement strand
GCGACGTCTTCCTCGCGGTCGAGACCGCCGAGGACACAGAGATCTACACGCCGTCCCAGTCGCGCATCGCCGTCCTGACCGTGCTCGACATGCTCGCCACCGCGCTGATGGTCCGCCGCGGGCCGGCCGTGCTCGACCGGCTGCGCCGCGCCAAGCTCAGCGTCCAGGAAACCCCGGTGCCACGGCAACCGGCCGGATCGCGGCGCGCGCGCACCGGCCGCAAGCGGCGCATGGCGGAGCGCTGACCATGCAGTCGCGCGTCGGCCCCGCCCAATGGGCGATGATCGCGCCGGTCCAGGCGCTGCTGCTGGGCGTGATCTTCGTGCCCGCGCTCTACGTCTTCTGGCTCAGCCTCAACAAATCGAGCTTTGGCCTGGCGCCCAGCTTCGTCGGCCTCGCCAACTACGCTGAGATCCTCGCCGATCCCTATTTCTGGCGCAGCCTGCGCAACACCGTCGTCGTCGTGCTGCTGGTCGTCCACCTGGAACTTCTGCTGGCGCTGGGCGCGGCGCTGCTTTTCGCCGGCGGCGTACCGGCGCGCCGGACGATGATCGCGGTGATGCTGGCCCCCTACGCGATCAGCGAGGTCGCGGCGGTCGTGATGTGGCGCTTCATGATGGAGCCGCAGGTCGGCATGGTCAGCCGCGGCCTCGCCTGGCTCGGCTTGCCGCAACTGGAATGGGCGGTCGAGCCGATGCACGGGTTGCTGCTGGCGGGGCTGCTCAGCGTCTGGCTGCACCTGCCCTTCACCTTCCTGATCCTCTATTCGGCGCGGCTGGCGCTGCCCAACGACCTCTACGAGGCGGCGCGCATCGACGGCGCCAGCGCCTGGCAGCAATGCCGCAGCATCACCCTTCCGCTGCTGGTCCCGGCCATGCTGGTGGCGATGCTGTTCCGCTACGTCTTCGCCTTCCGGCTGTTCTCGGAGATCTGGCTGATCACCCAGGGCGGCCCAGCGCGGCAGACCGAGGTGATGGCGGTCTATCTCTACCTCGAGGCGTTCCGCTACAACGAATTCGGGCTGGCGGCCGCGACTGGCTGGATCATGGTGCTCGCGTCGTTGCTGCTCGCGATCCCCTATCTGCGCCAGATGTACAAGCGCATGTTCGCGCCGGAGGGCGTGTCGTGAGCCGGCCCTGGCCGATCCGGCTGCTGCGCCATCTGGCGCTCGCCATGCTCGTACTCTGGTCGGGGTTCCCGATCGCGCTGGTGGTCGTCTCGTCTTTCAAGCCGCCGCGCGACATCTTCGTCTACCCGCCGCGCTGGCTGTTCGAGCCGACCTTCGAGAACTACACGGGGCTGGTGAAGCGCTGGCCGGAATTCTTCCACCACCTCGCCAACAGCGCGATCGTCGCCGCCGGCGCGACGCTTCTTGCCGTCAGCGCGAGCGCGCTCGCGGCCTATGCCTATTCGCGCTGGCGCTCGCGCGCGCTCACGGCGACCGCCTTCTTCATGATCTTCATCCGGCTGATCCCGCCGATCGTGATCACGCTGCCGCTGTTTCCGGCGATCAACGAACTGGCGCTGAACGACACGCATCTGGTGCTGATCCTGCTCTACGCGACCTTCTTCGTGTCGCTCGGCACGCTGGTGCTGCGCGCCTTCGTCGATCAGATCCCGCGCGAACTCGACGAAGCGGCGATGGTCGACGGCGCCGGGCCTTTCGCCGTGTTCCGGCGCGTCATCCTGCCGCTTTGCGCCCAGGGCATGGTCGCGGTCGGCGTCTTCGTCCTGGTCTATGCGTGGAACGAGTTCCTGTTCGCCTTCATCTTCACGACGACCAAGGCGAAAACCGCGCCGCTGACGCTCTCCGAGATGACCGGCGCGATCGACGGCGTCGAATGGGGCGTGCTCTTCGCGGCAACGACCCTGCAGCTCGCGCCGATCGTCGCGCTGGTCATCATGGCGCAGAAATACCTCATCGCCGGCCTCACCGCCGGTGCCACCAAGGGCTGAGGGCCCGGGAAGGAAGACGCGATGTCCGAGATGCTGCGCGACCTGAGGCTGGCCGATCCGGCGATGAGCCGCTTCGATCCGATGCGCCGGATCATCTGCTTCGACGATTTCGACCGCGGCTTCTGCGGCTGGACGCAGCTGGTCGGCAATTACGAGCACAGCCTGGATACGATGAACCCGAGCTACCAGCAGCATACCCAGCCGCAGCTCTCCAGCGTCACCCACTGGGACAACGGCACTCATGGCGGCTGGGACGGCACCTATGCGCTGAAGATCCAGACCCGGCCGCGCAAGGGCGCGCGCAATGTCGCGATCAAGCGGCTCACCTTCCGCAAGCCCTGCCCGATCCGCCTCGAGTTCTATTTCACCTTCAAGCCCGAGGCGACCGAGCTGCGCCTGTCCGAGACCGATGTCCGCTCCGTGGGGTTCCTCTACGACCTCCAGGATCCGCACGAGGGCGGCAAGCGGATCATGCCGCATCTGCGGTTCCTGAACGCCATCGACGGCGCGCATGTCCAGAAATGGCAGTTCAAGCGCGTCACGACCGAGGTCAAGCCGCTCGGCACCGAGGGCAAGACGGTCACCCACGACCATCTCGCGCCGGATGGCTGGGAGGATCTGCCCGGAGGCCATCAGAAGCTCTGCTACAACGAGATCCCGACCAAGGTGAACTGGCATTATTGCCGGTTCGATTTCGATCTCGCGGCGATGCGCATGATCGATTTCCAGTGCAACGACCGGGTCTACGACCTGTCCGGCGCGGGGCCGATCGTCATGCCGGCGATGCGCAATCTCTGGTGCATGCTCAACATCGCCTTCTTCGCCGAGACAGACGCCGACAAGCGCGCGCTCTCGTATATCGACTCCGTCTGCATCTCCGGGGATTTCTGATCATGCTTCCACACAACGCCACGGCCGTGATCGCGCGCAACGAGGTCTGGACCGGCAAGGCGGCCAGCGAGCCCTATGAGTGCGGCTGGGCGCGGGAGGCGATCGTCTTCCTGCGCGCGCTGGATACGCCGCGCGGGATCGGACGCACAAAGGCGCGGATCGAGATCTCGCCCGACGGGATCCGCTGGGTGCCGTCGGGAACCACCCTCGCCCTGCCCGCACGGCGCGATCAGATCACGCTCGCGAGACTGGCGCATTTCGGCAACTGGCTGCGAATCGCCGCCGACCTGCCGAAGGGCGCCTCGGTCAAGATCCTGGCGACCATCCACCTCAAGGCCTGAGCGGGGCTCGGGCGGAGGCTGGCGGCGTGCCGCCCCAACGCCGCCCTTGAAAATCCGGCCGACTTCAATAGATGCTCCGCGCCGTCGCGGCATTCGCGGCGGCGAAAGCATGTTTTTTTCAGGGAGTTGGCCCATGGAGTCGATGGTCGCTATCCGCGGCCTGTGCAAGTCCTTCGGTCCGATTCGCGCCGTCGACGACATCTCCTTCGATGTCCGCCGCGGCGAGGTTCTGGGCTTCCTGGGACCCAACGGCGCCGGCAAGTCGACGACGATGAAGATGATCACCGGCTTCCTGACGCCAAGCGCGGGCAGCGCCCGCATCTGCGGCCACGACGTGGCGGCCGCACCGGTCAAGGCCAAGGCGCGCATCGGCTACCTGCCCGAGGGCGCGCCGGCCTATCCGGACATGACGCCCGCCGCGTTCCTCGGCTTCATCGCCGACATCCGGCGGGTCCCCTCCGCCGATCGCGCGCGTCGCATCGATTTCGCCGTCGACCGCACGCAACTGCGCAACGTCCTGCATCAGCCGATCGAGACCCTGTCGAAGGGCTTCAAACGCCGCGTCGGCCTCGCCCAGGCGATTCTCCACGACCCCGAGGTGCTCATCCTCGACGAGCCGACCGACGGCCTAGACCCGAACCAGAAGCACGAGGTGCGCGCCCTGATCGCGGAGCTCGCACGCGAGAAAGCCACGATCATCTCGACCCATATCCTCGAAGAGGTCGACGCGGTCTGCAGCCGCGCCCTCATCATCTCCCAGGGCCGCGTCGTCGCCGACGGCACCCCGCGCGAGCTCGAGGCGCGCTCGCGCTGGCACAATGCGGTGACGCTGATCCTGCCCCGGGCGCGGCTCGACGGGCTACGCGCCGCTCTCGCCGGCTGCGCCGCGGTCGCGTCGGTCGAGGACGGCACGGCTGATGCCGGCCTCGCCCGGGTCACCGCGTTCCCGCGGGTCGGCGCCAACCTGATCGCCGAACTGGGCACGATCGGACGCGACCCGGCCCATGCGATCGAGGAGATCCGCGTCGAGCGCGGCCGCCTCGACGAGGTCTTCCGCCAGGTCACCGGCGCCCGCACGAGCGCCAGCGCGAGGGCCGCAGCATGATCCAGACCCTGACGATCTTCCGGAGGGAGTTCTCGGGCTATTTCGCGACCCCGATGGCCTATGTGTTCCTGGTCATCTTCCTGGTCTTCGCCGCCGCGCTTACCTTCTATCTCGGCAATTTCTTCGAGCGTGGCCAGGCCGACCTTGCCTCCTTCTTCATGTGGCACCCGTGGCTCTACCTGTTCTTGATCCCAGCGATCGCGATGCGCCTGTGGTCGGAGGAACGCAAGCAGGGCACGATCGAACTCTTCCTCACCCTGCCCATCGGGCTCGGCCAGGCAGTGCTCGGCAAGTTCCTCGCCGCCTGGGCCTTCACCGGCGTCGCCCTCGCCCTCACCTTTCCGATCTGGATCACCGTCAACTGGCTCGGCGCGCCCGACAACGGCGCGATCCTCACCGGTTATGCGGGTAGCTTCCTGCTGGCCGGCGGCATCCTCGCGATCGGCGCGTGCATCTCGGCGACCACGAAGAGCCAGGTCATCGCCTTCGTTCTCACCGCGGCGGTCGCCTTCGTGTTCACCGTCAGCGGTTCGGCGATCGTGCTGAACTTCTTCTCCGGCTGGGCGCCGGACTGGCTCACCGAGGCGATAAGGTCCTTCAGCTTCCTGACCCATTTCAATGCGATGAATCGCGGCGTGATCGACATCAAGGACGTCTTCTTCTTCGGCTCCCTGATCGCGCTTTTCCTGTTCGCCAACGCGATCGTCGTCGATATCAAGAAGGCGGGTTGACCCATGGCGATGCCCAGTTCCAGCCTCGCGCGCGGCTCCGTCGCGCTGATCGGCCTCGGTTTCGCGGTCGTGGCCTTCCTGGCCACGAACATGCTGGTCGACCGCAAGGCGACCGGCCTGCGCCTCGACCTGACGCAGGAAAAGCTCTTCACGCTGTCGCCCGGCACGCGCAACCTTCTGGCGCGCATCGACGAGCCGGTGACGCTGCGGCTCTACCTGTCGGAGCGCCTGACGCGCGAGATCCCCTCATACGGCGTCTACGCCGCGCGGGTGCGCGAACTGCTCGAGGAGTACCGCGCCGCGTCCAAGGGGCGCGTGCGGTTGCAGGTGATCGATCCCCAGCCCTTCTCGGACGACGAGGACCGCGCGGTCGCCACGGGGATTCAGGGCGTTCCCGTCAACCAGTCCGGCGAGCAGGTCTATTTCGGCATCGCGGCGTCCGGCGCCGGCGACAAGGAGGCGGTGATCCCGTTCCTCCAGCCGGAGCGCGAGCGCTTCCTCGAATACGACATCACCAAGCTGGTCTTCGATCTGGTCACGACCAAGAAGAAGACGGTCGGGCTGCTCACCACCCTGCCGCTGCAGGGGCAGTTCATGGGCCCGCGCAACCCGCCCCAGCCCTGGGCGATCCATGACCAGCTCGCGCAGTTCTTCGACCTGCAGCGCATCGATCGCGATGCCGCGACCATTCCGGAGACCGTGGGCGTCCTGCTGGTCGTGCATCCGCGCGACCTGCCGCAACAGACCCTCTACGCGATCGACCAATTCGTCCTGCGCGGTGGCCGTGCCCTCGTCTTCGTCGATCCGCATGCCGAGGGCGAGATGGGTCGCCCGGGTCCGGCGGCGCAGACCGGCCAGACCGGCTCCGACATGCCGGAGTTGCTGAAATCCTGGGGCGTCGAACTGGTTCCCGGAAAGATCGCGGGCGACCGGCAGGCCGCGCGCCGCGTGAGCGCCGGCGATGCCCAGCGTGTGCGCGCCGTCGACTACCTCGCCTGGATGGCGCTGCGCGAAAGCGCACTGACGAAGAGCGACGTGCTGCTCGCCGACGCGCAGGCCATCAACATGGCCTCCGCGGGCATCCTCAAGCCGGTCTCCGGTTCGGGCGTCGAGGTCACGCCGCTGATCCAGACATCGACCCAGTCGCAGGAGATCGATGTCGAGAAGGTCAAGTTCGCGCCCGATCCGGTCGCGCTCCTCACCGCTTTCAAGCCGAGCGGCGAGCGTTACATGCTGGCGGCGCGGCTGCGCGGACCGGCGAAGAGCGCCTTCCCGGACGGCCCGCCGAAGCCGGAGGCGAAGGAGGGCGAGGAGCAGCCGCCCAAACCGGATCTGCCGCCGCATCGCGCCCAGTCGGCCGACAGGATCAACGTCATCGTCGTCGCCGACACCGACATGCTGGAAGACCGGTTCTGGGCCCAGGTCCAGGAGTTCTTCGGCCAGCGGCTCGCGGTGCCGATCGCCAACAACGGCGATTTCGTCCTCAACGCCCTCGACCACCTCGCCGGCAGCGACGATCTCATCTCGTTGCGTTCGCGCGGCCAGTCGAGCCGCCCTTTCGAGGTCATGCTCGATATCCAGCGTCAGGCCGAACTCGCCTTCCGCGCCAAGGAGCGCGAGCTGACAGAGAAGCTCAAGGCGACCGAGGCGAAGCTGAAGGAACTCCGCACCAAGGAGCAGGGCGAGGGCGCCGCGCGCGCGCTGGTCACCGCGAACCAGCAGCAGGCGATCGACCAGTTCCAGGCCGAGATGCTCGAGACGCGGCGCCAGCTGCGCGACGTGCAGTTTGAACTGCGCCGCGACATCCAGGCGCTCGAGACCAGGATCCGCGCGGTCAATATCGGCGCGATCCCGGCGGCGATCGGGCTCTTCGCGATCGGGCTCGGACTATGGCGCCTGCACCGCCGCCGCGCCGGCGTCGCGCGGGCCGCGGCCGGCTGAACACCAGGGAGTCCATCACATGCGTCCCGTGACCCTGTCGATCCTCGGCGGCATCGCCATCGCGAGCGCCGTCGCCGCGGTCGTCTTCCTGCCTCCCGCCGACGATGCGGGCCCGGCAAGGCTCGGCGAACGTCTCTTCCCCGACCTCGCGACGCGCGCGGGCGATGTCCAGGCGATCGAGCTGCAGCGCCCCGACGGCACCATCGTCCTGCGCCGCGCGGGCGAGACCTGGGTGCTGCCGGAGCGCGGCGGATACGCGGCGGATACAGGTCGCATCCGCCAGCTCTTCGTCGAGGTCTCGGAACTGCGCACGCTCGAGGCGAAGACCCGCAGCAAGGACGTCTACGCCTCGCTCGAGGTCGAGGACCGCGACGCCGCGGGCGCGAAGTCGACGCGGGTCGCCTTCAAGACGGCCCAGGGCCAGGATATCGTCGCGCTGCTCGCGGGCAAGAACCGCTTCGGCCGCGGCGGCGGCGGCGACGATGCCGTCTATGTCCGGCGCGCCGGCGACGCGCAGGCATGGCTGGCCAAGGGCCGCCTGACAGTGAACCGCGACGCGGTGCAGTGGCTGGAGCGCGGGCTCAGCGACGTCGCCCGCGAACGGGTCCGCGAAGCACGCATCGACCATGCCGACGGCACGTCGACCGTCGTCTCCCGCCCCTCGCCCGCCGAACGCGATTTCGTGCTCGCCGACGTGCCGGAGGATCGCAAGGCGAAGACCGGCTGGGAGATCGGCAGCGTCGCCGCCGCTTTCGAAAAGCTCGAATTCGACGACGTCCGCAAGGCCGATGGCGTCGCCATCACCGCCGCCGCCCTGACCGCGACGACGACCACCTTCGACGGGCTGGAGATCTCCGCCCGCCTGGTGGAGATCGAAGGAACGCCTTGGGCGGCGCTCTCAGCAAAGGCGACGCCGCCGGCCCAGCTGCCCGAGGGCGGGCCGGCGCTGAAGTCGGCCGACGAGGTGCGCGCCGAGGCGGAGCGCATCCAGACGCGCCTCGCGCCGTGGCTGTTCAAGCTGCCGGTCTTCAATCTCGAGAACATGCGCCGAAAGACCGACGACCTGCTCGAGCCGAAAGACCCGTGACCGGCGCGCGCGCGACCGCGCCGGGCGCGCCATGACCCTGCCGACGGGATGGGTCGGCCGGCTTCGAATCCCGGTGATCGGGGCGCCGATGTTCCTCGCCTCCGGCGTCGAACTCGTGGTCGCCCAGTGCGAAAGCGGTGTCGTCGGCACGTTTCCCTCGCTCAACGCGCGCACGACGTCTGATTACCGGGACTGGCTCGACGTCATCGCCGGAAGGCTCGCGGCATCGCCCGCCGCGGCACCCTTCGGCGTCAATCTGATCGTCCACCGCAGCAACAAGCGCCTGGACGCCGATCTGGCCGCCACGGTCGAGGCCCGGGTCCCGCTCGTGATCACGTCGCTCGGCGCGGTTCGCGAGGTGGTCGCCGCCGTACATGCCTATGGCGGCCTCGTCTTCCACGACGTCGTGAACCGGCGGCATGCCGAGAAGGCCGTCGTGGCGGGCGTCGATGGGCTCGTCGGCGTCAGCGCCGGGGCCGGCGGCCATGCCGGTACGCTGCATCCCTTCGCCCTGTTGAAC
Organism: uncultured Rhodospirillales bacterium; assembly: GCA_903860935.1. Taxonomy (GTDB): domain Bacteria; phylum Pseudomonadota; class Alphaproteobacteria; order CACIAM-22H2; family CACIAM-22H2; genus CAIOSQ01. The sequence goes on along the minus strand of CAIOSQ010000124.1, from coordinate 6,405 downwards.
GAATTGCGCGCGGTCTTCGCCGGACCGATTGCGCTCGCAGGGTGCATCGGCAGCGGCCGTGAAATCGCCGCCGCCATCGTGGCCGGAGCGGACCTCGCCTATCTCGGGACCCGCTTCATCGCGACGCGCGAAGCCCTCGCCGCGCAAGGGCACAAGGACATGATCCTGGGTTCGCGCGCCGAGGATATCGCCTACACGGCGGCCGTGTCGGGGATCCCCGCCAATTTCCTCGTACCCAGCCTTCGGGCGGCCGGCATCGACCCGGCCGGGGCCACACCACCCCATGGCCTGGATCTGGCCGGAGAAGCCAGGGCGTGGCGCGACATCTGGTCGGCTGGCCAGGGCGTCGGTGCCATCCGGGATATTCCGGAGGCACGCGACCTCTGCGCGCGGCTGACGCGGGAGTATCACGACGCGCTTGCGGCGGTCGGCCGGCGCGGAGCCCCCGCCGACCGCTGAGGCGCGCCCGACCGTATCAGGCCGCCGCGGCGACCCGCATGCGAACGATGCGGTCCGGATTGCGCGGCGGCTCGCCGCGCTTGAGTTGATCGACGAACTCCATGCCATCGACGACCTCGCCCCAGACGGTGTACTGGCCGTTCAGGAAGCTGCCGTCGTCGAACATGATGAAGAACTGGCTGTCGGCGCTGTTCGGATCGTTGGTTCGCGCCATGCCGCAGGTGCCGCGCACGTAGGGCTCGCTGCTGAACTCGGCGGGGAGGCGACGCCCGGAGCCGCTGGTCCCGGTGCCGGTCGGATCGCCGCCCTGCGCCATGAAGCCTTCGATCACGCGGTGGAACGCGATCCCGTCATAGAAGCCGTCGCCGGCGAGTTCCTTGATCCGCGCCACGTGCTTCGGGGCCAGATCCGGCCGCAGCCGAATGACCACGCGGCCGTAGTCGAGGTCGAGCCAGAGGGTATTGTCGAGGTCGGTAGTCATCGGTCTCACTCCTTGACGTCGGCCGCGACGCGCAACCGTACGATCTTGTCGGGGACGCGAGGCGGTTCGCCGCGCTCGATCCGGTCAACGAACTGCATGCCCGAAAGCACACGCCCCCAGACGGTATACTGACCGTTCAGGCTGGGCATAGGCGCGAACATGATGAAGAACTGGCTGTCGCCCGAATTCGGGTTCTGGGCGCGCGCCATGCCGACGGTACCGCGCACATAGGGCTCGCGGCTGAACTCGGCGGGCAGGTTCTTGCCGGACCCGCCGCGGCCGGTTCCGGTCGGATCGCCGGTCTGGGCCATGAAGCCCTCGATCACGCGATGGAACACGATGCCGTCGTAGAAACGCTGGCGCGCGAGTTCCTTGATGCGCGTGACATGCGCCGGGGCGAGGTCGGCGCGCATCTCGATCACGACGCGCCCGTCCTTCAGGTCGAGAAACAACGTGTTCTCGGGGTCGCGGACGGTCTGCGCCGACGCCGCCGCGATCATCACGAGCAGCGCCGCTGCGACACGGCCCATGTTCAACAACGCCTTCACCACGCGGCACCTCCTCCAAGCTGGACGGCGCCGGAGAATAGGAACCGGACGGAGGAAACGCAAACCTCCCGGACCGTCGACCGGATCAGGCGTGCGCGGCGCCCCGTTCGCGCGCGAAGAAAGCCGCCTGGGTGCGGTTCGACACACCAAGCTTCTTGAAGATCATGCGCAGATGGACCTTCACCGTCGTGTCGGTGATCCCGAGGTCACGGGCGATCTGCTTGTTCGACGCGCCGCGCGCAAGACAGGCCAGAATCTGCAATTCGCGATCGGTGAGCCGCGACAGGCGCGTGGCGGATTCCTCGGCACCCGACGGCTGCGATTCACGAGCCGGCAGGGGCGTCGGCGCCTCGGCGGCAGCCTCGGCGAGCTGCGGCGCCGAATCCAGCACGCTGGTCGAGACATAGGTGCCGCCATCGCGAACGATCTGGACGATCTGCGCGAGGACGGACAGAGGCTGGTTCTTGACGATGTACCCGCGCGCACCGCGGCGCACGGCCTCGACCTGATAGCGCGACTGGCCGGAGCCGGAGAGCACCACGATCGGAACCTCCGGAAAATCCCGCACCAACGCCGCCAGCCCCTCGAAATTCGCGAAGCCGGGCATCAAAAGGTCGAGGAGCACGACGTCGATCCCCGGCGTTCCGGCGAGCAACGACTGCGTCGTCTCGTAGCTGTCGGCTTCGAGGACCTCGGTCCCCGTCCCGATCAACGCCTCGAGACCATCCGCGACGGCGGTCCGGAACATGGCATGATCGTCGGCAAGCAGGAGTTTCATGGCGCCACCACCCTGGAAGGCCTCCATATTCAACTTTTGAATGAAAAAGTCTCGGCGTCCTTCGCGGTACAACCGAAGGAGTAGCATCTTCCTATAGAATGGTGGGGCAGGAGTTGCGGCCGATCAATCACCCGCGATTTCCCATGCAAATGATATTCAAAGACTTGCGATGTCTATTCATGCAGACATCACACGGCACCAATACTAATGCATCCACGAGTTGCACCTTTACGTTACTGCCGCCGTTGGCCAGTCGCCGGACGGGCGGCCGCGACATGGAGCGCTGACGTCATGCCCGATACCCTCCTCGTCACCGGCGGCGCCGGCTATGTCGGCAGCCATTGCGTGCGCGCCCTGCTCGATGCCGGCCACCGCGTCGTCGTCTTCGACAATCTGCGCCAGGGCCACCGCGCGGCGGTCGCCCCGGAGGCCGAACTCGAGGTCGGCGACCTCGCCGACAAGGCGGCGGTCGGCCGCGTCTTTGCCCGTCACCGGATCGACGCGATCCTGCATTTCGCCGGCAACATCCAGGTCGGCGAGTCCATGCGGCGCCCGTTCCTCTATCTCGGCGACAATGTCCAATGCGCCGTCAATCTGCTCGAGGCGGCGGCCGAGCACGGCGTCCGGCGATTCGTGCTGTCCTCGACCTGCGCCATCTTCGGCGCGCCAGAGCGCGTGCCGATCGACGAGGATGTCTCGATCGCGCCGGGGAGCGCCTACGGCGAATCGAAATACCTGATCGAGCGGATCTTGCGCTGGGCCGACGAGGTGCACGGGATCCGTTACGCGTGCCTGCGCTATTTCAACGCGGCGGGCGCCCATCCCGACCTGCCGCTGTTCGAGGACCATGAGCCTGAGACCCACCTGATCCCGCTCGCGCTCGACTGCGCTCTCGGCAAGCGGCCGGCGATGCAGGTCTTCGGTGACGACTACCCGACGCCGGACGGAACCTGCGTGCGCGACTACGTGCATGTCTGCGACCTCGCCGACGCGCATGTGAAGGTGCTCGACCTGATCCGCGACCGGAGCCGCAGCTTCAATGTCGGGATCGGCCGCGGCTACTCGGTCCGCGAGGTGCTGGCCGCGGTGGCGCGGGTCACCGGGACCACGTTCCCCGTGGACGTCTCGCCGCGGCGCGCCGGCGATCTCGCGCAACTCGTCGCGGATCCCGCGCGCATCATGACGGAACTCGGCTGGCGCCCACGCTTCGCCGACATCGATGCGATCGTCGCCAGCGCCTGGCGGTGGCGGCGGCGCTATCCCCGGGGCTATGCGGATCTGGCCACCGGAATGTGAGCGCAGGCCGAGCTTCCGGCGCCGCGGACCATCTCGTCGAGGCAAGCGACCTGCCGGGAAACCTGCGCGGCGAGGCCGTGCCGCAGAACCGCCTGACGCCGCGCCGTGCGGGCCAGCTCCATCGCCGCGTAACGGTCCTCGAAGAGCCGCTCCACCGCGCCGGTGAGCGCGGCGGCGTCGCCGAACGGCGCCAGAAGCGCGCTCTGCCCGTCGACCAGGAATTCGCGAACGACCGCCGTGTCCGAGCCGACGATCGGCACCGCGCAGGACATCGCCTCGAGCAGGGCCAGGGAAACCGGACAGCCATCGGCGTAGTAGATCGTCGCGTCCGCCGCCTGCAGGGCGGTGCGGCGGAACTCCGCCGTGCACCCCGTCGCGACGCGCAGGCGCGCGCGATCGAGCGCCGCCAAGCCGGCGCGCATCGCCGTGCGCCGCGGACCATCGATCGCCATGGGCGGCCCATAGAGCCCTGCCGCCTCCCCGACGAGGCAGATCTGAAGCCGCGGTCGGCGCTGCTGCAGCACGCCCAGCGCCTCGAGCACCGTGTCGCAGCCGCGCTGTGGCTGGAAGATCGGGCCGGCATGAACCAGCAACTCGTCGTCGCGCCCCAGCCCCAGCTCGGCGCGGGCAGTGCCGCGCGAGCGCACCGGCGCCCAGACCCGCGTATCGATCCCCGCATGCACCACGCGCAGCCTGGACTGGAACGCGGTCGGAAATTCCGCAAGCTGCACGCGGCTCTCGACCAGGCCCTGCCTGCACGCCGCCAGTTCGAGCCGCAGCTGCGCGCGCGCGGCGGGATCCGGGTCGAACCATTCGAACGCCCCCAGCAACGGCACGCCACGGAACGCCTCCGCGAGATGGAGGCCGGGACCGAAACCGCCCTGGGCGACGATGGCATCGGGGCGGAACCCGGCGGCGGCAAGCGACCGCGCGGCGCGGAACGCAGCCTCGCCATCGAGCACCGCCGTTTCGAGCGGCCGCATCCGGCTGTCGTCTCCGAGATCGGCGGGCCGCGAGGGGATGAAGCGGACGGACCGCACCCCTGGCGGCGCCTCGTCGCCCTCCGCGTGCAGGAACACGCAGGAATCGCCGCGTTCGGACAGCGCCTGGGCGAGGGCACCGAACCGGCCGGGCAGGAAACGATGAACCAGGAGAATCTTCACGTGGTCTCCGCGACTACGACGCGAGACCGCAAGTCTACGCTCCCATGCTTGACTGGAGATTAAGGGCCTGGGCGCGGGGCGCGGCTCTCGCCGCCCTCGTCGCGCAGCTGGCGCCGCAGGACCTTGCCCAGCGAGTTGCGCGGCAGGGCCGCGACGAAGCGGATCTCCTTCGGCACCTTGAAGGGCGAGAGGGTGGCCCGGCACGCGGCGACCAGCGTGCCGGCTTCCGCCTCCACGCCCGGTCGAAGCGCCACGAACGCCGTCACCGCCTCGCCCCAATAGCCATGCGGCAGGCCGACGACCGCGCATTCGCGCACCGCCGGATGGCCAAGCAGGACTTCCTCGACCTCGCGGGGATAGACGTTCTCTCCGCCGGTGATGATCATGTCGTTCTTGCGATCGACGAGATAAAGGAAACCCTCCTCGTCCATGCGCGCGAGGTCGCCGGTCACGAACCAGTCGCCACGCATCGCCCGGGCCGTCGCCTCGGGCAGGTTCAGGTAGCCGGAGAACATGTAGGGCGAGGTGCAGGCCAGTTCGCCGATCTCGCCACGCGGCAGTTCCGCGCCATCCGGTCCGAGGATACAGATCTGGGTCGCCGGCAGAGGCTGCCCGACGCATTGCGTCTTGCGCAGCTGGTCGGCCGGGCGCAGCGCGGTGACGATCGACGTCTCGGTGCAGCCATAGCGCTCGTAGAGCCGACCGGGGCCGAAGAAGTCGATGATCCGCTCCTTGGTCGCCTGCGCCAGCGGCGCCGTCCCCGAGACCACCGCCTTGAGCGACGCAACGTCGTAGCGACGCGCCGCGTCCCCCATCGCGAACAGGGCCGCGAAATGCGTGGGCACCATGTAGGTGTTGGTGGCCCGGATCGCCTGGATCGTCTCCATCATGCGCTCGATGTCGAAGCGCGGCAGCAATTCGACGAAGCCGCCGAAATGCAGCGGCGTCAGCGTCATGAGAAACCCGGCGCCGTGGAAGAGCGGCGTCAGCGTGATGGCGCGATCATCCGGCCCGTAGCAGCCGTGATCGGCACCGATCGCGTAGGCCGACAGCACGCGCCCGCGATGCGACAGCATGACCCCCTTGGGCCTGCCCGTGGCGCCGGAGGTGTAGGGGATCGAGAAGATGTCCTCCTCGGTAACCGGCACCGGGCAAGGCGTGTCCGCGGCGCGCGCCAGGAGATCCTCGTAGCGCGCGTCGATCGTCACGACATGGGCAACCCCCGGGGGAATCGCGGCGCGCGCCTTGGCCTCCAGGGACGGATCGACGAACAGGACGCGCGCCCCGGCATCCTCGCAGATGAAGCGGATCTCGGCTTCCGAGGCGGCCGGCCCGATCGTGGCGGAGGCCGCGCCCGCGAGCGCGGCGCCACACACGATCTCCATGTATTCCAGACGGTTCGGCAGCAGCACGGCCACGCGCTCGCCATGGCGAAGCCCGAGCCCGGCATGGACGAGCGACGCGACGCGACGGATCCGCTCGGCGAGCCGCGCATAGGTCAGGCCGCGACCGCTCTCGCGGATCGCGAGCCTGTCCGGAGTGCGCCGCGCCGCCGAGAAGATGCCGTCGCTGACGGTGATACCGCGCGCATTGCCGCGGCGCTGGGTGAGAAGCGAAGGGGTCGTCATCGGGATCCGGGTCTCATCATCAAGGCGTTGAAGCGGCGATCGGGCCACAGGG
>CAIOSQ010000123.1 GCA_903860935.1 uncultured Rhodospirillales bacterium | reverse complement strand
TGTCGATGCGCGATACCGCGCGCCGGATCGGCCGCGCGCTTTATTTCACGCGCGCCACCGCGCCCACCGGCGCCGGGCCGCTCTACCACCATATCGGGCTCTACGCGTATCGCCGCGACGCGCTGTCCCGCTTCGTCGGCCTGCCGCCTGCACCGCTGGAGCGGCGCGAACGCCTGGAGCAGTTGCGCGCCCTCGAGGCCGACATGCGCATCGACGCCATCGTGGTCGACGCCGTGCCGCTGGGCGTCGACACGCCCGAGGACCTCGCGCGCGCGCGCCAGATGCTGCACCCCCACACGCCGAGACCGGAGACACGCCCATGACCGCCAAGCCCCCCGCCCTGATCGCGTTCCAGGGCGAGGCCGGGGCCTATTCGGACCTCGCCTGCCGCAGCGCCTGCCCCGAGCTCGAGACGCTTCCCTGCGCCAGCTTCGACGAGGCCTTCGCCGCGGTACAGAAGGGCCGCGCCCGGCTGGCCATGATCCCGATCGAGAACTCGACCGCCGGCCGCGTCGCCGACGCCCATCACCTCATGCCCGAGGCCGGCCTGCATATCGTCGGCGAGTGGTTCCAGCCGGTGCGCCATCAATTGCTCGCGGTCAAAGGCGCCACGCTGGAGACCATCCGCACGGTGCAGAGCCATGTCCAGGCGCTCGACCAGTGCCGTGGCGCCACGCGGCGCTTTGGCCTGCGCCGCGTCGTCGGCGCCGACACCGCGGGCTCCGCCGCCGAGATCGCGACGAGCGGCGACCGCACGCGCGCGGCAATCGCCTCGTCGCTGGCCGGCAAGATCTACGGGCTCAAGACGCTGGCCGCCAACATCGAGGACAATCCCGGCAACACCACGCGCATGCTGCTGCTCTCGCGCACGCCGTCCGTGCCGAAGCCGGGGCGCGGCCGGACGATCACCACCTTCGTCTTCCAGGTGCGCAACGTTCCCGCCGCGCTCTACAAGGCGCTCGGCGGATTCGCCACCAACGGCGTCAACATGACCAAGCTCGAGAGCTACATGGTCGGCGGGATTTTCACCGCGACCCAGTTCTACGTCGATGTCGAGGGTCATCCGGCGGACCGCAATCTCGAGCTCGCGCTCGAGGAGTTGCGTTTCTTCGCCAAGGAACTGCGGATCCTCGGCGTCTATCCCGCCCATCCCTTCCGCGCCCGCCAGCGCTGATCCGACCCGCGTTCAGCCCCGCGTTCAGAAAGGTCCAACCATGCAATCAGGCGGCAAATCCGTCGTCCATTTCGGCGGCACCTGGATGGACGGCAAGACGCCGATCATGACCGCCAACACCCATGGCGCCTGGCTCGGGTCCATGGTGTTCGACGGCGGGCGGATCTATGGCCGCATGGGTCCCGATCTCGATCTTCATTGCGCGCGCGCCGTCGTCTCGGCGCGGCGCATCGGCCTCGCGCCGCAGCTGGACGGCCCGACGATCGAGCGCCTCGCCTGGCAGGGCGCCGACCATTTCGACGACGACGCCGAACTCTATGTGCGACCGATGTTCTGGGCCGAGGACGGGCCGCTGGCGCCCGCGCCGGAGACGACGCGCTTCGCCCTCTACATCGAAGAGGCCAAGCTGCCCGCCGCGACCGGCTTCACCGCCTGCGTGGCGCAGCGCCGCCGCCCGACGCCGGAGACGATGCCCACCGAGGCCAAGGCCTCGGGTCTCTACGCCCAGGTCGGGCTCATCCATCTGGAGGCGCGCGCGCGCGGTTTCGACGCGGGCGTCGTGCTCGACATGAACGGCAACGTCGCCGAATTCATGGCCGCCAACCTGTTCATGGCCAGGGACGGGATCGTCTCGACGCCGGTCGCCAATCGCTGCTTCCTGAACGGCATCACCCGCCAGCGCACCATCGCGCTGCTGCGCGCGGCCGGCCGCGAGGTGCAGGAACGCACGATCACCGTCGACGACCTGCATGCCGCCGACGAGATCTTCTCCACCGGCAACTACGCGAAGATCCGCTTCTGCCGCAAATTCGAGGACCGCGACCTGCCGGCCGGGCCAGTGGGTGCGCAGGCCTGGAGCCTCTACCAGGACTACGCCGCCGCGAACCGCCGCCCGCGCGGCGGCTGAGCGGCTGAGCGGCTGAGCGGCTTCAGCGCGCGAGGTCGCCGGCCTCGGCACGGCGCAGCAGCGCGATGGTCTCCGCGACGCCGTAGAGCGCCACGAAGCTGCCCATGCGCGGGCCCTGCTCGGTGCCGAAGAGCAGTTCATAGAGGATCTTGAACCAGCCGCGCAGGTCGGCGGCGTAGCCATGGCGCTTGCCGGCCTCGTAGAGGTCGAACTGGATCGCCTCGGAATCGGCACCGGCGGGCAGACGCTCCAGCGTCGCGACGAGATCGGCGAGCGCCGCGCGCTCCGCCTCGGTCGGCGCGCGGAAGCGCCGCGCGGGCTTCACGAAGTCGCGGAAATAGGCGATCGCGTAGCGCACCAGCCGGTCGAGCATCGGGCAGGTCGCGGGGCTGGCGTTGGGCGCGTAGCGCGTGATGAAGCCCCAGAGCATCGCCGGGTCCTCGGTGTTCGCGACGCCGACCAGGTTCATGAGGATGCTGAAGGGCAAGCCGTCGCGCTCCGGCGCCGGCGGATGCCCGGCATGGACGTGCCAGGCGGGATTGTCGAGGCGCTGACCGGCCTTCGCCGCAGGATCGCCATCCGGCCCCGCCTGTTCCGGATACTTCGCGACATGGCCGAGATAATCGTCGACCTGACGCGGGATGACGTCGAAATGCAGGCGCTTGGCGGCCTTGGGCTGGTTGAACATGAACAGCCCCAGGCTTTCCGGCGGCCCGTAGCGCAGCCATTCCTCGACCGACAGGCCGTTGCCGCGCGACTTCGAGATCTTCTCGCCCTGCGCATCGAGGAAAAGCTCGTAGTTGAAGCCCTCCGGCGGCTGGCCACCCATCACGCGGCAGATCTGCCCGGACAGCTTCACCGAATCGATCAGGTCCTTGCCCGCCATCTCGTAATCGACGCCGAGCGCGAGCCAGCGCATCGCCCAATCCGCCTTCCATTGCAGCTTGCAATGGCCGCCAGTCACCGGCACCTCGGTCAACACGCCATCCTCGTCGCGGAATACGACGCTGTTGGCATCGAGCCGCACCTCGAGGATGGGCACCTGAAGCACGCGGTTGGTCTTCGGCGAGATCGGCAGGAACGGCGAATAGGTCGCGCGGCGCTCCGTCCCCAGCGTCGGCAGGATGACGTTCCGTACCGCCTCGTAGCGGTTCAGCATCGCCACCAGCGTCGCGTCGAAGCGGCCCGAGCGGTACATCTCGGTCGACGACACGAACTCGTAGTCGAAGCCGAAGGAATCGAGGAAGGACCGCAGCCGCGCGTTGTTGTGCTGGCCGAAGCTTGGATGCGTGCCGAAGGGATCGGGGATCGAGGTCAGTGGCCGGCCGATATGCTGGGCCAGCATCTCCTGGTTCGGCAGGTTGTCGGGCACCTTGCGCAGCCCGTCCATGTCGTCGGAGAAGGCCACGAGCCGCGTCGGCAGGTCGGACATGGCACGAAACGCGTTGCGCACCATGGTCGTGCGCACGACCTCGCCGAAGGTGCCGATATGCGGCAGGCCCGACGGGCCGTAGCCGGTCTCGAACAGCACATGGCCCTTGGCGGGCGGCGCCTTGGCGAAGCGCGCGACCAGCTTGCGCGCTTCCTCGAACGGCCAGGCCCGGCCGCGATCGGCCGCAATGCGGATGCCGGGTCCGTCCGGCGACATCATCGGTATGCTCATGATACCGGCGGGAATACGGGACGCCACGCGCAGCGTCAATCTCCGGCCGGCCGGGAAACACTCGATCCAGAGTACTATTTGCGTGGCGAACGGTTGCCACGGACATGACTTTTCAAGGCAAATAGTACTCTGGATCGGGTTTTTTCCCTGGATCGGTTTTTCCCCGTTCGAACGAGGCAGGAGGACGCGGCGATGGAGATCAGGCTCGACGGCAAGGTGATCCTCGTCACCGGCGGAACCCAGGGGCTGGGCGAGGCGATCGCGCGGGCCTGCGCGGACAGCGCGGCAGCGGGCATCGCCATCACCGGGCGCGACCCAGCGCGCGGCGCGGCGGTCGCGGCGGCGCTGGAAGCGCGCGGCGTGCCGACCCTCTTCGTCGCCGGCGATCTCGCCGACCCGGACGCGCCGGCCGCCATCGTCGCGGCGACCCGCGCGCGCTTCGGACGCATCGACGGGCTCGTCAACGCAGCTGGCGTGACGACCGAGGCCGGGCTGATCGGCGGCACCGCGGCGCAATGGGACGCGATCATGGCGATCAACGCGCGCGCGCCCTTCTTCCTGATGCAGCACGCCGTGGCGGCGATGCTGGAGACGGGGCGCGGCGGCGCGATCGTCAACATCGCCTCGGTTCAGGCGCATTGCGGGACGCCGGCGCTGGCGATCTACAGCGCGTCGAAGGCCGCGCTGATCACGCTCACGCGCAATGCCGCCAACGCCCATCTGCGCGCGCGCATCCGCGTCAACGCGATCGCCATGGGCTGGACCGACACGCCGGCCGAACACGACAAGCAGGCGCGGCTGCTCGGCAAGGGCGAGGCGTGGCGCGACGCCGCCGCCGCCGCGTTGCCCTTCGGCAGGCTGGGTCGCCCGGAGGAGACGGCGGCGCTGGCGGTCTGGCTGCTCGCCGACCTGTCGGGCGTCACGACCGGCGCGACGATCGACGCCGAGCAATGGGTGGTGGGCGCGCCGCCGACCTGAGTCCCGACGGCGAAGCCGGGCCGGTCCTCGCGCCGCGCATTGGACAGACGCGCGCGAAGGGCCGACGATGCGCATATCGCGGGCCGCGCGCGGCTCGCCCAGCGACGGGAGGGGAAGAATGAAGATCTGCATCATCGGAGCCGGAGCCATGGGCGGCGCATATGGCTGTCTGCTGTCGCGCATCGGCCACGACGTCACCTTCGTCGACACGTGGAGCGACAATGTCGACGCGATCAACGCGGCCGGCATGACGCTCGACGGCGTACGCGGCACCCATGTCTGCCGCATCCCGGCGACGACCAACCCGCCGGACGGGCTCGGCGCCGACCTCGCGATGATCTGGACCGACACCAACAACACGCGCGCGGCGGCCGAGACCGCGGCGCGCGCGCTCGGCCCCACGGGCTTCGCGATCACGATGCAGAACGGGCTCGGCAACGTCGAGGCGCTGGTCGAGGTTCTGGGCAGGCCACGCGTCGCGGCGGGCTCCAGCATGTGCTCGGCCGCCATGCAGGCGCCAGCCCACGCCGTACTCACCCATATGGGCATGAGCTCCGTGGGCGAGCTCGACGGCGGCACCAGCCCGCGCGTCGAGGCGCTGCGCGACGAACTCGCGAAGGCCGGCTTCGAGGCCCGCGTGCATACCGGCATCATGTCGCTGATCTGGACGAAATTCGCGCTCAACTGCTCGATCAACGCGCTCTGCGCGACCACCGGCCTGCGACTGGGCGAGATCGCGCGGCTGCCCGCGATGGACGCCTTCCAGGACCGGATCATGGACGAGCTGCTGGCGGTCGTCGCGGCCAAGGGCGTGGCGCTCGCCGACCCCGACATCCGCACGACCGTGAAGGCGCATTGCTGGAGCAAGTTCAGCCGCCCGTCGATGCTGCAGCACATCCACGCCGGCAAGCGCACGGAGATCGACGCGCTCAACGGCAAGATCGTCGAGGAGGGCGCGAAGCTCGGCGTGCCGACGCCGTTCAACGCCGCGCTCGTCGCGCTGCTCAAGGGCGTCGAGCACAAGGCCACGCTGGCGCGCGGCCATACCGAGGACGATTACGCGCGCATCGAGGCGCAGTCCGCCGGCACGAAGCGGCCGGCGTGAGCTGCAGGACCGGACGGGAGATTCATCGCATGACCAGCGTCCTCACCCCGGCGCAGCGCGCCGATTTCGAGCGTGACGGCTACGTCCTCGCGCGCGGCCTGTTCGACGCCGGGGAGACGCAGCTGCTGCGCGAGGCGATGGAAAAGGATCCGGCCATCGCCGCGCATGTCTACAACCGCCACGACGCGACGGGCGCGGCGACCAGGATGGTCACGTGGAACCATCCCGGCGACAGCGTCTACGGCATGGCGGCGCGCAGCGCGCGGATGGTCGACACGATGGAGGACCTGCTGGGCGGCGAGGTCTACCACTACCATTCGAAGCTGACCGCCAAGGAGCCCTATGACGGTGGCGCCTGGGAATGGCACCAGGATTACGGCTACTGGTACAACAATGGCTGTCTGTTCCCGCTGATGGCCTCGTGCATGATCGCGCTCGATCGCACGACGCGCGCCAATGGCTGCCTGCAGGTGCTGCGCGGTTCGCATCTCATGGGCCGCATCGACCATGGCCTGCTCGAAGGCCAGCAGGTCGGCGCCGATCTCAGCCGCGTCGAGGAAGCCAGGGCGCGGCTGGAGACGGTCTACGCCGAGATGGATCCCGGCGACGGGCTGTTCTTTCACTGCAACACGCTGCACCGCTCGGACCAGAACCGCTCCCCGGACCGGCGCTGGACGTTGATTTGCTGCTACAACGCGGCGCGCAACGACCCGTATCGCGACCATCACCACCCGCGCTACACGAAGCTCGACAAGGTGCCCGACGACGCCATCCGCACGGCGGGGCTGCGCTTCGCCGATGCCGCCCATGACGGCGCCTTCCTCAAGCGTGCCACCGCGCCCAAGGATCTCACGACGCGCGGCGGCGCCGTCTTCGACCGCAACGCCACGCGCTGACCGCGCGCCCGCACGACAGGAGCCGAAGATGGTCGAACTGACAGGCAGGGTGGCGCTGATCACCGGTGGAGCGAGCGGGATCGGCCTGGGAATGGCGCGCGCCTTCGTGGCGGCGGGGCTGCGTGTGGCCATCGCCGACATCGACGAATCCGCGCTTGCGAGGGCCGCGGCGTCCCTCCCCGGGCTGGGGCTGGCGACGAAGCTGGACGTGACGCGCGCCGCCGACTGGGACTGCGCACTGGATAATGTCGAAGCGGCGCTCGGCGGCGTCGAGATCCTCTGCAACAACGCCGGCGTCGCGCAGGGGCGCTATGCGGATGGCCGGGAGATCCGGGTCGCCGACATGCCGGAGGCGCTGTGGCGGATGGTGATCGAGACCAACGCCACCGGGACCTTCCTCGGCGCACGCGCGACCGTGCCGCGGATGCTGGCACGGGGCGGATGGGGCCATGTCGTCAACACCGCCTCCACGGGCGGATTGATGTCGCCAGGCGGGCTCGCTGCGTATTGCGCGTCGAAATACGCCGTGGTCGGGCTGTCGGAAGCGATGCGCGCTGAACTGGCCCCGGCCGGGATCGGCGTGAGCGTGCTGTGCCCTGGCGGGGTGCGGAGCAATCTTTTCGCGAGTTCGGTCGCGGTGCGGGCGAGCCTGCCCGGCGATTTCGACGGGCTGGCGACACAGGGGTCGGAGGCGCTGCGGATCGAACAGGCGCAGCGCATGGATCCCGTGTTCGTCGGCGAGGCCGTGCTGCGAGCGATGGCGACGAACGCGATGTATGTCATTCCCCACCCGGAGTATCGCGGACATGTCGAGGAACGCCATGCGGCGCTGGTCGCGGCGTTCGGCGAACCGGCGCAGCCGGGCTACCGCGACACCGACGTGACGTTCGAGCGGTTCCGCAATCCGGAATATGCGAAGGCGGCACGCGGATACTCCTGACCCCCGAGCGGCGGCGGCCATGCGCGCCACGACCGCCGTCGTTCAGGGCGCGTGGACGTAGTGGGTCAGATGCAGGAAGGGGCGAAGCCCCGCCGATTCGGCGAGCCGGATCGAGGCGTGGTTGCGCTCATGAACCTGGTAGCGCGGAAAATGACCGCGCCGTCCAAGTTCGCCCAGCGCGGCGCGCACCACGCGGGCGCCGTGGCCGCGGCGGCGCTGGGTCTCCGGCGTGAAGACGCCGCCGATCTCCCAGACGCCGGGCCAGTTCTCGTAGGCGAAGCAGACGGCGTGCGGCGCCTGGTCCGGCCCGGCGGCGCAGGCGAATGCGCGCCCGTCGGCCAGCATCGGCGCCAGCCAGCTGCGCGCGTGATCCTGCGCGGCGAAGATCGCGAAAGCCGCCGCCCCGGGATCCGCGCCGACGCGGATGTCCGGATCCGCGGCCAGGTCCGCGAGATCCCCGGGCGGCGCGGTGAAGGACAGGATCCGCATCCGCCGCTCGAGCGCGAAGGCTTGCGCCACCGCCGCGCGATCCGCCTCGCCGTTCAGCTTGAAGACAAGACCGGTGCCGCGCGGCACATGGGCGAGCAGGGCGCCGGTCAGGTCCGGCCCGTCGCTGGAGACCAGCACGATGAACGCCGCCGCGGGATACGCCGCCCGGTCCCAGGACGTGACGCCGGCCTCCAGCAGCACGAGAAAGCCATGGCGCGCCCCATCGGCGACATGATGCAGGCGCGTATGGCCCGGATAGGCCTGCAGATGCTTGAGCAGGACGATGTTGCGCAGCGGATCGCGCGCGAGCAGTCCGGCCGCTTCCTCCATGCCCGCCCCCGCCTCAGTCGCGCCGCCGCAGGGCACGCCAGGCGAAGAAGATGCCGGCGATGATCGCAAGCGAGACAAGGCTGCGATGCTCTGGCGGCATGCTCTCCATCCAGCGTTCCAGCGCAGCGGCGATCGCCGTCGGCGCCAGCAGCAGCGGCGCCCAGGCTACGGCGGAGACCCAGTTGGCGACGTGGAAGCGCCGCGCATCGACGCCCATGGTGCCCGCCAGCAGCGGCACCACGACGCGCGCCGGCCCGACGAAACGGCCGATGAACACCGCCATCGTGCCCCAGCGCTCGAAGAACCGGTGGCCGCGCGCCAGCAATTCCGGCCGCCGCACCAGCCAGGGCAGCGCCTCGATCTGGCGCGCATACCGGCGACCACCCTCGTAGCTGACCCAGAACCCGAAGCCGGCCCCGGCGCTGCCCCAAACGCAGAGCGTGGCGAGGTCCAGCACGCCGGCGGTGGCGAGGCTGCCGATCCCGATCAGCATCAGCGTCGCGGGAACGAAGGCGCTGACGATCGCGAGGCATTCCAGGAAGCAGATCGCGAAGACGATCGGCCCGGCCCAGACGGCATGCGTCTCGACGAAACCGGTGAGCGGCGCGAAGACGCCGGCGAGGAGGTTTTCCATGCGCTGGAAGATGCCCGTCCCCGCGCGATTTTCAACCGTTGCCGCATGGGGTCACCGCATGAGGTCGCCGCGAGGCGTGACTCCGACGGACGATGCCGGATGCCAAGATCGCGGCACCGCGCGGACGCGGCTCGGCGTAAACTCCGGCCTGGCATGGAATACGAGACGCATATCGGCATCGATCGCGACACACCGCCGGCACTGGCGACCCGGGCCGGGCGCGCGGCATGGCGCGACCCGGACGGAACGGTCGAGACCCTGGCGCCTGTGAGGGCGGCGGAGCGACTGGCGCGCGCGGCGCCGCTCGTCGTGCATCTGCGCGCCACCGCGCGGCGGCTGGGCAGCGACCTCTTCCCGGCCTGGGACCTGATGGAACTCTTCGCCTTCGTGCGGCCGGCACGGTTCTGCCTGCCGACGCCCGCCGGCCTCGCCCGCGCGCTCGGTCTTCCCGCGCCGCATGGGCTGGAGGCGGAAGCCGCGTGCCTGCCGCACCTCGCGGCCATGCTGCTCGACGAGCTCGCAAGCCCGGCCGCACGCGCCGACCAGACCCTGGCGCCGCTGGCGCGGCTGATGACGCGCGGCGGCTGGCGCTGGGGGCCGACAGTCTTGAAGGCGCTCGGCGGCGATCCGGTATCGCAGCCCGAGGATCCGCGTGCGCTCGCGGTCTGGAACCGGCTCGGCGAGTGGGCGGAGTTCGCGCCGGACCCGGCGCCCGGCGACATGCCCGTGGAACCGGTCGAAGCCCGGGCGAGGCTGGTCAAGCTGCTCGGCCCGGGTGCGGAGGCCCGGCCGCAGCAGGCCGATTACGCCTCGGCCGCGAGCTTCGCCTTCGCGCCGCGCGCGCACGAGGACGAGCCGCGCCTGGTGCTGGCGGAGGCCGGAACCGGCGTCGGCAAGACGCTCGGATATCTGGCGCCCGCGACGGTCTGGGCGGAAAAGAACGGGGCGCCGGTCTGGGTGTCGACCTATACGCGCAACCTGCAGCACCAGATCGACCGCGAACTCGACCGCCTGCACGCCGATCCGGAGACTAAGCGACGCAAGGTCGTGCTGCGCAAGGGCCGGGAAAATTATCTCTGCCTGCTCAATCTCGAGGAGGCTGCGCAGGGCATCGGCGGCCGGCCGCACGACGCGATCGCGCTCGGCCTGGTGGCGCGCTGGGCGGAGACGACGCGCGACGGCGACATGGTCGGCGGCGATTTCCCGGCCTGGCTCGCCGACCTGCTCGGCCAGGGACGCACCCGCGGCCTCGCCGACCAGCGCGGTGAATGCATCCATTCGGCCTGCAGCCATTACCGGCGCTGCCTGATCGAGAAGACGATCCGCCGCGCGCGCCGCGCCGACATCGTCGTCGCCAACCACGCGCTGGTCCTGGTCCAGGCCGCGAGCGGCGGGCTCGACGAGCGACAGCTGCCCGCGCGCTACGTCTTCGACGAGGGCCACCACCTGTTCGACGCCGCCGATTCCGCCTTCGCGGCGACGCTGTCCGGCGACGAGACGATGGAATTGCGGCGCTGGCTGATCGGCGCCGAGGGCGGCACGCGGCGCAGCCGCGCGCGCGGTCTGTCGCGCCGGATCGGCGACCTCGTCGCGGAGGATCAGGGGGCCGGCGCGGAACTCGCGGCAATCGAGGAGGCGGCGCGCGCCCTGCCCGCCGCCGGCTGGGAAAAGCGCCTGCGGCCGGCCGGTGCGGTCGGCGCCGCCGAGATGTTCCTCGCCCATGTCCGCCAGCAGGTCTATGCCCGCGCGAAGGATGTCGAGGACGGGTTCTCCCTCGAGGCTGGCGTGCGTCCGCCCGTGGACGGGCTCGCCGAAGCCGCCATGGCGCTCGACGACGCGCTCGCCGCGCTCGCACGCCCGATGCAGGCGCTCGCGACGGCGCTCGCGGCCAAGATCGAGCGCGAGGCCAAGGATCTCGACAGCGCGACGCGCGGCCGCATCGAGGCGGCGATCCGCGGCATCGAGCGGCGGCTGAACGGCCAGGTCCTCGCGTGGCGCGGCATGCTGCGCGGCCTCGCGGAGGACACCCCGGCCCAATTCGTGGACTGGTTCGAGGTCGAGCGCGCTGACGGGCACGATCGCGACGTCGCCTTCCAGCGCCGCTGGCGCGATCCGACCGAGCCGCTGGCGGCGACGGTGCTGCGCCCGGCCCAGGGGGCGCTGATCACCTCGGCGACGCTGACCGATGGCGGCGACGATCCGCAGGCGGCCTGGGCCGTGGCGACGGCGCGCAGCGGCGCCGCGCATCTGCCGGATGCGACCCGCGCCAGCGTCCCTTCGCCCTTCGACTATCCGGCGCAGACGCGGGTCTTCGTGGTCACCGATCTCGGCCGCGACGATCCCGCGCGCGTCGCGAGCGCCGTGCGCGCGCTCTTCCTCGCCAGCGGCGGCGGCGCGCTCGGCCTGTTCACCGCGATCGGGCGACTGCGGCGCGTCCACGCGGCGATCGCCCGCGACATCGAGGCGGCCGGCCTGCCGCTCTACGCCCAGCATGTCGACGCGCTCGACACCGGCACGCTCATCGACATCTTCCGCGCCGAGGAGGATGCCTGCCTGCTCGGCACCGACGCGGTGCGCGACGGCGTCGACGTTCCCGGCCGCAGCCTGCGGCTGATCGTCTTCGACCGCGTGCCCTGGCCGCGCCCGACCATCCTGCACAAGGCGCGCAAGGCGGCGATGGGCGGCAGCGCCTACGAGGACACGCTCACCCGGTTGAAGCTCAAGCAGGCCTTCGGGCGGCTGGTTCGCCGCGCCGACGACCGCGGCGTCTTCGTGATGCTCGATTCGCGCCTGCCCTCGCGGCTCAAGGGCGCCTTCCCGCCCGGTGTCGCGGTCGAGCGGGTCGGTCTCGCCGACGCGATCGCGGGCGTGGCCGATTTCCTGGGGACCGCCGGGCGCTGAGCCGCAGCGGCGGCGATCAGCCCGCTTCGCCCAGGGCCGCGGCGGCCTGGACAAGCGCCGCGAGGCTCGCGGCCTCCATCTTGATCATCACCTGGGCGCGGTAATGCTCGACCGTGCGCTGGCTGAGGCCGAGTTGGCCCGCGATCGAGACGTTCGAATGGCCGGCGACGACCAGCGCCATGACCTGCGCCTCGCGCGCGGTGAGCCGCGCATGGCGTCCACGCAGCGCCGCGACGGCCGAGGCGGCCTCCTGCCGGCGCGCCGAGGTCGCGAGCGCCCGCTGGATCGCCGCGACGAGCGCCTCGTCGTCGACCGGCTTCTCGAGGAAATCCTGCGCGCCCGCCTTGAGGGCGGCCACCGCCATCGGGATATCGCCATGGCCGGTGACCAGGACGACCGGAAGCGGGCTGCCGCGCCGCGCCAGCTCGCGCTGCAGGTCGAGACCGCTCATCCCGGGCATGCGGACATCGGCGACAACGCAGCCGCCATCCACGTTCCCATGCGCGGCGAGAAAGGCATCGGCGCTGGCGAAGGCCTCGACCGCGAAATCATAGGTGGAGAGCATGCTGGCGAGCGCCTGGCGCACGCCCGCCTCGTCGTCGATCAGGAAGACCGGACCTTGCGCGCGCCCCGTCATCGCCTCTCCTCCGCAACCGGCAGCGTGAACCTGAACTCCGTGCCGCGCTCGTCGCTGGATTCCAGCCAGATCCGGCCGCCATGCGCCTCGACGATCGTGCGGCTGATGGCGAGCCCGAGGCCGAGGCCGTGCGGCTTGGTCGTCGCGAAGGCCGCGAACAGCCGCGCCCGGATCTCCGGCGCGATCCCCGTGCCGTCGTCTCGGACGGCGAATTCGACGGCCCGCCCCTGGGCGACGGTCGTCAGCGCCACTTCGACGCGCCGGTCGCGCGGCGCGGCGCGCGACGCCTCGGCGGCGTTGCGGATCAGGTTGAGCAGCACCTGCTGGATCTCGACGCGATCCGCTAGCACCGGAGGCAAAGGGGCGGGGATGTGAAGCACGAGCCGCACCGCGCCGCGCTGCGCCTCGCGCTCCGCGAGCGTCAGCACCTCGCGGGCAAGCGCCGCCGCATCGACCGCGGCACGGCGCGGGTCGCCGCGGCGCAGGAACTCGCGCAGGCGCCGGATGATGCCGGCGGCATGATCGATCTGGACGACGCCGTCGCGCAGATCGGTACGCGCCGCGTCGAGCGTCGGCGGATCCGCCTCCAGGCGACGCTGCGCTGCCCGAAGATGCGCGCGCACCGCGGTCAGCGGCTGATTCAGCTCGTGCGCCAGCGTCGAGGCCATCTCGCCGATCGCGTTCAGGCGCGTGATCCGCGCCAGCTGGGCATCCTGGTCGCGCAGCCGCCGCTCATTCGCGCGCAGCGCCGCGCCGGCGCGCTCGCGCTCGTCGACGACGACGCCCACGAAGATGCAGGTCGCAGCCAGGATCAGCAGCAAGGTCTGCAATTCGACGACTGCCGGGGCCGGAAAATCGTGCCAGGCCAGCCAGCCGATCATCGTCACCTGGGTCACCGCCAGGCCTGCCAGCGCGCCATCGAGACCGTGGCGCACCGCGAATGCGACGATCGGCAGGAAAAGCAGGTCGAAGAGCTTGAACTCGTCCGTGCTCTGCAAGCCGAAGATGAACCAGGTGACGATCACCAGCGCGACGCAGAAGCCGGCCACCTCGAAAATCACGGCGCGCCCCGCGCCGCTCCAGCGCAGCGATCCCGGCGCGTGGAGGCGCAGCACGATCGGCGTCAGGACCGCGATGCCGATGAGATGCCCGACGCAGAGCCGCAGGAACGCCGCCGGCAGCTCTGCACGCGTCACCGGCCCATGCATGGCGAAGGCGGCGAGTTCGAGGCTGGACACCACCGGGACGACCACGGCGACGACACCGAAGACGCGCAGCACATCGCCAGTCGACGACAAGGCCATGTCGATGCGCACGCGCCGACGCAGATGATCGGCGGCCAGCCAAAACCCGACGCTGACCGCGAAGGCCGCGCCGACCGGCGCCCCCCAGGCGATGGCGGCGCCGGAGGCGAGGCTCGCGGCGACGACCGCGCCAGCCTGGCCGAGCAGGACCCAGGGCAGGAGGTGCATTCCGCGCACCATCATCATGCCCAGCGCAAGGCCGCCACCCGGCTTCCAGGGCTTGATCGGCAGGCCCGCGAGGCTCGCCACGTCGCTGATGCGACTGAGCAGGATCATGGCGACCATGACGCCGGCACCCCACACCCAGTCGGGCAGGGCGCGCCCATCGTCGCGTGCGGCCATCTCGGTCATTGCCGTCCTTCGCACCGGGAATGAAATCGCACGACGGATCGTAATCGCTTGCGACGGCGAGGGCGAGGCCGTGCCGCCCATCCGTAGAAATACGGGGGCAAAGGTCACGATTTCGGACGCTTGGCCACCTCGCCTAGGGTTTCTGTCAATGGACGGCGCCATCGCGGCGACCATGGCCAAAACCAGGGGGAACGGAAGATGGACGGGGACAGGATCGGCGGAAAGGACGTGCACATGCTCTCGATGGGCAGCGCCGCGGAGCGTCTCGAGGCGATCGACCGGATGGTCGCCGAGCGCTGCGGGGTGCAGCAGATGCAGGATATCGTGTCCAATCTGCTGATGATCATGCGCACGCTCGACGACGACGCAACCGATTGCAGCGAAGGCGTGCGCGCCCTGGCCGGCGAGTGCCTGCGGATCGCCGGCATCAGCGATGCCGACATCGCCATGGCGGTCGGCGCGATCGGCGATCTGGTCGGCGGCGTCGGCGCGCCCGAGCTCCTCGCCGCGGTCGCGGACGATCAGAAGGCCTGCGCCAGCAACGTGTTCCGGCCGCGCGGCTGACGCGGCGCGCTCACTCCTCGCCCGCGCCGGCGGTCTCGTGCCAGCGGCGCAGGGCGAGGCGTGCGATCAGGCCCAGCACCACGAACATCACGATCCCGATCGCCGAGATCAGCGTCAGGGCCGCGAACATCTTGGGGATCTGCAGACGATACCCCGCCTCCAGGATCACATAGGCGAGGCCCGACCCGGTACCGCCAGTGCCGGCCACGAACTCCGCGACGACGGCGCCGATCAGCGCCAAACCGCCCGAGACACGCAGCCCGGCGAAAAAATAGGGCAGCGCAGAGGGCAACCGCAGCCGCACCAGGGTCTGCCAGCGCGAGGCGCCATAGAGCCGGAACAGATCCGCGAGATTGCGGTCGGCGGCATCGAGCCCCGTCGCGGTATTCGACAGGATCGGGAAGAAGGCGACGATCCAGGCGCAGATCAGAAGCGCCAGCGTCGCGTCCTTGGCCCAGATGATCACCAGCGGCGCGATCGCGACAACCGGCGTGACCTGCAGCACGACCGCGTAGGGAAACAGGGCGTTCGCCAGCCAGCGCGACTGCGCGAACAGGATCGCGAGCGCGACGCCAAGCACGATCGCCGCCGCCAGCGCCATCAGCGTGATCCGCAGCGTAACGGCCAGCGCCGCCGACAGGCCGGTCCAGTCGGCGACCAGGGTGCGCGCGATCTGCAGCGGCCCAGGCAGGACATAGGGCGGGATGCCGTTGAGCGCGACCAGCACCTCCCAGGCGGCGAGCGCGCAGATGCCGAGCGCCGCCGGCGCAACGATCCGCGCCATGCGCGCGCCGCGCGTCATGCCGCGGGTGCGGCGAGCGCCGCGGACAGGAGGTCCGACACGGCGCGGCACGAATCCGCGTAGCGCGCCGAGGTGCGAAAACCGGGCGCGCGCGGCGCCGGCTCGGACAGGCCATGGATCGCGGCGGCACGGCCGGGCCGCGGCCCCATGACCACGACACGCTCGGCCAGATAGACCGATTCGAAGACCGAATGCGTGACGAAGACGACCGCGAAGCGTTCAGTCGCCCAGAGACCGAGAAGGTCATCGTTGAGCTTCCAGCGCGTGATCTCGTCGAGCGCGGCGAACGGCTCGTCCA
Organism: uncultured Rhodospirillales bacterium; assembly: GCA_903860935.1. Taxonomy (GTDB): domain Bacteria; phylum Pseudomonadota; class Alphaproteobacteria; order CACIAM-22H2; family CACIAM-22H2; genus CAIOSQ01. The sequence continues at coordinate 16,873 of CAIOSQ010000123.1, read as the reverse complement.
TCAACAGCAGCCGCGGCCGGGTGACGAGGGCGCGCGCGATCGACACGCGCATGCGCATGCCCCCCGACAATTCGCGCGGCACGGCGCGCTCGAAACCGGCGAGGCCGACCGCGGCGAGGGCGGCGGCGGCCCGCGCCTCGGCCTCGGCGCGCGGAACCCCGGCGAGCCGCAGCGGCAGCATCGCGTTGCCGAGCGCACTCGACCACGGCATCAGCGTCGGCTCCTGGAAGACGAAGCCGATGCCGCCCGGCGCGCGTGTCGCCGCCTCGGCCGCCCGGTCCCAGACGATGCGGCCCTGCGATGGCGCGGCGAGCCCGGCGATCAGCCGCAGCGCGGTCGACTTGCCGCAGCCCGACGGCCCCAGCACGGCGAGGAACTCGCTGGGCCCGATCTCGAGGTCGAGCCCGGCCAGCGCCTGGACGCCGTTGGCGAAGCGCTTGCCGACGCCGCGGAGCGCGACGAGCGGCGCGCCGCTCACATTCCCGTCCGCTTGTTGACGAAGCGGGTGGTGAACGCCTTGCGCCAGTCCAGCGTCGCCGGATAGACGCCGGCCGCGACGGTCTGGTCGAAGAACTCCTTCCAGCGCGCCTCGGTCATAGCGCCGATGCCCAGTTGCTGCGCATCGGCGGATTCGAGGATGCCGTACTCGTTCATCTTGGTGCGGCCATTGGCGATGAGGGCGTCGGTCATCTCCGGATTGTCGCGCTTGATCAGCGCGTTCGCGGCCGAAGGATCGCCATGCTGGTAGCCGTAGCACCCCTTGATCGAGGCATCGACGAAGCGCTGCACCAGATCGGGCTTCTCGCGCGCCAGCTTTTCCGAGGTCTCGATCAGGGTCGAGTAGGCCGCGAAGCCGGAATCGGCGATCAGCATGACGACCGGCTTGAAGCCCGCCTGCGCCTCGATCGAGAACGGCTCGGAGGAGAGATAGCCCTGCTGCACCGCGCTGCGATCGGCGAGGAAGGGCGCGGAGTTGAACGTGTAGGGCCGGATCTGGTCGTCGGTGAAGCCGAAGCGCTGCTTGAGGAAGAGCCACCAGGTGGCGCGCGCATCGGCGGAGATCAGGATCGGCTTGCCCTTGAGCGCCGCGAGACTGTCGTTGCCGGTGCCTGGATGGGCGATCAGCACCGCGGGCAGCTTCTGGAAGATGGCGGCGACGGCCACCATCGGGATGCCTTCCTTGACGAAGTTCAGCGCGCCATAGGCGTTCGAGCCCATGTTGAAATCGAGCGCGCCGTTGATCATCAGCTGGCGGTGGTTGATGTTCGGCCCGCCCTGGCGGATCGTCACGTCGAGGCCGTGCGCGCGATAGATGCCCGCCGCCTGCGCCTGATAGAAGCACCCATGCTCCGCCTGGGCGCGCCAATCCGTGCCGAAGCTGACCTTGTCGAGGGCTTTCGCGCCGGGCACCGCCGCGACCGTCGCCATGGCGACAGTGATCGCCATCGTGCGGGCGAACGCCGCGAGCCTTTGCCTGGTCTTCATGGGAATCTCCTCGTCCGAACCGCAGGGGCCGCGAGAATGCACCAGCGCGTCCGCGCGGGCCAGCGGCGGCCTGCGCGCGCGCCTATTTGCCGGGCACCCGCGCGGCCGCGTTCTCGCGATGGGCGATCGCGAGGCCGGACGCGAAGATGACGGCCGCACCGAGCCAGACCCAGACGTCCGGGACCTCGCCGAAGGCCAGATAGCCGAGAAGCGCCACGAAGGGCAGACGCGTGAACTCCAGCGGCAGGAGAGCCGAGGCGTCGGCAAGGGCGAAGGCGCGCGTGAAGCAGAGCCATCCCACCGTGCTCAACGCGCCAATGAGCGCGAGCCACGCGAGCATCGTCGGGTCCGGCGTCGTCCAGACGGGCAACGCGGCAGGCAGCGTGAGCACGCTCACGAACAGGCTCTGGTAGAACACGACGCTCGTCGTCGCTTCGGTCGCGGTCATGCGCTTGACCAGCACGGTGACGCCGGCGAAGGCGACGGTGGAGAACAGCACGAGCGCCGGGCCGATGCCCACGGGCACCATCCCGGGCCGCAGCACGACCAGCACGCCGAGGAAGCCCACGAGGATCGCGATCCAGCGCCGCGCATGGACCCGCTCGCCGAGGAACAACGCCGCCGCGAGCGTTCCGAACAGCGGTGCGGTGAAGGTGAGCGCGGCGGACTCCGCGAGCGGCATCATCGCCATGCCGTAAAAGAAGCTGAGCATCGCCATGAGATGGAACAGGCTGGAGCCGCCGAGCGGACGCAGCGCGGTGACGCGCGGCACGCGGCGCGTCGTCGCGAGCACGACCACGGCCATCGCGACGAAGCCGAAGAAGCTGCGGAAGAAGGCGATCTCGAAGGCATGGATGCCGCTGTCGGCCGCGACGCGGATCAGCAGCCCCTGCACCGATGTCACCGCCGCCGCCGCGACCATCAGCAGCGCCGCCGTGAGGGCCGGCCCGAGCGCCGCGATCATGGCCGCGGATCCAGCAGCAACATCGCCACCGACAAGGTCGGCAGCGACAAAATGGTCGAGAGCAGGATGATGGCGGAGCTGCGCTCGACATAGACGCCGTGGCGCTGCGCGATGACGAAGGCCGTCGCGCCCGCCGGGAAGGCGGCGCCGAGCACGGCACCGGCGAGCCAGAATGGCGGCAGGCCGAGCAGGCTGCCGATGACCCAGGTGGCACCGGGCTGGACGATCAGCTTGACGGCCGTGATCCAGCAGGTTTCCGCGAGGTGACGGCGATCGACCAGCGCCGCCAACGGCTGACCCGCCAGGAAGAGCCCGACCGCGAAAAGCGCGCAAGGACCGGCGCAGGCGCCAAGCAGGTCGAAGAAGACGGCGAAGGCGCGGGGCATCCCGAGACCGGCCCCGCTCCACAGGATGCCGCCAGCCATCGCCGCGATCAGCGGATTGGAGATCACCGCCCGACCGGCCTCGCCGATCGCGCGCAGGAGACCCGCGGAGCGGTTCTGCGCCAGTTCCACGGCGACCGCAGCGATGCTGACGATGACCGCGCCGTTGAGGACGCTGACGACGATGACGGGCAATTGGCCCGCGGCGCCGAACGCGGCGGCGAAAAAGGGAATGCCCATGTACCCGGAATTGGAGAACCCGCCGATGAAGGCGCCCATGGCCGTGTCTGCCGCGCCGCCGCGCAAGGCGAGCCGCGCCACCACGACCACGGTCGCCGCCGCGACCGCGGCGCCGGCAAGGAAGGTCGCGATATAGGCGGGGTCGAACGCCTCGGCCACCGGCGCGCGCGACATGCCGACGAAGAACAGCGCCGGCAGCGCGAACCAGTAGACGAACTTGTTCAACGCCTCGGTCGAATCCTGGCCGAGCACGCCGACCCGCCCGGCGAAGAAGCCGACGAGGATGAGCCCGAAGACGGGCAGGACGACATCGATGACGGATTGCATCCGCGTTCGACGCTAGAGAGCCGACCGCGCCGTGTCGAGCGGGGCTTCGGCTTGACCCTCTGCGCACAATGCATGAAGCTCTTCCGCCATGGCAAAGACCCCCGCATCCACCCGCAAGATCTCCCCCCACCAGGCGCTGATCTACGCGATGATCCTCGTCGCCGGCGCCGATCGCGACATCGCGACGCGCGAGCTCAAGCTGATCGGCCGCACGGCGCGGCAGCTTCCGGTCTTCGAGGGCTTCTCCGACGCCGACCTGCCGGGCATCGCGCAGGAATGCGCGGTGATCGTGCATGCCCGCGACGGGGTCGAACGCGCGCTCAGGCTGATCGCCGCGGCGCTGCCCAAGCATCTGCGCGAGACCTGCTATCTCTGCGCGGTCGAGGTCGCGGCGATCGACGGCTCGGTCCCGGCGGAAGAACTGCGGATCCTGCAGCGCCTGCGCCAGGCGTTGAACCTGGATCGCCTCGTCACCGTGGCGCTCGAACGCGCCACCCAGGCGCGGCTCGCGACGCTCTGAGCCGCGCGGGCGTGGCGGACGGGGTCCGATGAAACTCGTCCACGCGCCCGATCATCGCGGGCACGATCCCCGCTTCTTCCTCGTCCGCGGCAGACCCGCCGGGCGTAGCGCGGAACAGCCCGCGCGCGCCGACATGCTGCTCGCCGGCGCCAGACGGCTCGGCCTCGACTGCGTCGAACCCGCCGATCACGGCCACTTCCCGCGCGCCGCCGTCCATGATCCGCGCTACCTCGCCTTCCTCGCCACCGCCTGGGAACGCTGGCAGGCCCTGCCCGATGCCGGGCCGGAAGTCGTCGCCAATATCCACCCCGTCGGTCCGCCAGGCGGCTATCCCGAGGCGATCGTCGGCCAGGCCGGGCTCCATATGGCCGACACGGCCTGTCCCATCGGGCCGCAGACCTGGCACGCGGCCTGTGCCGCGGCGAACAGCGCAGCCCATGCCGCCGCGCTGGTGATGGAGGGCGAGCGCGCCGCCTATGCGCTCTGCCGCCCGCCGGGACATCACGCGCATGCGGCGCAGGCCGCCGGCTTCTGCTTCCTCAACAATGCGGCGATCGCCGCCCAGGCGCTGCGCGCGCGCCATGCGCGCGTCGCGATCATCGATGTCGACGTGCATCACGGCAACGGCACGCAGGACATCTTCTGGCGCCGGGCCGACGTGCTGACGGTTTCGCTGCACGCGGATCCCGCCCATTACTATCCGTTCTTCAACGGCTACGCGGCGGAGCGCGGTGCGGGTCCGGGCGAAGGCTTCAACGTGAACCTGCCGCTGCCGCTCGGCACGGGCGACGAGGCCTACATGGCGGCGCTGGAGATCGCGCTCGACGCGGTGCGGGGTTTCGCGCCCGGGGCGCTCGTGGTCGCGCTCGGGCTCGACGCCTTCGCGGGCGACCCGTTGCGTGGCATGGCGCTCGATACGGCGTGCTTCGCGCGCATCGGCGCCGCACTCGCGCGGCTCGATCTGCCGACGGTGCTGGTGCAGGAAGGCGGGTATCTGGCGCCCGAACTTGGCGACAACCTCGCCAGCGCGCTGGGCGGCTTTCTCGGCGCCGCCTGAGCGGTGCCCGGCGGGGACGGCGCCGCGACGCCGCCCCCGCCGACGCGGATCAGCCCACGAAATCGCGCGACAGAGCCTCGCGCGCGTCGCCGGACAGAACAGCCATGTGGCTGTACTCGGGATGGTCGATGCCGACCACCACCTGGGCGGTCGGATCGCGGAAGCGGGCGATCTGGGCGGCGGTGAAGTCAAAATGCGCGAAATGCACCGCGCTGGTCTTGCCGTCCGCCTTGGTGCGCTCGACGTCGCTCTCCGGACGCGCGGCCACGCGCTCGCCCGCGACCGACACGAACATGTGACGCTCGATGCCGCCGAGCCGCGCGAGGGTCCGTGCCCGGCGGACCGGATCCTCGATCTCGAGCATTACCGTGGCGATCAATTCGCTGCCCTTGGGGATCAGCGGGTTGTAGGCGCTGAGCTCGTCCTCGACCTGGGCGTCGCCGCCCTTTTCGATGAACAGCATCTCGTGCACCTGATGCCACATCGTGCGGTAGTTCTCGAAATAGAACGTCGCGAAGGGACCGACGCACACGCGGCGCAGCTTCTTCATCTCGACGATGTCGGCGCGCAGCGCGCGGCGCTCGCGACCATAGACGTCGAGCGGCAGGATGTCGGCGCGGGTGATCTCGGTCTTCATGGCAGCAATCATCTCGGCCTCTCTGGACTGGCTGGATGGGGGATGGGCGCGACCGGCGTCACGCCAGGCCATAGGCCTTGGCGAAGAGCTCGATCGGATGCTTGGGATCGGGCGCAGGACCGCCCTCCCCCAGGCGGTCGATGATCTGGGCGAGATGATCGCCGGCCAGCGGGCATTCGGAGGCGAGATGCGCCTTGCCGGCCTTGACGGCGTTGCGGGCAGCCGGTTTGCCGACCTTCACCGCGGTCTCGAAATTCTCCTTCATGATTCCCCAGCTGCCGCCATGGCCCGAGCAGCGCTCGATGACCTGGACGTCCGGCTCAGGAATGAGGCGCAGCATCTCGGCCGCCTTCGGGCCCATGTTCTGGGCGCGCGCGTGACAGGCGATATGGACCGCGACGCCGCCTTCCAGCGGCTTCAGACCGGGCGCGAGACCCTGGGTCTTGTGGATGTCGACGACGTATTCGGTGATGTCGAAGGTCGCCTGGGCCAGCTTCTTGACCAGCGGATCGTCCGGCACGATCAGCGGCCACTCGAATTTCAGCATCAGCGCGCAGGACGGAACCAGGGCCACGATATCCCAACCCTCGTCGATCAGCGGCGCGAAATGGGCGGCCGTGGCCTTGGCCGCGGCGGCGACCTTCTCGATCTCGCCACGCTCGAGTTGGGGCATGCCGCAGCAGCGCGGATACTCGACCCGCGTCTCGACGCCGTTACGCGCCAGAACGGCGCGCGCGGCCATGCCGATGGAGGGATCGTTGTAGTTGACGAAGCAGGTGGCGTAGAGCGCGACCTTGCGCTTGCCGAAGGCCGGCGCCTCGTGGTTCAGCGTCGCCGGCTCGGCGCGATCGCGCATCTTGAAGGTCGCGGTGTTGAACTTGGGCAGCCGCGCCTCGCGGTGCACGCCCAGCGTCTTTTCCATCAGCGGGCGGGTGAGGGCGTTGTCCTCCTTGGAGGCCCAGTTCGCGATCGGCGCGGCGAGCGCCGCCAGCTTGCCGTTGCGGTCGGTCTGGGTGAGGGCCGCCTCGTTCCACTTCACGCCGTTCTTGCGCGTCTCGATGGCACGCGCGCGCAGCATCAGATGCGGGAAATCGAGGTTCCACTCGTGCGGCGGCACGTAGGGGCACTTGGTGAGGAAGCACATGTCGCACAGCGTGCAGCCGTCGACGACGTCCATGAGTTGCTTCTGCGTCAGGTCCTCGACGCTCTCGTTCGGCGCGTTGTCGACGAAATCGAAGAGCTTGGGGAAGGAGTCGCAGAGATTGAAGCAGCGCCGGCAGCCATGGCAGATGTCGTAGACGCGACGCAGCTCCGCCTCGAGCTTGGCCTCGTCCCAGAAATCCGGGCTGTGCCAGTCGATCGGGTGGCGGGTCGGTGCTTCGAGACTGCCTTCGCGCATGGCTCTGTCCTCGTGTCGGGGCGGGCGTTCGAAAGATCCGGCACCGCGGACCCGGCGCAAGGCCGGGCCCGCGGCGCCGCAAGACTCAGTTCGCCATCTCGTTCAGCGTCTTCTGGAACTTGCCCGCGTGGCTCTTCTCGGCCTTCGCCAGGGTCTCGAACCAGTCGGCGATCTCGTCGAAGCCCTCTTCGCGGGCCGACTTGGCCATGCCCGGGTACATGTCGGTGTACTCGTGCGTCTCGCCGGCGATCGCGGCCTTCAGGTTGTCCGAGGTCGTGCCGATCGGCAGGCCGGTCGCGGGGTCACCCGACTCCTCGAGGAACTCCAGGTGGCCATGGGCGTGGCCGGTCTCGCCCTCGGCGGTGGAGCGGAACACGACGGCGACGTCGTTGTGGCCCTCGACATCCGCCTTTTGCGCGAAATAGAGGTAGCGGCGGTTCGCCTGGCTTTCGCCGGCGAACGCGGCCTTGAGGTTCTCCTCGGTCTTCGTACCCTTGAGCATCGGCATCGGCTTGTCTCCTGCAGGTTGACCGCGCGGCATCCGATGCATCGGGCGCCGCACGGGACCCGGGAGTTAGTCCCGACCCCCAGAGCTGTCAATAGTCTGGAACAATTCCAGACTGGATTATTTCGCGGCGCGCGCGACGCGCAGGATGACGTCGACCCGCCGCAACGACAGGTCCGGCGGCAGATCGGGCAGTCCGACGACGCGGACATGGCTGGCGGGAACATCGACAAGTTCGCCGCCCGGTTCGACCAGCAGGTGGTGGTGGTCGGAGGTGTTGGTATCGAAATAGGACCGTCCGGCCTCGACCACGACCTCCCGCAACAACCCCGCCGCGGTGAATTGGTTCAGAGTGTTGTAGATCGTCGCCAACGATACCCGCACCCCGGCGGCGGCCGCCTCGTCGCGAAGATTGTCGGCGGTGACATGGCGATCACCGCGGTCGAACAGGATCTTCACGAGCGCCAGACGCTGGCGCGTCGGACGCAGGCCATGGCGTTTGAGCCGCTCGAGCGACGGCGCGAAAGGACGATCGGTCATGGCCGCGTAATATGCCGTAGTCAGTCGAGATGTCCAGGGCTGACAAGCACTTTGCGCCGACCCTGGAATCACTACAACCTATGTGGTCAATCCCCGGTCGCGATCCGGTCGACCAGTTCACGCACGGTCGGGATGAACCCGTTGGCATAGAACGGATCCTCGGAAAAGCGATAGGCGTTGTGCCCGGCGAACATCAACTGGGTGTCGACGTCGCTGGTATGGGCGATGTCCTGCAGCGTCTTCTGGATGCAGAAGGAGCGCGGATCGGCCTTCTTGCCGGTCGTCCCCTCCTCGTTCTGGGCCCAGTTCGAGAACATGCACGCGGACAGGCAGCCCATGCAGTCGACCTGATCGCGATGGATCAGCTCGGCCCGCTCGCGGGTGACGAAGATCAGCGTCGAATCCGGAGTGCGCATCGCCTCGACATGGCCCGCCGCGATCCAGGCCTGCGCGTTCGCCTTGTCGGCGGCGGTCAGATAGACCTTGCGCCCGCGCGCGCCGATCGCCAGCACCTCTGTCATCTCCCCTGCCGCCGCGGCGGCGTAGGGAACCTGGCGCCTGGAGCGTTCGTCGAGTTCGCTCAGGAAGGGGTTGATCACGGCCGAGGAATAGAAACCGGTCGGCGAGAAACGATGCAGCAGGATGTCGCCCTTGCGCAGCTGCAGCAGACGCTCTTTCCACTCGGGGCTGATCGGGCTCTCGCGCGTCAGGAGCGGTCGCGTGCCGAACTGGAAGGCGATCGGCCCGACATCCGGGTTGTCGAGGAACTCCTCCCACTCGCGCAGGAACCACACGCCGCCGGCCATGACGATCGGCGTGTCGTGGAGGCCGAATTCGTTCATCTGACGGCGCAGCTCGACGATCCGCGGCAGTGGCGGCTCGGGCTTGCGCGGATCCTCGGCGTTCGACAGGCCGTTATGACCACCCGCGAGCCAGGGATCTTCGTAGACGACCGCGCCCAGGCCATCGCGGAACTTGTGATAGGAGCGCTTCCACAGCGCGCGGAAGGCGCGGGCCGAGGAGATGATCGGATAGTAATAGACGCCGTAATGCGCGCAGATCTCGGCGACCTTGTAGGGCATGCCGGCGCCGCAGGTGACGCCATGGACGAGGCCCCTGGCGCCTTCGAGAATGCCGTGGAGGATGCGCTCGGCGGCGGCCATCTCCCACAGGACGTTCATGTGGATGCGGCCCTGGCCGTTCGACGTCTCGTGCGCGATGCGCGCCTGCGCGATGCCGCCGCGGATCGAGAAGGCGATCAGTTCCTCATGGCGCTCGCGCCGCGTGCGCCCATGATAGCGCTGCTCCGACAGCGTGCCGTCGGCCTCGTAGGCATCCGCATTGACGCCCGAGAAGGTCCCGACGCCGCCCGCCGCGGCCCAGGCCCCCGAACTCTCCCCGTTGGAGACCGAGATGCCCTTGCCTCCCTCGACCAGGGGGAGGACCTCGCGTCCGGAAATCAACAAGGGCTTCACTGCGAACATGCCTGGGGCTTTCGGGGTTCCGTCATGCGGCATCAGGATGCGCGCTTGCGCGCAAGGGGTTGTACCTAGCGCAGGCGCCCGGCCATGGAAAGACCAGAACGGTCAGCATCCCGGACGAAAGGCGAGATCGGCGATCCGTCCGGATGTCCGCGATGCGGTGTCGTCGCTGTCCGCCCCGATCGCCAGTTCGACCACCGCGGGCGGCGCCTCGCCGAAGCGCGCGCGGTAATCGGCCGCGACGTCCACCTGCACCGCGCGCCACGCCCCGAACGGACCCGGAGCCGACTCGACGACACGGATCAGACCAGCCCCGTCCATGTAGGGGCTTTCCATCCAGCTGCCGACCGCATGCGCGCCACCCCAGACATAGAAGATGACGCGGCCCGGGATCTCCCGCCCGGCTCGCAGCCGCGCGAGATCGTAGCGCAGGCGCTGGCCCAGGCTGCGGCGTGCGGGATCGTGGGCGAAGCCGACCGCCACGATCAGGTTGCGGTCGTCGCCGCCGCGGCGGCCCAGATCGGTCGGCGGCATCGTCGTCTCGTCGAGGCGCCAGCGCCAGGACAGGCAAGCCCGCGCTGCCGGGTCGACACGCAGGCGCACGGCCAGCATCGAGGCGGCGGCCTCGGCACGGATGGCGATCCCATCGTCCTCCCCGGCTGGCGTGAAGGCGACCGGCGCGCGGTCGCGGAACAGCACCTCCTGCCAGCCGGCCGGATCGAGATCCGGCGCGTCGGGAAGCGGCAGCGCGCCCGCGGCGGCCGACACGACGCCAAGCGCCGCCGCCGCGAGGGCGAGGGCGCACGCCGCCGCCCTCATGCGATCGCTGCGGCGATCGCGCCAGGAACGTCGCTGATCAGGCTGTCCGCCCCCCAGCCGCGCAGTTCGACCGCGCGCGCGGGATCGTTGACGGTCCAGACCAGCACGGGCATGCCGGCGGCATGCGCCGCTTCGACCTGGGCGCGGGTCAGGTGCCGGAAGCCCGGATGGATCGTGGCGCAGCCAAGGCCGCGCGCGCGGGAGATCCAGTCGTCCTCGAGCCGTTCGGCGAGGTAGCCGCGCGGCAGATCAGGCGCCGCCGCGCGCGCCGCTTCGAGCGAGGCCGCCTTGAAGGACGAAATCAGCGGTACCGGCAGCCCCGTCGGCCAGACCCGTCCCACGACGGCCAGCGCGACGCGGCTGGTCTCGGCCTCCAGACCTGGACAGGGCTTGACCTCGAGGTTGAACCCCATGCCGAGATCGCGCAGCAGCGCCAGGGATTCCTCCAGCGTCGGGACGCGCTCGCCCTTGAACCGGTCGCCGAAGATGGCCGGGCAGCCGGCATCGGCGCGCCGGATCTGCGCCAGCGTCAGGTCGCGCACCGCCCCGGTACCATCGGTCGTGCGATCGATCGTCTCGTCATGGATCAGGATCGCGACGCCGTCACGGGTCAGCTTGACGTCGAACTCGACCCAGGTCGCGCCTTCCTCATGCGCCCGACGGAGCCCCGCGAGCGTGTTTTCCGGCGCGTTGGTCCGCGCGCCACGATGACCGATGATCGTCGGAATACGCATCTTGTCCATCCTGCCGAAATCAATGCCGGCGCCCGCCCGTCGCGCTGCGCCCACGTGTCACGACGCCGTAACACGGCACCGGGCGCCGACCACGTGTATGATGACCGCCTGGACCGGGGAGTTCCACATGCGAGTCGTCTGTCTCGTCGTCGCAGCCGGGCGCGGTACCCGCGCCATGCAGGCCGACGGCGTGGCCAAGCAGTATCAGCATATCGGCGCGGTGCCGGTGCTGACGCGCACGCTGCGCGCTTTCGCCACCCATCCGCGCGTCGCGCGCAGCGTCGTGGTGATCCATTCCGACGATCGCATGGCCTACGAGGCCGCGACGCGCGGGCTCGACGCCCATCTGCTGCCGCCGGTCGTCGGCGGCGCCACGCGCCAGGACTCGGTGCGCGCCGGTCTCGAGGCCCTTGTCGGCCCGGATGCTCCCGACCTCGTGCTCATCCACGACGCCGCGCGCCCCTTCATCCGCCACGCCCTGGTAGACACCGTCATCGCGGCCCTCGCGCACGCACCCGGCGCCATCCCCGCCCTGCCGGTGGCGGACACGCTCAAGCGCAACGTCGCCGGCATGCAGGTCGGTGCCACCGTGGCGCGCAACGGGCTCTATCGCGCGCAGACGCCACAGGGTTTCCGCTTCACCGATATCCTGGCCGCGCATCGTGCCGCCGCCGCCGCGGGGCGCGACGACTTCACCGACGATTCGGCGGTCGCCGAATGGCACGGGCTGCGCGTCGCGATCGTCGAGGGCGCGGAAATCAACCGCAAGCTCACCACCGTCGCCGACATCAGACAGGCCGACCGCGAGTTCCGCGACGGCAGTTGGGACGGCCAGGAGCGGCTGAGCGGCTTCACGCGCCGCGCGCTGCGCCCCGGGACAGATCCCGCACGGCTCCTGTACGGCGCGGCCGACGACCCGGCCGCGGCGGCCATCGCGGCGGCGCTGCTGCGCGCGGCCCGCCTGCCCGCGGCGCGTACGACACCGGCAGAGGCGGCACGGCGCGTGCGCGAAGCCGGCGGCGCGGTCGCGAACGTCGCCCTGGCGCTGCATGGCGCCGGCCTCGACGCCGCCGGGCTGCAGCCCGCACGGATGGTCGCCTGGATCGCCGAGGCGCTCGCCATCGAGGCCGCCCATGTCGATGTCGGGATCGGCGACCGGCACGACGCCGGCGACGATGACGGGACGGTGCATGGCGGCACGGTCCTGCTGGTTCACGCCGCGGTGACGATGCCCGAGGCCGAAAGCGGCTCCGCACCCGGGGCCGCGCGCGAGGCACGGACGGATCCGCGTACGCGCGCGCCGGAGCCGGCGCACGAGCCGTCTGCACCACGACTGCTCGACGCGATCGCAGCGCCAGAGGATGTGCGCGCCCTCCCCGACGAAAGACTCGCGCAGCTCGCCGCCGAGATCAGGCGCGAAATCGTCGCGGCGGCGGCCACCTCCGAGGGAGATCCCGGCGCCAGCCTTGGCGCCGTCGAACTCACGCTGGCGCTGCACAAGGTCTTCGACACGCCGCGCGATCGCATCATCTTCGATACCGGCCACCAATCCCGCCCGTACGGGATCCTCGCCGGCCGGCGCGCCGCCGATCCCTTCGCCGCCGCGCATCGCGCGACCTCGATCTCCGCCGGTCTCGGCATGGCGGTGGCGCGCGATCTGCGCGGCGCGCGCAACCATGTCGTCTGCGTGGTCGGCGACGATGCGCTCTCCGCCGGCATGGCATACGAAGCGATGAACAACGCGGGCCTGCGCAACGAAAGGCTGATCGTCGTCCTCAACGACGCCGACATGTCGATCGCCCCGCCGGTCGGCTCGGTCTCGGCCTATCTCGCACGGCTTGCTTCGTCCTCGACCTATTTCCGGCTGCGCGACGCGGCGCGCCAGCTCGCACGCCGCCTGCCGCGGCGCTGGGAACGACGCGCCGCCCGCGCCGAGGAGATGGCACGAACCTACTGGACCGGCGGCACGCTCTTCGAGGAGCTCGGCTTCCATTATGTCGGCCCCATCGACGGCCATGATTTCGATCACCTGCTGCCGGTTCTGAGCAACGTGCGCGATGCCGATTCGGGGCCGATCCTCGTCCATGTCGTGACGCGCAAGGGCAGCGACCAGGCTCCCGCCGCGCAGGCGCGCAGCGGCGCGACCAACCGCAGCTGCGCCTTCGCCGACAGTCTCGTCGAAGAGGCACGCCGCGATCCGGCCATCGTCGCGGTCACCGCCGCGACGCCCGCCGATCTCGGTCTCGACGTCTTCGCCCAGGCGTTTCCCGCGCGCTGCTTCGATGCCGGCATCGCTGGACAGCACGCCGTCGCCTTCGCCGCCGGGCTCGCCGCAGAGGGGATGAAGCCCTTCGTCGCGATGGACCCCGCCGTCCTGCATCGCGCCTATGGCCAGATCGTGCACGACGTCGCGGCCCGGTCCCTGCCGGTGCGTCTGGCGATCGTTCAAGCCGGGCTGCCCGGCGCCGACGATCCGGCGGGCGCCATCGACCTCGCCAGTCTCGGCTGCCTGCCCGGGATCGTCATCATGGCAGCGGCCGATACCACCGAACTGCGCCACATGGTGGCGACCCAGGTGGCCCTCGACGACCGGCCTTCGGCCCTGCGCGTGCCACGCGGCGCGGACGTCGGGGCGAACCTGCCCGCGCGCGGCGTCCCGCTGGAGATCGGTCGCGGCCGGGTTCTTCGGGAGGGTGGGCGCGTCGCGCTGCTGTCGCTGGGCACGCGGCTCGGCGAATGCCTCAGGGCCGCCGATATCCTCGGCGCGGACGGCATCGGCACGACGGTGGCCGATGCGCGCTTCGCCAAGCCCATCGACGCCGCGCTGCTGCGACGCCTCGCGGCCGGGCACGAGCTGCTCGTGACGGTCGAGGAGAGCGCGATCGGGGGCTTCGGGACGCAGGTGCTGCACGTCCTCGCCAGCGCGGGGCTGCTCGATGGCCGGCTGCGGATCTGCAACCTGGTGCTGCCGGATCACGTCATCGACCCGGATCAGCCAGCGCGCGCGCATGCCGATTCCCGACCCGACGCCGACGCCATCGTCGCGCGGGTCCTGGAGGCTCTGGGGCCGCGCACCGCGGCGGCGAGAGCCTGACGCCATGTCCGGAACACCGACCGACTTCGCGGGGCTCGTGCCGCGGACGGGACTGGGGTTCGACGCCCATCGCTTCGCCGACGGGCGCCGGCTCGTCCTGTGCGGTGTCGAGATCCCGCATGCCCGCGGCCTCGCCGGGCATTCGGACGCCGATGTCGGTCTGCACGCGCTGTGCGACGCGATCTACGGCGCGCTCGCCGAGGGCGATATCGGCCGCTGGTTCCCGCCTTCGGACGCGGCGCTGCGCGACGCCGACAGCACCCGCTTCCTGCGCCACGCCGCCGCACGCGTCGCGGCACGCGGCGGGATCCTCGTCCACGCCGACGTCACGCTGATCTGCGAGCGTCCTCGAATCGCGCCGCATGCCGAGGCGATGCGCGCGCGGATCGCCACCATCGCCGGACTCGGCGTCGAGAACGTCTCGGTCAAGGCGACGACCACCGAGCGCATGGGCTTCACCGGACGCGAAGAGGGGATCGCCGCCCAGGCCGCCGCGACCGTGCTGCTGCCCTTCGCGCGTCCCGCATGACCATCCGCGGCGAGCCGGCACCCGCCAAGGTCAATCTCTTCCTGCGCATCGTCGGGCGGCGCGCGGATGGCTATCACCTGCTCGACAGCCTCGCGGTCTTCGCGGAGATCGGCGACGAGATCCTGGCCGCACCGGCCGACCAAGCGGCGCTGACGCTGACGCTGGACGGACCCGAGGCCGCGGCGCTCGCGGCGGAGCCTGACAATCTGGTTCTGCGCGCGGCGCGGGCGTTGCGCGCGGCCATCGGCAGCGCGCCGCGCGGCGCGGCGTTGACCCTGGTCAAGCGCCTGCCGGTGGCGAGCGGCATCGGCGGCGGCAGCGCCGACGCCGCGGCGACGCTGCGCGCACTCTGCCGCCTGTGGGGGATCGCGCCGGAGGCGGTCGACCTGCCGGGCCTGTCGCTTGCGCTCGGCGCCGATGTGCCGGTCTGCCTCGCCGCGCGCACCGCGCGCATGGGCGGCATCGGGGAGCGGATCGAACCCGCGCCGCGCCTGCCCGGTTTCGGCTTGCTGCTCGCCAATCCGCGCGTCGCGCTGCCGACGCCCGATGTCTTCCGCGCGCGCCGCGGCGATTTCGCGCCGCCGGCCGACCTGCCCCCGGCCTGGCCCGACGCCGCGGCGATGGCCGCGGATCTCTCCCGCCTCGGCAACGATCTGGAGGCCGCGGCGATCACGCTCTGCCCGCCGGTCGCCCAAACGCTGGCCGCCATCGCCGCGCGCCCCGGCTGTCTGCTCGCGCGCATGAGCGGATCCGGCGCGACCTGCTTCGGCCTCTTCGCGACACCGGAACGCGCCGCCGCCGCCGCCGCCGCCCTTCCCGACGCCTGGTGGCGCTGGGGAGGCGCGTGCCGATAGGAAGATGCGTCAGGCGGCCACCGGGCGCAGATGGCCGAGGAACTGGCGCGCCGCGGCATCCCAGCCGAAGCGCTCCGCATGCGCGCGCGCCCGGTCGCGCGGGATCGCCAGGGCGCGCAGACACGCCTGACGCAGATCCTGGTCGAGCACCCCGGCATCGGATCCGCCGACGACATCCCGCGGCCCCGGGACGTCGAACGCCGCGACCGGAAGGCCGCAGGCCATCGCCTCGAGCATCACGAGGCCGAACGTGTCGGTCCGCGAGGGAAAGACGAAGACATCGGCCGCCGCGTAGAGGCGGGCGAGATCGTTGGGGTCGCGCGCCCCGGACCAGACGATGCCGGGACCGCCATGGCGCCGTTGCAGCGCGGCGCGTTGCGGACCGTCCCCGACGATCCATTTCGTCCCGGGCAGATCCAGCCCGAGAAAGGCCTCGATGTTCTTCTCGATTGCGACGCGCCCGACATAAAGGAAGACCGGACGGCGCAGCGCGGGTTCCGGCAGGGATGCGGCACCTGACGATGCCGGCGTGAACGCGGCGAGATCGACGCCCCGGGACCACAGGACGACATTGGCGAAGCCGCGCGCCGTCAACGCATCCACGATCGAGGGCGTCGGCGCCATCACGTTCGCCGCCGGCGCATGGAAGCGGCGCAGCAGCGCGTAGCTGGCGCCGAGCGGTATGCCGAGGCGGGGCTGCAGATACTCCGGAAAGCGCGTGTGGTAGGCCGTCGTGAAGCGCAGCCCGCGGCGCAGCGCATGACGCCGCGCCGCCCATCCGAGCGGCCCCTCGGTCGCGATGTGGAGCGCGTCGCAGCGGCTGTCTTCGATCGCCTTGCCGATCCGACCGGGCCCGGCCAGGGCCAGCCTGATCTCCGGATAACTCGGGCAGGGAAAGGTCGCAAAGGACCGTGGCGTGATCATCGTCACGACATGCCCAAGCGCCTCGAGTTCGGCGCGCGTCGCCGAGAGCGTCCGCACGACGCCGTTGACCTGCGGCGCCCACGCATCGGTGACGATGGTTATGCGCATTCCCGCCACCCCGGCCCGGCGCCCTGACGGTCAGGCGACCCGCGCGGGCTGCAGCGCGTGCTGGTTGGCCCCATGCTGGTTGGCCCAGGTCAGAATTTCCAGCCGCCCGTCCCAATGCTCGACGAGCGCCGTGCAACTCTCGACCCAGTCGCCATCGTTGCAATAGAGGACGCCGTCGATGTCGCGGATCTCGGCCTTGTGGATATGGCCGCAGATCACCCCATCGGCACCGCGGCGACGCGCCTCCGCGGCGACCGCGACCTCGAAGGCCGA